>NZ_JBYCZS010000009.1:0-187087 GCF_057586355.1 Caulobacter sp. SRI_008
GCGCGGCGGCGGGAACCGCAGCAGCAGCGGCCTTCGGGGCCTCGGCGACAGCGGCGGCGGGCGCGGCGGTCGGAGCCGGCGCGGGGCTCTCGCCCTCGCCCGCCAGCTTGGCGATCAGCGCGTTGACCTTGACGTTCTCGGTCCCGGCGTCGACCAGGATGGCTTCGATCACGCCCTCATCGACGGCTTCGACTTCCATGGTCGCCTTGTCGGTCTCGATCTCGGCGATGACGTCGCCGGCCTTGACGGTGTCGCCGACCTTGACGTGCCACTTGGCGAGGGTGCCCTCTTCCATGGTGGGCGACAGGGCGGGCATCAGGATGTCGATCGACATTTGAGCTCTTTCCTCAAGCGTTCGGAACGATGTCGGCCCCGATGGTGTGCCGGGCCGTCGTCCTCGATACCCCGCCCTGGGGCGGGATGAATTCGTTGACCGAGACGATGCGGCCCCCGCCCGTCAGGAGCGGGGGCCGCGCCGGTCTCAGCGGTAGCAGACCGTCTTGGCCGCCTTGACGATCTTGTCGACCGACGGCAGCGACAGGGCTTCCAGGTTGGCCGCATAGGGCAGCGGCACGTCTTCCTGGTGCACCCGCAGCGGCGGGGCGTCCAGGTAGTCGAAGCCGAACTCCGTGATGCGGGCGACGATCTCGGCGCCGACGCCCATCGGGCCCCAGCCTTCCTCGACCGTGACCAGGCGGTTGGTCTTCTTGACGCTTTCCAGGACCGTGGCGTGGTCCATCGGGCGGATCGTCCGCAGGTCGACGACCTCGGCCGAGATGCCTTCGGCGGCCAGCGCTTCAGCGGCCTGCAGGGCGAAGCCCACCATGCGGCTATAGGCGACCAGGGTCACGTCCGTGCCCTGACGGCGGACCTTGGCCTTGCCGATCGGCACGACGTAGTCCTCGACGTCCGGGATGTCGAACTCGTGCCCGTACATCATCTCGTGTTCGAGGAAGACGATCGGGTTCGGGTCGCGGATGGCCGCTTTCAGCAGGCCCTTGGCGTCGGCCGCGTCGTACGGCGCGATGACCTTCAGGCCCGGGATGTTGCCGTACCAGGCCGCGTAGTCCTGGCTGTGCTGGGCGCCGACGCGCGAGGCCGCGCCGTTGGGGCCGCGGAACACGATCGACGACTTGATCTGGCCGCCCGACATGTACAGCGTCTTGGCCGCCGAGTTGATGATGTGGTCGATCGCCTGCATGGCGAAGTTCCAGGTCATGAACTCGACGATGGGCTTCAGGCCCGCCATCGCCGCGCCGACGCCCATGCCGGCGAAGCCGTGCTCGGTGATCGGGGTGTCGATGACGCGCTTGTCGCCGAACTCCTGCAGCAGCTCGCGGCTGACCTTGTAGGCGCCCTGATACTGAGCGACTTCCTCGCCCATCAGGAACACGCGGTCGTCGCGGCGCATCTCTTCGGCCATGGCGTCGCGCAGGGCGTCGCGCACGGTGATCTTCTTGGTCGGCGTACCTTCCGGCAGTTCCGGGTCCGCGAAGTTCGAAGCGGCGGCGATCGGGGCCGGAGCCGCGGCGACCGGAGCCGTCGAGGCCACCGGGGCGGCTTCGGCGACGACCGGGGCGGCGGCGGGAGCGGCCGACGCCGAGGCGCCGTCTTCACCCGCCAGCTTGGCGATCAGGGTGTTGACCTTGACGTTCTCCGAGCCGGCCGGAACGAGGATGGCCTCGATCACGCCTTCGTCGACGGCTTCGACTTCCATCGTCGCCTTGTCGGTTTCGATCTCGGCGATCACGTCGCCGGCCTTGATGGTGTCGCCTTCCTTGACGAGCCATTTGGCCAGGGTGCCTTCCTCCATGGTGGGGGAAAGCGCGGGCATCAGGATGTCCGTCACTCGGCGGCCTCCAGGTATACGTCGGTGTAGAGTTCGGAGGGATCCGGCTCGGGGCTGGTGCGGGCGAACTCGGCCGCTTCGGCCACGATGCGCTTCACTTCGCCGTCGACGGTCTTCAGATCGTCCTCGGTGACGCCGGCCGCGGCCAGGCGTTCCTTGATGTGGTCGATCGGATCGCGGGTCGTCTTGACCTCGTCGACCTCTTCCTTGGTGCGGTACTTGGCCGGGTCGGACATCGAGTGGCCGCGGTAGCGGTAGGTCTTCATCTCGAGGATGTAGGGACCCTGGCCGCTGCGGGCGTGCTCGCTGGCGCGGGCGCCGGCTTCACGCACGGCCACCACGTCCATGCCGTCGACTTCCTCGCCCGGGATCCGGAACGAGACGCCGCGCTTGTGGAAGGCGGTTTCCGACGCCGAACGCTCGACGCTGGTGCCCATGGCGTACTGGTTGTTCTCGATCACGTACACGACCGGCAGCTTCCACAGCTGGGCCATGTTGAAGCTCTCGTAGACCTGGCCTTGGTTGGCCGCGCCGTCGCCGAAGTAGGCGTAGGAGACGTTGCCGTTGCCCTTGTAGTGGTTGGCCAGCGCCAGGCCGGTGCCGAGCGCCACCTGGGCGCCGACGATGCCGTGGCCGCCGTAGAAGCCTGTCTCGATGTCGAACATGTGCATCGAGCCGCCCTTGCCGCGCGACGAACCGCCAGCGCGACCGGTGAGCTCGGCCATGACTTCCTTGGGATCCATGCCGGCGGCCAGCATGTGGCCGTGGTCACGGTAACCCGTGATGATCTGGTCGCCCTTGTGCTGGATCGACTGCATGCCGACCGCGATGGCTTCCTGACCGATGTAGAGGTGGCAGAACCCGCCGATCAGGCCCATGCCGTACAGCTGGCCGGCGCGCTCTTCAAAGCGGCGGATCAGCAGCATGTCCTGATAGAATTTGAGAAGCTCTTCCTTGCCGACGAAGGCGTTGACACCGGTGTCGGCGCCCTTCTCCGTCGAGGCTTCACCCTTGCGCGTTCGCGCCATTAAACTCTCCCTGGCCAATCACCATAACGGCCTTCATCTCAGAGGCTTCCGTCGCCGCCGCTGTGCGGCTTTCCGGCGCAGGATAGCGCTCATGTTGACGCCGAGACCGCCCTCCAGGCCGCAACCTGAAGTGTGGTCTACAAGACAGCCTCGGACCGGTGTGAACCGACCCAGCTCAGCGCTTGGTGCGGATCACGTAGTCCTTGGGATCGGCGTATCCAAGGAGGGAACGCGCACGTTCCTCCAGGAGATCGGCCGACAGGCTGCCGCTGCGTAATAGACGAGCCCGAGCCTCCAGGTCCATCCTCTCAGCGCGGATCTTCTTAAGTTCCATCGTCTTGGCGGCCAAGTCCGCGTTGCGTTGAGACGAGGAAAGCAGGCCTCTCTCGCCCGTCAGAGCGTGAAAGACGAAGTACGTGATCAGGAGAAGGAGCGCCGCGGTCGGCAGGTAGGGTTGCAGTCGAGCGAACATCGGCGAATCCCGGACAGGGAGGTTCAGGCTGCCAGAACGTGCTTAACACGGTCTAAATCCCCAACCCTGCAAGGGGCTTGCAAATAGCTCGCGAGCAGGCTCAAAATACTTTCAAATGAGACCGTTTCAGGGGCATCGAGATACCGCATCGCGGCATTTCGTTCGCAGCCGCGAGAACGGTTAAAACCTCTGTTTTTCTAAAGGCGGCCGAGCTTTTAGAAAAAATGTGGTCGGTCTTTTTTGATCGAACACCGGTCACGCCTGTTTTGAGGGCGCTCTCGCCTCAGAATCGCCGCTGTGACGCTTTTGACTTGCCACTTAAGATTGATCCGCCGCGCGCGCCGCGTGTGAAATCAGCGTCGGCAATGCGCCTCGAGGGGGAGAGAAACGACATGCTTCGCAGACACGCTCTGGCGGGCCTCGCCATCACCGCCCTGGCGCTGCCGGCGGCGGCCCGACAGCGCAGCGACGACGGCGTCGTGAAGGGCCGCAAGGGCGGGCCGAACATGATCAAGGGCGACCCGCCCAGACTCGACTTCGGCGGCGGACTGTTGATCCCGATGAACGCCTCGATCTTCAAGACCCTGTGGGAGGGCGAGGACCGCTGGGTGACCTACGGCCGATCGGTGGCTCGCCAGGAAACACGGGCCATGCAGCAGGCCGAAGTCGCCGCCACCGGCACGATGAAGCTGATGCTGCTGACCCAGGCCTTCGCGCCCGAACGCCTGGTGCGGTTCGAGACCTGCGGCTGGCGCGGCAAGACGGGCGACGCCAAGGACCTGGTGCTGGGCGAGATCGCCCTGCCCGGCCGCCCGGTGATGCCGACCACCGACCGCGTCAGCGGCGCGGCGACCGGCGCGGAGACCGACGGCCTGGGCGAGGACGCCTGGCACGCGGTGACCGGCTACATGGTCATGAAGAAGGACGTCACCCTGGCCGATGTGAAGGCCCGGGCGCAGCTGATCGAGGGCTGAGACGCTCGCTCTATTCCATGGTTGGAGACGCATCGATGGACCGCGACTGGAATCGCCGCCGGTTGATGGCGGCCGGCGGCGCGCTGGCCTTCGGCGCGGCAGCCGCGGCCAGAGCCGAGACCGCCCCGGAAGTCCTGCCCCTATGGCCCGGCCCCGCGCCGGGTGGAGAGCGCGTGACGGGCGAAGAGCGGCGCGTGGCCTACAACTGGCCCGACGGCCGCGTCGACTACAGCATCGAGGGCGTCACGCACCCGACGCTGACGCTCTATCCGCCGGCAGGGACCGCCAAGCCGAGGGCGGCGGTGCTGGTCATTCCCGGCGGCGGGTTCAGCAAGGTGGTGGCCGACAAGGAAGGGCACGAGGTCGCCCGCTGGCTGGCCGCCAACGGCGTTTACGCCGGCGTGCTGGTCTACCGACTGCCGAAGGAACCTTGGGCGGCCCGCTTCGACGCCCCGTTGCAGGACGCCCAGCGCGCGCTGCGCCTGCTGAGAAGCCGGACCAGCGCTCCCATGGTCGGCGCGCTGGGCTTCTCGGCCGGCGGAACCCTGGCCGCTGCCCTGGCTTCGCGGGGAGCCGCCGCGCTCTATCCGCCGGTCGATGGCCTGGACGCGGCCCCTTCCCTGCCCGACTTCATCGGCCTGGGCTATCCGTGGCTGACCCGGCCCAAGGCCCCGCCGCAGGCGACGCCCTTTCACGGCTTCGACGGCCCCACGAGGGCCTTCCTGTTCCACGCCGAGGACGATCCCAAGGTCTCGGCCGACAACAGCCGGGACGCGGCGCGCGACATCGTCGCCCTGGGCGGGACCGCCGAGCTGCACGTCTTCCCGACCGGCGGCCACGGCTTCGCCCTGCGCTCGCGCCCGCCGGCGCCGGAGACCGCCTGGGGCGGGCTGTTCCTGGCCTGGCTGGGCCGCCTGCCCGGCTGAGGATCGGACACGAAAAAGCGCGCCGGGCGGACCCGGCGCGCTCTTCTCGTTCAGCTTGGACCGCGGTCCGCCCGATCAGCGGCCCTTGAGGGCGGCGCGACCGGCGTAGACGCCTTGGTCTTCCAGCTGCTGCTCGATGCGCAGGAGCTGGTTGTACTTGGCCAGCCGGTCCGAACGGGCCAGCGAGCCGGTCTTGATCTGACCGCAGTTCAGGGCCACGGCCAGGTCGGCGATGGTGCTGTCCTCGGTCTCGCCCGAGCGGTGGCTCATGACGCTGGTGTAGCCGTGGCGGTGCGCCAGATCGACGGCGTCGATGGTTTCCGACAGCGTGCCGATCTGGTTGACCTTGACCAGGATCGAGTTGGCCAGGCCCTGGTCGAGGCCGATCTGCAGGCGCTTGGGGTTGGTCACGAACAGGTCGTCGCCGACCAGCTGGACCTTCTTGCCCAGGGTGTCGGTCAGCAGCTTCCAGCCGGCGAAATCGTCTTCGGCCATGCCGTCCTCGATCGAGGCGATCGGGAACTTGGAGACCAAGTCGGCCAGGTAGTCGACCATCTGGGCCGGGTCGAGCGACTTGCCCTCGCCTTCCAGCTCGTACTTGCCGTTCTTGAAGAACTCGGTGGAGGCGACGTCGAGGCCCAGCAGGAAGTCGTCGCCGGCCTTGTAGCCCGCGGCTTCACCGGCCTTGACGATGAAGTCGAGCGCGGCTTCGGCCGAGGCGAGGTTGGGAGCAAAGCCGCCTTCGTCGCCGACGTTGGTGTTGTGACCGGCGTCCTTCAGGGCCTTCTTCAGGCCGTGGAAGATCTCGGCGCCCATACGCAGGGCTTCGGAGAAGCTGGCCGCGCCGGTCGGCAGGATCATGAATTCCTGGATATCGATCGGATTGTCGGCGTGGGCGCCGCCGTTGATGATGTTCATCATCGGGGTCGGCAGGACGCGGGCGTTCACGCCGCCGATGTAGCGGTGCAGCGGCAGGCCGGCCGACTCGGCGGCGGCCTTGGCCACGGCGAGCGAGACGCCGAGGATGGCGTTGGCGCCCAGGCGGGCCTTGTTCGGCGTGCCGTCCAGGCCGATCAGCAGGCTGTCGATGCGACGCTGGTCTTCGGCGTCGACGCCCGACAGGGCGTCGAAGATCTCGCCGTTGACGGCTTCCACGGCCTGGCGGACGCCCTTGCCGAGGTAGCGCGACTTGTCGCCGTCACGCTTTTCGACGGCTTCGTGGGCGCCGGTCGAGGCGCCCGACGGCACCGCGGCGCGACCAAAGGCGCCGTCTTCGAGGACGACGTCGACCTCGACCGTCGGATTGCCGCGGCTATCGAGGATTTCGCGGGCGATGATGTCGACGATCTCGGTCATGGGAGCTCCCGAAAGAAAAGGCGCTTCCCCTTAGCCGCGACGCCGCTTCGCCGCAACCAAGACCGGCGTTCGGCAGGACCGAAGTTCCGTTGCGTCAGCGCTTTGTCGTCACGCCTGCAGGACCGGCGGCCCGCCCGAACCGAGGCGGAACAGCAGTTGCTCGGCGCCGAAGTCGAGCTCGACCCGGGCGAACAGCTTCAGCACGTCCACGCCCAGCAGCAGCGCCGGCTTCTCGTTGATCTTCCAGTGATCGAAGATGTGCAGGTCGGCGAAGACCACGGCTAGGTTGGTCATCCGCAGGTCGCCCATGTTCATCGACCGCAGGACCCGGTACTCGCCGATCGTCTCGCCGCCCGCCACGCCCAGCAGGCGCACGGCCAGGGCCGGATCGGCGCCCTTGCGGGCCTTGGCCTGGATGGCCTTGGACAGCGCCATGTTGCCGATCGACGAGCCGGCGCCGGAATCGATGAAGGCCAGGGTGCGGATGTTGTTGACCCGGCAGTTGACCACGGTGAGCCGCCCGAAGCGCTGGTCGGCCTCGATCTGCACCTCCTGGTTCCGTCTGGAGAACCGATACTCCGGCGTGCTGTGACGGACCTCCAGACGCTTTCGCTTGAAGTCCATGACCACCGAGCGGTCCTGCAGGATGTCGATCCCCAGCAGGCCGTCGCCGCCGACCCGCTCGGCCGCCAGCACCGGCAGTTCGACATCGGCCAGGCGCGCGTCGCCGGTGGACAGGTGGGCGATGCGGGCCGTCGGGGTGATCGCCGAGCCGCCGATGCCGTGGACGATGACGTCGCGACCACGCGGCAGGTCCAGGCGGGCGGCGAGCGTTTCGGAGATCACCGAGCGGTCGGCGCCGGAATCGACCACGAAGCGGTACTGGCCCTGACCGTTGATCTGGGTCTCGACGGTCATCCGTTCCGATTCGTCGATGCCGGTGTCGATGACGTAGAGCGGCAAGGCGGGCGTCGCCGGGGGCGGGACGACGGTCGGAGAAGCCAGCGAAACGGCCTGCGGCGCCTGGCCGGGGGAGAAGGCGTGGACGAGCGAGGGCGCGGCGGCGAACGATGCGCCGAGGCCGCACGCGAGGGTGCGACGCGTGAACATGGCGAACCTCCCAGTCCGCCGGAGTCAGATCGCGCCTTTGGCGCTGACCGCGCTCCTGGCTTTGTTGGGATCGTCCCTATGGCGACCCGGTGGCCACTCTAGCACCGCTTGGACCAACCCACGACGAAAAGCGCCGCCCAGGCGAGCTGGGCGGCGCTTTCGAAGCGTCAGACGCTAAATCCTGGAGCGCTCGCCGATTCGGCGGGCGCGTCCGAGAAAGACCTTAGTCTTCCTTCGGGGTCAGGATCTGCTTGCCGTTGTACAGGCCGGTCTTCAGATCGACGTGGTGCGGACGGCGCAGCTCGCCAGTGTCCTTGTCCTCGATGAACGAGTTAGCGCCCAGGGCGTGGTGCGACCGGCGCATGTTCCGGCGAGAAGGCGAAGTTTTTCTTTTGGGAACGGCCATCGAAGTGACTCTGCTCGCTGAGCGTGAAAATCGGAAGCGGCGACTCGGGAAAGCCCAGGTCGCCGCGTGAGGGCGCGCTTATGCCTGAATCTCTCCAGACATGCAACTCGCCAGTTCAGACCAGTCGACCGTGCTCCTTGGCCGCCGCGATGAAGCTGGCGAACAGGGGGTGCGGGGCGAACGGACGGCTCTTCAGTTCCGGGTGGAACTGAACGCCGATGAACCACGGATGGTCGTCGCGCTCGACGATCTCGGGCAGCACGCCGTCCGGAGAACGGCCGGTGAGCTTGAGCCCCGCCTCCTCCATCTTGTGGCTGTAGCCGATGTTGACCTCGTAGCGGTGACGATGGCGCTCGACGATGTCGGTCTCGCCATAGATCTCGGCGACCTTGGAGCCCTGCTGCAGGACGGCGTCATAGGCGCCCAGGCGCATGGTGCCGCCCAGGTCGTCACCGGCCTTGCGCGAGACCATCTCGTTGCCCTTGATCCACTCGGTCATCAGGCCGACGACCGGGCGCTCGGTGGGACCGAATTCGCTGGAGCTGGCGTCGGTGATGCCCGCGACGTTGCGCAGGGTCTCGATGACGGCCATCTGCATGCCGAAGCAGATGCCGAAGTACGGCACCTTGCGCTCGCGGGCGAACTGGGCCGCCCGAATCTTGCCTTCCGCGCCGCGCTCGCCGAAGCCGCCGGGCACCATGATGGCGTGGGCGTTCTCGAGACGGGCCGCGGCCGCGTTCTCGTCGCCCTCGAAGGTCTCGCTCTCGACCCAGTCGAGGTTGACCTTGACCTTGTTGGCGAGACCGCCGTGGTGCAGGGCCTCGATGAGGGACTTATAGGCGTCCTTCAGCACGGTGTACTTGCCGACGACGGCGATGGTCACCTCGCCGTCCGGATGCTGGACGGTGTGGTCGATGGCCTCCCAGCGCGACAGGTCGGGCTTGGGCGCGTCGTGCATGCCGAAGACGTCGAGCACTTCGGCGTCGAGGCCTTCCTTGTGATAGTCGATCGGCACCGCGTAGATCGAGGCGCTGTCCATGGCCTGGATCACGGCGCTGGGGCGCACGTTGCAGAACTGGGCGATCTTGCGCTTTTCCTCGACCGGAATGTCCTGCTCGCAGCGGCAGAGCAGGATGTCCGGCTGGATGCCGATCGAGCGCAGTTCCTTGACCGAGTGCTGGGTCGGCTTGGTCTTCATCTCGCCGGCCGTCTTGATGAACGGCAGCAGGGTGAGGTGCACGTAGCAGCTCTGGCCGCGCGGCAGGTCCTGGCGAAGTTGGCGGATGGCCTCGAAGAACGGCAGGCCCTCGATGTCGCCGACCGTGCCGCCGATCTCGACGAGCACGAAGTCGACGGCCTTCTTGCCGGTCTCGTCCATGGCGGGCGAGAGGACGAAGTCCTTGATCTCGTTGGTGACGTGCGGAATCACCTGGACGGTCGCGCCCAGATAGTCGCCGCGGCGCTCCTTCTCGATGATCGTCTTGTAGATCTGGCCGGTCGTGATGTTGTCGGCCTTCTTGGCCGACACGCCGGTGAAGCGCTCGTAGTGCCCCAGATCCAGGTCCGTCTCGGCCCCGTCGTCGGTGACGAACACCTCGCCGTGCTGATACGGGCTCATGGTGCCCGGATCGACGTTCAGATAGGGGTCGAGCTTGCGCAGGCGGACGGTGTAACCGCGAGCCTGCAGGAGAGCGCCGAGCGCTGCGGAGGCGAGGCCTTTTCCAAGGGAGGAAACCACGCCGCCGGTGATGAAAATGTACCGCGTCATGGGCGCTCAGATTACCCGCGATTCGGCGATCGCGGCGAAAAGACCGACGTTCATAAACAAGTTTCGCTTCCGAGCCTGACCCCCGCCCTTATTGGGCGGGGGTCTGAGCCGGAGCCGGAGCAGTCGTGACCGGAGCCGCGGGCGCCGGAGCGCCGAGCTGCGGGGTCGGGGCCTGGATCGGCGCCGGCGCGGTCGTGGCGGGAGCGGCCGGGGTCGCGGGCGCGTTCAGGGTCTTGGTGTCGAGATTATCGATCTTCAGCTTATCGACGACCGAATCAGCGCTGCCGATGCGACCCGTCAGAATGGTCAGCACCAGGCTGATGACCAGGAACACCGAGAACAGGATCCAGGTCATCCGGGTCATGAAGTCGCCGGCGCCGCGGGCGGTCATGAAGCTGCCCGCCCCACCGCCGCCCATGCCGAGCGCGCCGCCTTCCGAACGCTGGAGCAGCACGAAGCCGATCAGCGCGATGCAGACGATGATGTTGATGGCCAGCAGGATGGCGATGAGCATGACGAAACAGTTCTCGATTCAGTGCAGTCAGAGGACCGGCTGCGAAAAACGAAGCGGCCCCTCTACCACTACCGGCGCGCGCACGCCATAGGTGGGGCGACGGCCTGCCAACTCAAGTTCCCCCAATCCAGTTTTAGGGCGCGCATGATTCTCGAGACCGAACGCCTCACCCTGAAGCCCCTGGTCGCCGAAGACGCCCCGCTGATCTATCCGTTCCTCAGCGATCCGGAACTGATGGCGCACTGGGACCGGGCGCCGCTGGAGGATCCCGACGAGGTCGCCGCCTGCGTGGTCGGCCAGGTCGAGGACATGCAGGCCGGGACCGCGCTCTACTGGACCATCCGCCTGACCGCGACCGGCGCCTTCGTCGGCGCCTGCGAGTTCGTCGAGATCGACGAGCGCCGCCACCGGGCCGAACTGCGCTTCATCGTGGCCCGCGAGGCCTGGGGCAACGGCTACGCCCAGGAGGCGGTCAGCGCCCTCCTCGCCCACGCCGCCGCCAGCGACCTCAAGCACGTGGTCGCCCGCACCCAGGTCGGCGACGCCCGGGCCGAGAAGCTGCTGGAACGCCTGGGCTTCAAGGGCGCGGCCTATCTGAAGGGCCAGGTGGATCGGGACGGCGAGCGCCGGGACGGGCGGCTGTACGGGTTGGAGCTGTAGGATCCTTCTCCCCTTGCGGGAGAAGGTGGCGGCCGAAGGCCGTCGGATGAGGGGTCTCTCAAACTTGAGACGCATCACCCGGCCTGACCGCCGCACGCAGCGTTGGGTTCTGAGAGACCCCTCACCCGACCCTGCTCCGCAGGGCCACCCTCTCCCGCAAGGGGAGAGGGAACGGGTTTATGGCCCCGCGCTTTCGCTGCGAGTGGATAAAGGGGAGCGGAGCGCCCGGGCGACGCCCGGAGGTGTGTAGACAGATACCGTTTCGACGAAGCCCTTGCGCTCCGCGCGGTCGTTGGACTGCCGGCTTCCCGGGCGGCGGCGCTCTTAACGCCTTACCAGGACCGCCTTCGAGGTTTCCCTTTCAAGCGGCGACGAGGAGAGGGGTGCTCTGTAATCCTCGCCCAAGCCGACGGCGGGCGGGCCTGGCCAGCGCCAGGTCCCCGGACGCGACGGATCTTCCCAATCCGCCCCAGTCCCGCTCGATCGCATCCCGCCGCCGCATGGTCGCTGGCCGCGCGCCCCTTCGGTGCGGCGAGACCCAGTGATTATGCGGGTGGTTTGAGCGCGTCTGATCCAGAGCGGTGAGAAAGTTGCAAGGGGTTGGATTAATTGGGATTCATGACGCGATCGTCGGGGATAGACGCTCGCCAATCCCCATCAGCCCAACCCAACACCGCCTTCCTGGGCCTTGTGCCCAGGATCCATCGTTCAACTGCTCAGACCTGTCGAGGACGGCCGAGGTTTGAGCGGTCGCCGGCATGGGCCCTCGCCACAGGGGGCGAGGGAGGCGGAGTGGGGCGGTGAAAAGCCTGGGTCCCCGCTTTCGCGGGGATTTTACGGAAGGGGGATGCGCAGAACCCGGCCTCCCCTCCCCCCCTCAACCGGAAACCGAAATCAGGCCGCCCGGATGATCGCCAGGAAGTCCGCGGCCTTCAGCGAGGCGCCGCCGACCAGGGCGCCGCCGACTTCCTCGGTGGCCAGGATTTCGGCGGCGTTGTCGGGCTTCACCGAGCCGCCGTAGAGGATCGGCACGGCCGCGCCCTGGTCGCCGAAGCGCTCGACCAGGATGGCGCGGATGGCCTTGTGGATGGCGGTGATGTCGGCCGGGGTCGGGGTCAGGCCCGAGCCGATGGCCCAGACGGGCTCGTAGGCGACGGCGAAGGCCTGGCCCGCCAGGCCGGCCGGCAGCGAGTTGCGAATCTGGCCGGTGACGATCGACTCGGCGTCGCCGGCCTCGCGCTGGGCCAGGGTCTCGCCGCAGCAGATGATCGGCTCCAACCCGGCCGCCAGGGCGGCCTCGACCTTGGCCGAGACCAGTTCACAGGTTTCGCCGTAGCCGCCGCGCCGCTCGGAGTGGCCGAGAATCACCAGCCGGGCGCCGGCGTCGACCAGCATCGCGGCCGAGACATCGCCAGTGTAGGCGCCCTGCGGGGCGGGATGGCAGTCCTGGCCGCCGACGATCACCGTTTCGCCCGAAAGCGTTTCGGCCATGCGGTGCAGCAAGGTGGCGGGCGGACAAATGGCGACTCGGGCGGCCGGAGGGGCCTCGGCGACCGCCGCGGCGACGGCCCTGGCCTCGTCCAGCGAGGCCTCGAGGCCGAACATCTTCCAATTTCCGGCGATCAACGGCCGGGGCGTCGTCAGAGAAACGGTCATGAGAGTGGCTTTGGGGACGTGGTCCCTTCGGAAGTCAAGTCCGCTTCGGCTTGCTCACTCGCCTTGGCCTCTACTATACCCGCTTGCTCGCATCGAGTGCGTCGCCGTGGCGGCCGTCCGTGCGAACGACATCGGGCGAAACTCAGAAGGTAGTTCCAACGTCATGCTCGCCGGTTTTCGCTCCCTCGCTAAATCGCCCTTCGCGGTCGTCCTGTTCGGCCTGCTGATCGTCAGCTTCGCCGTCTTCGGCATCAGCGACGTCTTCAAGCGCTCGCCCGCCGCCGACGTGGTCGACGTCGGCGCGCGCAAGGTCACGCCCGAGGACTTCAAGAGCCGCTTCGACACCTATCGCCGCCAGCTCGAGAGCCAGGGCCAGAGCCTGACGCCCGACGAGGCCGTCGCGCGCGGCGTGGACCGCCAGATGGTCCAGGAGCTGGCGCTGCAGGAATCGATGGCCGAGCTGATCGCCAAGATGGGCGTGCGCCCGTCCGAGACGCTGATCGCCACCACCCTGCACAAGCAGATGAGCGAGCTGCCGGCCGGCCAGCGCCCATTCAACCCGATCACCGGCCAGTTCGACAAGGACGCCTATCAGCGCCTGCTGGCCGAGAACAACCTGACCCCGACCCGCTTCGAGGCCTCGCTGCGCGACGACATCGCCCAGTCGCAGTTCTACGCCAGCGTCGCCAACGGCCTGCGCACGCCGCGCATCTATTCGGCCCTGCAGGCCGTCTACGGCCTGGAAAGCCGCGACCTGGCCGCCTTCGCGATCAACCCGGCCAGCGTGCCGCAGCCGGCCGCGCCGACCGACGCCCAGCTGCAGGCCTTCATGAAGGAAAACGCCGCCGCCCTGACGCGTCCCGAGACGCGCCAGCTGGCGATCGTGCGCTTCAGCGCCAAGGCCCTGGAGCCGACCGTGAGCGTCGACCCGGCCGAGGTTCAGAAGACCTTCGACTTCCGCAAGGACACCCTGGCCGCGCCGGAAACCCGCTCGCTGATCCAGATCGTCGCCCCGGACGCCAAGGCCGCCGCCGCCATCGCCGAGCGCTTGCGCAAGGGCGAGGATCCGGCCGCCGTCGCCAAGGCCTATGGCAAGACCCCGGTGGTCATCGCCGACAAGCCCAAGACCGCCCTGCCCGACCGCAAGGTCGCCGACGCCGCCTTCTCGCTGGCCGAGGGCCAGGTCAGCCCGCCGATCGCGGGCGAGCTGGGCCAGTCGGTGATCAAGCTGACCAAGATCACCCCGGCCAAGGCCGCTTCGCTGGAAGCCGCCCGTCCGAAGATCGAGGCCGACCTGCGCGTCCAGAACGCCCAGGCCAAGGCCTATGAGCAGACCCAGACCTATCAGGACGCCCGCGACGCCGGCGCCAACGTCATCGACGCCGCCGGCAAGGCCGCCGCCCTGGTGGTCACCAGCCCCCCGATCACGGCCCAGGGCACGGACCTGGCCGGCCAGCCCTTCGCCGGCCTGACGCCGGACGTGCTGAAGACCGCCTTCGCTCTGCCGAACGGCGGCGAAAGCGACCTGATCGAGGCCGAGAAGGGCGAGTACTTCGCCGTCCGAGTCGAGAAGGTGATCCCCGCCGCCCTGCCCCCGCTGGCCGAGATCAAGGGTCCGCTGGCCAACCAGTGGATGCTGCAGGAGCTGTCCAAGCGCCTGAAGGCCAAGGCCGACGAACTGGCCGCGCGCGTCCGCAAGGGCGAGTCGCTGGACAGCGTCGCCGCCGCCGCCGGCTCGAAGGTGCAGAAGGTGGCCGGCCTGTCGCGCGAGAACGCCCGCCAGTACCAAGCCCTGGGCCGCGACCTGCTGATCGGCGCCTTCAACGCCAAGCCGGGCGAGGTGTTCACCGCCCGCGCCCCGGCCGCGCCGAACGCGCCGCAGCTGACCTATGTGGTCGGCCGCATCGAGGGCGTACACACCGGCGACGCCGCCGAGATCGCCCGCGCCACCGAGACCCTGCGTCCGCAGACCAGCATGGCCTACATGCGCGACGTGGGTCAGGCCAGCCGCGTGGCCGCCATGGCCAAGCTGAAGCCGAAGACCAACCTGACCCTGGCCCGCCAGGCCCTCGGCGTCGACACCGACGCCTTGGCCAAGAGCGGCAAGGACACGGCCACGAAGCCGGGCGCGGCTCAATGAGCCTCGAGCCGGGCTTCGACGCCTTCGCGGCCGGCTACGACGCCGGCCTCCCGCAGCTGGTCTGGACGCGGCTGATCGACGATCTGGAGACCCCGGTCTCGGCCTATCTGAAGATCGGCCACGGCCGGCCCTACGCCTTCCTGTTCGAGAGCGTCGAGGGCGGCGCCTGGCGCGGCCGCTATTCGATCGTGGCGATGAAGCCGGACGTGGTGTGGCGCTGCCGCGGCGATCAGGCCGAGATCGCCCGCGACGGCGACATCGCCGCCGGCCGCTTCACGCCGCTGGAAGGCGGCGCGCTGGACAGCCTGCGCGACCTGATCGCCCAGTCGAAGATGGAGCTGCCGGCCGGCCTGCCGCCGATGGCGGCGGGGATCTTCGGCGCGCTGGGCTACGATACGGTGCGCCTGGTCGAGAAGCTGCCGGACATCAATCCCGACAGCCTGGGCCTGCCCGACGGCATCATGACCCGGCCCTCGATCGTGGCCGTGTTCGACGCCATCGCCCAGGAGATCGTGCTGACCACGACGGCGCGTCCGACCCCCGGCGTGTCGGCCAAGGACGCCTATGCGGCGGCCCGCGAGCGTATCGAGACGGTGATGGCCGATCTGCGCCGTCCGCTGGCCCACGACGCCCCGCGCGCGCCGCAGGGTCCGATGGAGTTCACCACCCCGGTCAGCCGCGAGGACTATCGCGAGGTGGTCGAGAAGGCCAAGGAGTACATCCGGGCCGGCGACATCTTCCAGGTGGTGCCCAGCCACCGCTTCCGCGCGCCCTTCGGCCTGGACGCCTTCGCGCTCTACCGCTCGCTGCGCCGGACCAACCCGTCGCCGTTCCTGTTCTTCCTGGACCTGGACGGCTTCAACCTGGTGGGCTCCAGCCCGGAGATCCTGGTCCGCCTGCGCGACGGCAAGATCACCATCCGCCCGATCGCCGGCACCCGCCCCCGCGGCGCCACGCCGGAAGAAGACCTTCGGCTCGAGCAGGAGCTGCTGGCCGATCCCAAGGAGCGGTCCGAGCACCTGATGCTGCTGGACCTGGGCCGTAACGACGTGGGCCGCGTGGCCATGCTCGGCCAGGCCGGCAGCAACAGCAGTTCCAAGGGCAAGCACGCCAACGTGCGCGTCACCGACAGCTTCACGATCGAGCGCTACAGCCACGTGATGCACATCGTCTCGAACGTCGAGGGCAATGCGCCCGAGAACGTCGATCCGGTGGACGTGCTGATGGCCGCCCTGCCCGCCGGCACCCTGTCGGGCGCGCCCAAGGTGCGGGCGATGGAGATCATCGACGAACTGGAGGTCGAGAAGCGCGGCATCGGCTACGCCGGCGCCGTGGGCTACATCGGCGCCGACGGCTCGGTGGACACCTGCATCGTGCTGCGCACGGCCCTGGTCAAGGACGGCATGATGTACGTCCAGGCCGGCGGCGGGGTGGTCGCCGACAGCGACGCCGACGCCGAGTACGACGAGACCCTGCACAAGTCCCGCGCCCTCAAGCGCGCCGCCGAGGAAGCCTGGCGCTTCGCCTGACCTCCTCCTGGCTTTCTGGCGTTCGGAAAAGACGAAGGCGGCGATCCTCGCGGGTCGCCGCCTTTTTCTCGCGTGCGTGGTCCTCGCCCTTCGACAAGCTCAGGGTGAGGACCATTTCGTAGGCCGCGCAGTAGAAACCCTCATCCTGAGCCTGTCGAAGAACGAGGGGCTCTTTCCTTAGTGGTCCATATGCCCCGGGGGACGGGCCGCGCCTTCCGGCCCGGCGACGTCGGTCAGGCCATGGCCCAGGGCGATCGGCTTGCCGTCGGGACCGCGATCGGCCACGCGGACCATCTCCATCATGCCTTTGTCCTCGTGGTTGAGGATGTGGCAGTGCAGGACGAAGTCGCCGATGTAGCGGGCGTAGTGGCTGCGCACCTTCACCACGACGCCCGGCTCGACGAACAGGGTGTCCTTGAAGACGCCCGTCAGGCCGAAATATTCCGAGTTCGGATCCTTGGTCAGGTCGACGCCGTCCTTGGTGGCCGATTCCAGCTCGAACGGATTGACGTGGATGTGGAACGGGTGGCCGACCTTGAAGTCGGTCTTCTGCACCGACAGCGTCCAGCGGTCGGTGTCGCCCAGCACCAGGGTGCGCGAAAAGTCGTTGGGATCGAAGCGCTTGACGTCGGTGTCGGTGCGGCCGATGCCCGGCCCCGACTTGCCGCCCGGCTTGGACGGCGGCGCCTGCAGCGAGAAGACCAGGGTCTGCTCGTTGTCGATCTTGTCGGCCAGCAGGGTCGGGTGCGGCGAGAACGACGCCAGGGTCAGGTCGCGGCGCAGGTCCGCGACGACCTGCTCCTTCAGTGTCGCGTCGGTGATCGGCAGGTTGCTGGCGGCGTTGACCAGCAGCGTCCTGACCTGGTCGGCCGGCGGCGCGACCGGGCCGGCGCCGGGCGCGACCTCGACCACGAACAGCAGCTGACGACGCTCGGCGCTGCCCTCGACGCCCGACTGCTGGACGTTCACCAGCTCGTCGATAACGCAGTAGGAGCCGGGCTCGGCGAAGGCCACCAGCAGGTCGCTGCGATAGCCAGGCTGCATGACCGTGGACTTGCGCTCCAGCACCTTCTGGCGGGTCAGGCCGTCGGCGGCGATCTCGAACTGCGACACCGCCTCGCTGGAGGGCGCGCATTCCTTGGCGATCAGCGCGTCCTGGCCCAGCGGCCCGACCTTGGCCAGGGCGGCCAGCGGGCTGGTTCCGATGCGCTTGCGGATCGAGATCTTGACCGTGTCGGACACCCCGCCGTGGATGAACCGCCAGCGTTCCGGCGCGCCGGCGACGGCCTTCTGGTTCAGGGTCTCCAGCGTGGCGCCGTTGACGGTGGTGAAGCGGCCGGAGTTGGACCAGTTGCCACCGCCGATGATGTCGTAGCTGTCGAGCACGCCGGTCTCGCCTGCGTCGCAGTACCAGTTCTTACGCGACGGCGCGAGGATGCGGGCCTTGGGTTTGCCCTCGGCGTCACGGCAAGCGTACTGGATCTGCTGCAGCACGAAGACGTGGTCGGGCGACTTGGCCAGCAGCACGTCGACGTCGCCCGGCACCACCTTGCGGGCCGGCATGTCGCCGCCGGCCTCGACCACGCGCGGCAGCCGGTCGCCCTTGATCACCAGCGCGCCGACCAGGCCGCTGGAGACCTGGATCGCCGTCGAGCCGTGGACGTGCGGGTGGTACCAGAAGGTGCCGGCCGGGTGGTCGCCCGGGATGTTGTACTCGTACTCGTAGGTGAAGGTCGGATTGGGCGGCAGCTGGCGCAGGACGTTGTCGCTGATCCCCGCCGGGCTCACCCACAGGCCGTGGCTGTGAAGGTTGGTGGTGTTGAAGCAGTGCGGCTCGTTGATATCCTCGGGGTGGCCGGGGCAGTTGGCCTCGGCCGGCAGCAGGTTGCGGATCTTGACCCGCACCGTCTGGCCCGGACGCGACACCAGGGCCGGCGCCACATAGGGCCGGCCGGGCTGCGACGGATGCAGGCGGTCCTGATAGGCCCGCAGCTCGACGTCGTCGAAGGCGCCCTCGTACTTGTCCTTGCCGACCTGCTTGCCGCTGTTGGGGTTCCAAATCTTGGCCTTCAGCAGGACGATGTCGAGATTGGCCTCGACCTCGTCGCCCTTGGGCGGCGGGGCCGGCACGGCGCCGAACTGCTTCAGCGGCGACTCGGGCGGGGCTTCGCCCGGCGCGACCATGGTGAGGATCGGCGGATCGGAGACGGGGGCGGCCTGCGCCCAGGCCGCTCCGGCCGGCAGGGCGAGGGCAAGCGCCGCTCCGCCCAAGAGTCCGAGTTGTCGCATGTGCACCCCCGTGCATCCCAAAGATGCGGGAGGCTGGGCGCATCGCTTCGGTAGATCAAGTCGGATTCACAACCTTGGGAACCCATTTTGAGCAGCCGAGGCCTTTAGTCGCCCAAGCGCTCCTTGGGCAGGTGCTGGGTGACGGCCGGCGGGGCCAGGACCATCACGGCCGCGAAGCTGACGGCGGCGCTGGCCGCGAAGGCGGCGGCCATCAGCACCGGCATGATCCGCTGACGCCGGCGCGGCGCGCGCAGCAGGGCGCGAGCGTAGGACAGGGCGGCGGTGTCGAGGGCGGAATCAGCGACGGACATGCGGGAAATCATGCCCGATCGCGCCCCGGTGGCAACGGCCCGGCGGCGCGGCTGTTCGCCGCTAGGCCCCGAAACAGAAAAACTCTCTCCGTAAAGGGATGACGCGCCGCCCCTGCCCGGACTAGAAGCGAGGCCTGAAAGGCGGCGTCATGATCCTGGTCATCGATAACTACGACAGCTTCACCTACAACCTCGTGCATTACCTGAACGAGCTGGGGGCCGAGACCGTCGTCCATCGCAACGACGACCTGACGGTGCAGGAGGCCCTGGGCCTGAAGCCGCAGGCGGTTCTGCTGTCGCCGGGTCCCAAGGCCCCCGATCAGGCGGGCATCTGCCTGCCGCTGCTGCGCGGCGCGCCCGACGATCTGGCGATCCTGGGCGTCTGCCTGGGCCACCAGGCCATTGGCCAGGCCTACGGCGGCGAAGTGGTGCGGGCCAAGGAGGTCATGCACGGCAAGACCAGCCCGATCCGCCACGCCAACAAGGGCATCTTCAAGGACCTGCCCGACCCGTTCACCGCCACCCGCTATCACAGCCTGGCCGTGCGCCGCGAAGACCTGCCGGCCGAGCTGGAGGTCACCGCCTGGACCGCCGACGGCGAGATCATGGGCGTGCAGCACCGCACCCGCCCGGTGCATGGCGTGCAGTTCCACCCCGAATCCATCGCCACCGAGGGCGGCCACCAGTTGCTGGCCAACTTCCTCGACCTGGCCGGCGTGCGCCGCGACGCCCAGATCTGGGTCTAGGACGGGGCCAAGCACATGTCCGACGCCTTCAAGCCCCTGCTGGCCAAGCTGGCCGACGGCCAGACCCTTTCGGAAGACGACGCCGAGGTCTTCTTCAGCGCCTGCCTGCGCGGCGAACCGACCCCGGCCCAGGTGGCCGCGGCGGTCACCGCCATGCGCCTGCGCGGCGAGACCGTGGGCGAGATCGCCGCCTGCGCCCGCGCCATGCGCCGCGCCGCCGTGCACCTGGAACACCCCTATGACGTGGTCGACGTCTGCGGCACCGGCGGCGACGGCCTCCACACCCTGAACATCTCCACCGCCGTGGGCTTCGTCGCCGCTGGCGGGGGCCTGAAGGTGGCCAAGCACGGCAACCGCGCGGTGACGTCCAAGTCGGGCACCGCCGACGTTCTGGCGGCCCTGGGCGTCAATATCGACGCGACGCTGGTCCAGCAGCGCGCCGCGCTCGACAGCGCCGGCATCTGCTTCCTGTTCGCCCAGTCGCACCACGGGGCGATGAAGCACGTGGCCCCGATCCGCCAGCAGCTGGGCTTCCGCACCATCTTCAACCTCTTGGGTCCGCTGACCAATCCGGCCGGCGCCAAGCGGCAGGTGGTGGGGGTTTCGGCCCCGCGCTTCGTCGAGCCGATCGCCCGCGCGCTCGGAGCCCTGGGCGCTGAGCGCGCCTGGTCGGTGCACGGCGGCGGAATGGACGAGCTGACCATCACCGGCGAGACCGAGGTGGCCGAATGGCGCGAGGGGGCGATCCGCCTCTTCACCATCACGCCCGAGGCCGTGGGCCTGCAGCGCGCCTCGCTGGCCGAGATCACCGGCGGCGATCCGGCCTTCAACGCCGCGGCCCTGACTCGCCTGCTCGACGGCGAGACCGGCGCCTATCGCGACATCGTGCTCCTCAACGCCGCCGCTGCCTTCCTGGTGGCCGACAAGGTCGAGACCCTGCGCGAAGGCGTTGAGTTGGCCGGCGCCGTGCTCGACGACGGCCGCGCCAAGGCCGCCCTCGCCGGCCTCGTGGCCGCCACCAACGCCGAACCTGTGACCGCATGACCGACATTCTCGCCAAGATCGCCGACTACAAGCGCGAGGACGTCGCCGGTCGGAAGGCCGTGCGCTCGCAGGCCGAGGTCGAGGCCGCCGCCAAGACCGCTTCGGCGCCGCGCGGCTTCAAGGCGGCGCTGGAGGCCAAGCACGCGCCCGGCAAGCTTTCCCTGATCGCCGAGATCAAGAAGGCCTCGCCGTCCAAGGGCCTGATCCGCGCCGACTTCGATCCGCCCGTGCTGGCGAAAGCCTATGAGGACGGCGGCGCGGCCTGTCTTTCCGTGCTGACCGACGGCCCGAGCTTCCAGGGCGCGGACGAATACCTCGTGGCCGCCCGCGCGGCGACCGCCCTGCCCTGCATCCGCAAGGATTTCCTGGTCGATCCCTGGCAGGTGGCCGAGAGCCGCGCCCTGGGCGCCGACGCCATACTGGTGATCCTGGCGATGATCGACGACACGCTGGCCGCCGAACTGATGGCCGAGGCCGCGCGCCTGGGGATGGACGCCCTGGTCGAGGTGCACGACGAGGCCGAGACCGAGCGGGCCGGCAAGCTGGGCGCGACGCTGTTCGGGGTCAACAACCGCGACCTCAAGAGCTTCGTCGTCGACCTGGCCGTCACCGAGCGCCTGGCCAAGCTGGCCCCGGCCGGCTCGCTGCTGGTCACCGAGAGCGGCCTCTTCACCCATGCCGACGTGGTGCGGATGGAGGCCTGCGGGGCCACCGCCATGCTGGTGGGCGAAAGCCTGATGCGCCAGGCCGACGTCACGGCCGCCACGCGCGAGCTGATCGGCTAGGGCCGTCAGAGACTAGTAGATCCGTTCTTCCCCGCGAAGGCGGGGATCCAAGCAGACTCTCATGCTGGGGCGCGCTCGTCGATTGGCCCGCCGCCTCAGCTTGGATCCCCGCCTTCGCGGGGAAGAACGGAATTGAGAGCGCAGATCAGAGATCACGGCCCGGCACTCACATAACGCCGCTCGGCCACGTTTCGGCCAAGCTGTCGCGGATCATCACCCCTGAACACCGATCGAGGGGCTTTTCGCATGACCACCGGCAAGACGTCGCTTCGCTCGAAACTGGGCGCGCATCTGATCGACTGGGCCAGGACCCTGGCGCTGACGGCGGCCATCGTGCTGGTGCCGCGCACGGTGCTGTGCCAGCCGTTCGTGATCCCGTCCGGCTCGATGGAGCCGACCCTGCTGGTCGGCGACCGCATCCTGGTCAACAAGTTCGCCTATGGCTGGAGCCGCCATTCGGCGCCGTTCAGCCCGCAGATCGGCCATGGCCGGCTGATGGGGCGCGAGCCCCGGCGCGGCGACGTGGTGGTGTTCAAGAAACCGGGCGACGGCCGCACCGATGTCATCAAGCGCCTGGTCGGCCTGCCGGGCGACGAGCTGCAAGTGGTGGACGGGGTGCTGCGCATCAACGGCGCGCCGGTCGTCCAGCAGCCTCTGGGGACGCGCATGGAGGACACCCCGTTCGGCGTGCTGCCCGCCGAACGCTTCGTCGAGACCCTGCCGGGCGGCAAGACGCATCTGGCCAACAGCTACGGCCCGCGCACGGCGGCCGGCAACACCGCCGTCTATCGCGTGCCCGAGGGCTGCTACTTCATGATGGGCGACAACCGCGACAACTCGCTCGACAGCCGCTTCGACCCCGGCCCGATCCCGGCCGGCCAGGCCCGCTGCGCCTGGAACCCGGCGGTGGACGCCAATCTGCCGTCGCAGATCGGCATGGGCTTCGTGCCGTTCGAGAATCTGGTCGGCCGGGCCGAGATGGTGGTGTTCTCGTGGGAAAGCGGCGCCGGCCCGCGATGGAATCGGTCGTTCCAGCGGCTGTGAATCGGTCTGCGCGCGCCGGGAATCGCGGTCTCGGCGGCGATATTCTCGCGGGCCGGGGCGCGACGCGATCGCACCGTCTACGGAAAATCGCGGCTCGGTTCGCCGTCGCGGCCCGATAAGGCCGACTGAGAACGGCGGACTTATCCGGCGTAAAATCAGTCATTTAGGACCCGGGTCCTGATACGCGCGGCGCAAGCGAATTGGCAGAACGCCGGTCGCCGTAATTCACTTGACCTTAACCAAGAACACCTAGAGAACATTCGCAAGGTTTGCGGTTTGTTCCGCGACGACTTGCGAGGCCGTCATGCTCACCCGCAAGCAGCACGAGCTGCTGATGTTCATCCACGAACGGATCAAGGAGACCGGCGTCTCCCCCTCCTTCGACGAGATGAAGGAGGCCCTGGACCTTGCGTCGAAGTCGGGCATCCACCGGCTGATCACCGCCCTGGAAGAGCGCGGCTTCATCCGCCGCCTGGCCCACCGGGCCCGGGCGCTGGAGGTGGTGAAGCTGCCGCAGCAGGCAACCACGGCCGCCCCGCCCAAGGGCCGCGGCGCGTTCCGGCCGCAGGTGCTGGAAGGCGGCGGCCCCGCCCCTTCGGCCCCCGCCCCCTCCCTGCCGATCGCCAATGACAGCCGCGAGCTGCCGATCCTGGGCCGCATCGCCGCCGGCACGCCGATCGACGCCATCCAGCACGAGCGCGACCGCCTGCCGGTGCCCGAGAGCATGCTGGGCGGCGGCGAGCACTACGTCCTCGAGGTGCAGGGCGACTCGATGATCGAGGCCGGCATCCTCGACGGCGACTATGTGATCATCCGGAAGGGCGACACGGCCAACAGCGGCGAGATCGTCGTCGCCCTGGTCGGCGAGGAAGCCACCCTCAAGCGCCTGCGCAAGAAGGGCGGCTCGATCGCCCTGGAAGCGGCCAACCCGAAGTACGAGACCCGCATCTTCGGCCCCGACCAAGTTGAGGTGCAGGGCAAGCTGGTGGGCCTGATCCGCCGCTATCACTGACGGCTTGGGCCGGCACGACGGTTCGAGGGCGCGATCGCAAGGTCGCGCTCTTTTCCGTTTAGCGGGCGCGGCGATGGCCGCCCGACCGGCCAGTGTTGACTCAGTCAACAAAACTCCAATATTGACGCAATCAACATTGGAGGCCGCATGACCGATCAGCACGACATCGACGTCGCCACCCTGCGGGCCTTCAACCGCGTCTACACCAGCCGCCTGGGCCTGCTGGACGCCAGCTATGACGGCAGCCCGTTCACGCTGAGCGAGGCGCGGGTTCTCTACGAGCTGGCCAACCGGACCGACCCGATGGCCGCCGACATCGCCCGCGCCCTGCGCCTGGATCCCGCCCAGGTCAGCCGTACGATCAAGCGCTTTTCCGAACGGGGCCTGGTCACGGCGCGCGAGAACCCGGCCCACGGCCGCCACCAGCTGCTGAGCCTGACCGATGAAGGCCGCGCGACCTTCGCCGCCCTGGAGGCCAACACCCGCGCCAGCGTCGGCGCCCTGATCGAGGGGCTGCATCCGCTGCAGCGGGCGCGCCTGCTCGAGGCTGCCGGCGCCATCAACGAGGTGTTCGAGAGCGGCGCGCCCGAGGTCGTGCTGCGGGCCTTGCGGCCCGGCGACCTGGGCCTGGTCGCCTCGCGCCAGGCGGTGCTCTATGCCAGCGAACACGGCTGGAACGGCGACTACGAGGCCCTGGTGGCCGGCATCCTGGCCGACTTCCACCACAAGTTCGATCCCGCCCGGGACGACGCGTGGATCGCGGAGGCCGGCGGCCGGATGGTCGGCTCGATCTTCCTGGTGCGCGGCGATGCGCCCGGCGTGGCCAAGCTGCGTCTGCTCTATGTGGAGGCGCAGGCCCGCGGACTGGGCGTCGGCCGGCGGCTGGTCGAGACCTGCGTCGAACGCGCCCGGGCGCTGGGCTATGCGCGGCTGGACCTCTGGACCGTCAGCGTCCTGACCGCCGCGCGCCGGCTCTACGAGCAGGCCGGCTTCACCCTGACCCACGAGGCGCCCGGCCGCCAGTTCGGCCACGACCTGGTCGACCAGATCTGGTCGCTGGACCTCGCCGGCCAGCCCGCCGAACCGCACCGATGACGGCGCAGGAGCGCGAACCTGGCAGGTCCGCGCCCTTGAACTTCGCCCCCAAAGCGTCCTAGCCAAGATCGACAACCAGAGGGGATGCCAGAGGGGATGATCGCGTTGATCGCAGTGATGCTGGCCTTGGCGTTGCAAGCGCCGGCGGCCGAAAATTCGGCGGCCGAGCCGCCGCTGACGCTGGCGGACATCGGGTTCCACGCCTCCAGCCCGCTCGGCGGCTTCTATCCCGATCGCGCCATGCGGGTCGGAAGGACTGGAGACGTCCAGGCGCGTTGCACGATCGCCGGCAAGGGCGTGTTGACGAACTGCACCGTGCTGAACGTGACGCCGTCAAACAGCCCCGAATTTGGTCTGGCCGCCCTCAAGCTGCTGGCCAGGCACGACGTGGACGCCGTCACGCGGGACGGACGGCCGACCGCCGGCCGCGATCTGCTGATCACGCTCGAATACCGCATCCGTCGCGGCGCTCCGGACATCACTGTCCGCTGATCAGCGATCCAGACCGGCCAGCGCCTTGACCGCCGCGTCGAAGCCGGCCCAGGCCGCCGCGGCCAGGGCCGCGCCGGTGCTGGCGCGGCGCACGCCCAGGCCCGGCAGGTCGGCGAGCTTCATGTCCGGTCCCCACAGCAGCACGTTGACCGGCTTTGGCGCCACGGCCGCGACGATGGCGGCGATGTCGTCGTACTTCGTCACGCCCGGCGCATAGAGGCAGTCGGCGCCGGCCTGCGCATAGGCGACCAGGCGCTCGATGGTCGGGGCGAGGTCGTCGCGGCCGATCAGGAAGCCTTCGGTGCGGCCGACCAGGATCACGTCCTGGCCGGAGGCGTCGATGGCGGCGCGGGCGGCGGCGATGCGGGCGACGGCGTCAGGCAGGTCGTAGAGATCCTTGCCGGTGCGGTCCTCGATCGAGAGGCCGGAGACGCCGGTCTCGACGGCGCGGGCGACATTGGCGGCGACGCCTTCGGGGCTGTCGGCGAAACCGGCCTCGAAGTCGGCGTTGACCGGCAGGTCGGTTGCGGCGACCAGCGCGCGCAGGTGCTCGAGCACCTCATCGACCGTGACCTCGCCGTCGGCGCGGCCCCAGGACCAGGCCATGCCGGCGCTGGTCGAGGCCAGGGCCTTGAAGCCCAGCTTCTGCAGCCGGACCGCGCCGCCGGCGTCCCACGGATTGGGCAGCACGAAGAAGCCGTCGGCGTGCAGGGCGCGGAAAGCGGCTCGCCTTCCAGCGAACTTGGCGGCGAACAGCGAGGCGTCGGTCATCGGGTCTTCCTTCAGTACGGGGCGCGAGTCCTTACGGCTGCCGGCCGCGACTATCCGCCCGGTTCTTGCGCATTCCTGTCAGCAGTCGCCACCCAGGGTCGCGCGCCGCGCAGGGGCTGGGCCCAGACGATCCACCAGCCGTCGCGGCGACGCCAGAGCTCGGCCGAACCGCCGGCCGCGAAATCCTCGCCCGCCAGCACGACGGCGTCGTGACAAGTCGCCGGCAGGACGGCAGGACGGGGTCCGCGCACCACCACCACCTGGGCGCCGGCGCAAAGGCGCTGCAAGCCCGCGAAATCGGGCGCGCGGCGGGTCCAGGACAGGCCGACGGCGACCGGGGCCGACGCGAGCGGCGCGCAGGAGACGCGGTCGCAGGCGAAGTCCTTGCCGGCGATGGGCGTCAGACCCCGGCGGCGGGCCCAGAGATCGGCGCCGAAGCGGCGGGCGTCCGGGCGCAGCAGCACCGCCTCCCCGCCCCGGCGCGCGGCGGCCGTGGCGCCGTCTGCCGAAATCCACAGGTCGGGCGGCGCCGGGCGCGGCCAAAGGGCGACAGCCAGGGCCAGCGGTGCGCCCAGCCAGCGCAACCGGCCCTTCCACAGGCACAGCAGCATGATCCCCAGGAACGACAGGGCCAGGGTGAACGGCGGGCCGCTCGCCACGACCTGCTGGGCGCCGTGCGCGCCGGCGAACCAGCGGGCGATGGCGGTCATGGCGTCGATGCCCCAGCCGGCCACGGCCAGGAACGGCGCGCCCAGTCCCAGCGGCTCCAGCACGGCGCCGACCGCCAGGAACGGCATGATCACGAAGGACGACAGCGGCGACACGGCCAGATTGGCCGGCAGCCCCCAGACGGCGACGCGGTTGAAGTGCTGCATGGCGAACGGGCCGGTGGCCATGCCCGCCACGAAGCTGGCGCCGACGCTGATGGCGAGCCAGCCCATGGCGGCCTGGGTGAAGCGGATCGGCCAGGGCACGGAGATCTCGCGCGGCTGGCGCGGCCAGGCCTCGGCGAGGGCCACAAGGGCGGCGGTGGCGGCGAACGACATCTGGAAGCCGGGCGCGCCGGCCGACTCGGGCTGGGCGACCAGGATGATCAGGGCCGCCAGGGCCAGGCCGTGCAGGCTGACGGCCTGGCGGTCGGCCAGGATCGCCAGGAAGGCCACGGCCGCCGTGATCGCCGCGCGCAGCGCCGGCGGCGGCGCGCCGGAGATGATCAGGTAAGCCCCGACGGCCGCGAGACCGGCGACGGCCGCGATCTTCTTACCCGACACCCGCAGGGCCACCCACGGCCAGGCGGCGATCAGCAGCCGCACGGCCGCGAACACGAAACCGCCGACGATGGCCATGTGCAGGCCGGATATGGAGAGGATGTGCGCCAGGCCCGAGGCGCGCATGGCCTCGGTCTGCTCGGGCGTCACCCAGGCCTCGTGGCCGGTGACCATGGCCGCGGCGATGCCGCCGCTGTCGGACCCCAGCCGCTCGACGATGCGGGAGGCCAGATCCCAGCGCACGGCGTTGATGGCCATGGAAAGGCGCAGCCGCCAGGGCGGCGGGTCGAGCGCGGTCTCCTCGATCTGGCCGACCACGAAGCCGACGCCGCCCACGCCGTTGAACCAGGCGTCGCGGGCGAAGTCGTAGGCCCCGGGCGCGGCTGGCGGCGGCGGGGCCGACAGCATGGCCTTCAGGCGCAGGGCCGAACCGGGCGGCGGCGCGACCTCGCCTTCGGCCAGGCTGACGCGGATTCGGGTGGGCGTCGCCTCCGGCGACAGCCGTGAGATCGACACCGGCGCGACCAGCAGGCGCGGTCCGGCCGCGCCGGGCGAGACCACGTCGACGACGAAGCCGTCGATGACCCGCACGCTCCGCTCGACCGGCATGACCGGCGCGGCGACCCGGTCACAGCGGACCTTGCCGGCCAAGGCGCCCGAAGCCGCGAAGACGGCCAGGGTCAGGGGAATCGCCAGGCCGCTCCAGCGCGGCCAGCCGCGGCTCCAGACCGCGAGCACGGCCAAGGCGAGCGCGACCAGGGCCAGCAGCGACCACGAAGGCTCGACCTTCAGCTCCAGATAGCCGGCCGCGCCCAGGCCGAAGGCGACCGGCGCCCACAGCATCCAGCGGCCCGCGTTGAGCCTTGCCTCATCGATCGCCTGTGAAGCGAGCGCTGCGGGACTAGGACACCTTCGAACGGCCGTGCTAAGACGCGCCGCCCAGCGGCCGGCGCCTGCGTCGCGCGCAGCCGCCGAGCCTCCCGCCGCCCCCGCGGCCTCCAGACCGTCAGCTTCGAAGCCTATGTCCAGTTCCTCCCCCGCCCCCAGCGGCGTCGTCACCCGCTTCGCCCCGTCGCCGACCGGCTTCCTGCATATCGGCGGCGCCCGAACGGCGCTGTTCAACTGGTTATATGCACGCCATACGGGTGGGAAGTTCCTTATTCGCGTCGAGGACACCGACCGCGAGCGTTCGACCGAAGCGGCCGTGGCCGCGATCTTCGAAGGCCTCGACTGGCTGGGCATGAAGTCCGACGAGGAAGTCGTCTTCCAGTACAGCCGCGCCGACCGCCATCGGGCCGTCGTCGAGGAGATGCTGGCGGCCGGCCGCGCCTATCGCTGCTGGATGACCGTCGAGGAGCTGGCCGCCGCGCGCGAACTGGCCCGAGCCGGCGGGCCGGCCCTGCGCTCGCCCTGGCGCGACGCCCCGCCGCCCAACGATCCCACCCTGCCGCACGTCATCCGCTTCAAGGGTCCGACCGAGGGCACGACCCTGGTCGACGATCAGGTCAAGGGTCCGGTGACCTTCAACAACGCCGACCTGGACGACCTGGTCCTGCTGCGCGCTGACGGCGCACCGACCTACAACCTCGCCGTCGTGGTCGACGACCACGACATGGGCGTCACCCACGTGATCCGCGGCGACGACCACCTGAACAACGCCGCCCGCCAGACCCTGATCTATCAGGCCAATGGCTGGACCGTGCCGGCCTTCGGCCACATCCCGCTGATTCACGGCCCCGACGGCGCCAAGCTCAGCAAGCGCCATGGCGCGCAAGCCGTCGGCGAGTTCGCCGACATGGGCTACATCCCCGAGGGCATGCGCAATTACCTGGCGCGCCTGGGCTGGGGCCACGGCGACGACGAGGTGTTCAACGACGAGCAGGCGATCAGCTGGTTCGACGTCAAGGACGTGGTCAAGGCCCCTGCCCGCCTGGACTGGGCCAAGCTGAACTTCATCAACGGCCAGCACCTGCGCCAGGCCGACGACGCCCGCCTGACCGCCCTGACGCTGAAGGCCCTGACCGCCGCCGGGACGGACCTGCCGGCCGACGCGGAAGCCCGCATCGCCGGCGCCGTTCCGCAGGTCAAGGAAGGCGCCAAGACCATCCTGGAGTTGGGCGAACACGTGGCGTTCGCGCTCAAGGTGCGCCCGCTGGCCCTCGAAGAAAAAACCGCCAAGCAGCTTTCCGAGGAAACGGTCGCGCGCCTCGCACGACTTCGTGACCAGTTGGCCGCCGCCTCGGCCTGGGGCGTTTCGGAGCTGGAGACGCTGTTGAAATCGTTCGCGGAATCGGAGGCTGTCGGCTTCGGCAAGTTCGGCCCGCCGCTGCGCGGAATCCTCACCGGCGGGGCCCAGGCGCCTGACCTGAACAAGATCATGACCGCCCTTGGTCGTGACGAGTCGCTGGGGCGTCTTGACGACGCGCTGGCGTCGCGCGCATGAGGCGCTATAACGCAGCCGCGAAATACAAAACTGGACTGATCGTTCCATTATTGAAAGGGTCTCTCGCATGACCGACAAAGCCACGCTGACGATCGGCGATAAGAGCTACGACCTGCCGATCCTCAAGGGCAGCACGGGTCCGGACGTTCTGGACATCCGCAAGGTCTATGGCGAAAGCGACCACTTCACCTTCGATCCGGGCTTCACCTCGACCGCGTCGTGCGAGAGCAAGATCACCTATATCGACGGCGACGCCGGCGTTTTGCTGCACCGCGGCTATCCGATCGACCAGCTGGCCGAGAAGTCGTCGTTCCTCGAAGTCTGCCACCTGCTGCTGAACGGCGAACTGCCGACGGCCGCCGAACTGGCCAAGTTCGAGAACAACATCACCTACCACACGATGCTGCACGCGCAGTTCGACCGGTTCTTCGAAGGCTTCCGTCGCGACGCCCACCCGATGGCCGTCATGACCGGCGCCGTGGGCGCCCTGTCGGCCTTCTACGCCGACAGCATGAACGTCGACGACGCCCGCGAGCGTGAGATCAGCGCTCATCGCCTGATCGCCAAGATGCCGACGATCGCCGCCCGCGCCTACAAGTACACGATCGGCCAGCCGTTCGTGTCGCCGCGCAACGACCTGTCGTACTCGGAAAACTTCCTGCGCATGTGCTTCTCGGTCCCGGCCGAGGACTGGAAGCCGAACCCGGTCCTGACCCGCGCCATGGACCGCATCTTCATCCTGCACGCCGACCACGAGCAGAACGCCTCGACCTCGACCGTCCGTCTGGCCGGTTCGTCGGGCGCTCACCCGTTCGCCTGCATCGCCGCCGGCATCGCCTGCCTGTGGGGCCCGTCGCACGGCGGCGCCAACCAGGAAGCCCTGGAGATGCTCGAGCAGATCGGCACGGTCGACAAGATCCCCGAGTTCATCGAGGGCGTGAAGGCGCGCAAGCACAAGCTGATGGGCTTCGGCCACCGCGTGTACAAGAACTTCGACCCGCGCGCAAAGGTCATGCAGAAGACCTGCCACGAGGTCCTCGGCCAGCTGGGCATCAACGACCCGCTGCTCGAAGTGGCCATGGAGCTGGAAAAGATCGCGCTCAGCGATCCGTTCTTCATCGAGCGCAAGCTGTACCCGAACATCGACTTCTATTCGGGCATCACCCTGCGCGCGATGGGCTTCCCGACCAACATGTTCACCGTGCTGTTCGCCCTGGCCCGCACCGTCGGCTGGATCAGCCAGTGGAAGGAAATGTTCGAGGATCCGACCCGCAAGATCGGTCGTCCGCGTCAGCTCTACACGGGCTCGACTCAGCGCGACTACATCGACGTCGAGAACCGCGGCTAAGCGCTTCTTCCGGCTTCGGAATTACGGAAAGGCCTCGCGAAAGCGAGGCCTTTTTGTTTGCGCGCCTGCATTGCGCCGCGTTGCGGACGCGAGTGCATGCGACTAAGCGTTGATTGTTGTAGCGCTTTGGAAGGGTCGCGTAATGTCTGGTTTCACGCCGCTGCGGCTGTGCGGCCTGGGCGTCTACGAACCCCGACTGGCCCTGGCCTCCGACGAGCTGGACGCCCGCTACGGGCGTGAGGCCGGCTTCACCCAATCCCAGTTCGGCCTCACCTCGCGCCGCTTCGCCTCGCCCGACGAGACCGCCTCGATGATGGGGGCTGCGGCGGCGCGCGACGCCCTGGCCGCCGCCGGCTGGGCCGATGGCGAGTTCGACGTGCTGATCGGGGCCGGCGGGGTGATGGAGCAGCCGATCCCCGGCACCTCGATCCTGGTGCAGCAGGCCCTGGGCCTGGGCCGCTCGGGCATCAGCGCCTTCGACGTCAACCAGAGCTGCCTGTCGTTCCTGGCGGCGCTGGACGTGGCGGCCATGGGGTTCGCCACCAGGCGCTGGCGCCGGGCCCTGGTGGTCTCCAGCGACATCGCCTCGGCGGGGCTGGACTGGCGCCAGCCGACGGCCAGCGCGATCTTCGGCGACGGCGCCGCGGCGGCCTGCCTGGAGGCCGGCGACGACGCGAACGGTCCGGCCCTGCTGGCCCGCCGGTTCGAGAGCTATGGCGAGGGCCGGGACCTGGCCACCCTGAAGGCCGGCGGCTCGCGCGTGCGGCTGGAGGACGGGCTGGAGGCCTTCGAGGACGCCGCCAAGTTCCACATGGACCCGTTCGGCATCTTCAAGGCCGCCGCCAAGCGGCTGCCGCCGGTGATCGACAAGGTGCTGGAGGACGCCGGCCTCGACCGTGAAGGCGTCGACCTGATCGTGCCGCACCAGGCCAGCCGGCCGGGCCTGGATCACCTGCGCAAGCTGGTCGGCGGGGATCCGGCCCGGGTGGTCGACGTGTTCGGCGAGCACGGCAACCAGATCGCCGCCTCCATTCCCACCGCCCTGCACAGCGCCTGGCGCGACGGGCGGCTGACGCCGGGCTCGAGCGTGCTGCTGGTCGGCACGGCCGCCGGCATCAGCATCGGCGCGATGGTCCTGCGGGTCTGATGCGCCTGGCGCTCGTCACCGGCGCCACGGGCGGCCTGGGCCTGGCCCTGACCGCCGCCCTGCTGGCGGAGGGCTACGCCGTGCGGGCGACGGGGCGCGACGCCGGCGCTGTCGCCCGCCTGCGCGCCATGGGCGTCGAGACGATCGAGGCCGACCTGGTCGCCGATCCGGGTCGCGCCGCCGAGCTTTGCCGGGACATCGACGTGGTCTTCCACGCGGCGGCCCTGTCCAGCCCCTGGGGACCGGACGAGGCCTTCGAACGGGCCAATGTGGGCATGACCCGCGACCTGCTGGCCGCCGCCCGCGCCGCCGGCTGCGAGGGGCTGGTCTTCGTCTCCTCGCCGTCGATCTACACCGAGCCGCGCGACCGGCTGAACCTGACCGAGGCCGACGCCCCGGCCGCGCGGCCGATGAACGCCTATGCCCGCACCAAGCTGGCGGCCGAGCGGCTGGTGCTCGCGGCCAACGGGCCGGACTTCTTCACGGTTTCGGTGCGGCCGCGCGCCCTGGTGGGGCCGGACGACAAGGTGCTGCTGCCGCGCCTGCTGGCGCTGGTCGCTCGGGGCCGCGCGCCGCTGCCGCGCGGCGGGCTGGCGCTGGTCGAGCTGACCGACGTGCGCGACGCGGCCCAGGCGCTGGTGCTGGCCGACCAGCGGCGCGCGGCGATCGGCGGACGGGCGTTCAACGTCTCGGGCGGAACGGCAGTCAGCGTGCGGGATTTCGCCCTCGACCTGGCGGCGGCGACCGGACGATCGCTGAGGCTGGTGTCCGCGCCCTGGCCGCTGCTTTACGCCGGCGCGACCCTGGCCGAGGGCGTCGCGGCCATTCTGCCCGGCCGGCCCGAGCCGCCGATCACCCGCTACGGCGCGGCGACCCTGGCCTTCTCCCAGACCTTCGACCTGACCGCCGCCCGGCGTGACCTCGGCTGGGCGCCCCGCCACGACGCCCACGCCGCCGCCCTTGAACTGGCCCGCCGCTGGGCCGAAGGATCGCGGGCATGACCGCCGTGCGCTGCGAGATCCACCTGCTGAAGGCCGGCGCCTGCGTGCATCCGGAGGCCGCGGCCCTGCGCGGCGGCAGCCTGTGCCCCGTCGACTTCCCGGCCCTGACCGCCCTGATCCTGCACCCGACGGCGGGGCCGCTGCTGTGGGACACCGGCTACGACCCGGCCTTCTTTCGCGCCACCCGCCGCTGGCCCGAAAAGCTCTATGCGCTGGCCACGCCCGTGACCCTTGGCGAGGACGAACCGGTCGCCCGTCAGATCGGGCGCTTCGGCCTGACGCCGGACGACATCCAGGGCGTCATCGTCTCGCACTTCCACGGCGACCACATCGCGGGCCTGCCGGCTTTTCCGAAGGCGAAGATCCTCTGCGCCCGCGCGGGGCTGGAGCAGATCCAGGGCCTGGGCCGGTTCGCCGGCGTGCGGCGGGGACTGCTGGCCGGGCTGCTGCCGGCCGATGTCCAGGCGCGGGCGGTGTTCTTCGAGGACCGGCCGCGTTGCGCCCTGCCCGCCGAGCTCGCGCCGTTCGAGACCGGCGCCGACCTGCTGGGCGACGGCAGCCTGATCGCCGTCGAACTGCCCGGCCATTGCCCCGGCCACTGGGGGCTGGCGGCGCGGGGGAGCGATGATCGGCTGTGGTTCTTCGTCGGCGACGCGGCCTGGTCGCTGAAGGCGATCCGCGAGAACCGGCCGCCCCCGGCCTTCACGACCGCCCTGCTGGGCCGCACCGACCGCTATCGCGCGACCCTGAGCGACCTGCACGCCCTGCACGCGCGGGCGCCCGAAGTGGTGCTGACCCCGTCGCACTGCCGGGAGGCGGCGGCGACCGCGGAGGCCCCTTGAGCCTGGCCCGCGCCGGTCGGATCGCCGCCGCCTATCTGGACGCGCGGCTGGCCGAGCGGTCGTTGCGCGACCGGGTGGCGCTTGAGCGGCGGCAGGCCCGGCTGTGGCGGCGGCTCACCCCGGCCCTGGCCCGCACGCCCGCGCTGACGTCCCTGGCCGGGCGGCCGCTGGAAGACTTTCCGGTGCGCGAGCCGGCGGAACTACGCGGCGACCTTTCGGCCTGGAACAGCCTGAGGCTCGACACAGCCTCGATCCTTGCGGCGGCGCAGGCGGCGGAGGATGGGGGCGAGATCGCCCTGCCCGGCGGAGCGCAAGCCGGGTTCTCGACCGGCAGCGAGGGCGCGCGTGGGGTGTTCCTGACCACTCCGGCCGAGCGTGACCACTACATCGGGACCCTGCTGGGCAAGCTGATCGCGCCGACACGGCTGCTGGCCCCGATCCGCGCCGCCCTGATCCTGCGGGCCAACAACAGCCTCTACGAGGATATCGGCGGCGCCGGCGCGGCCTTCGCCTTCATCGGTCTGGACGAGAGCCCGCAGGCCCAGGCCGCCGCCCTGCGGGCCTTCGCGCCGACGCATCTGGTGGCCCCGCCGCACGTGCTGGCTGGACTGGCGTGGCTGAGCGAGACGGGAGGCTGGGTCGATCGGCTGGAGGGCCTCTATTACGGGGCCGAGCCGATGGGCGAGCGCGAGGGCGAGGTCCTGGCCAGAGCCTTCGGCCGCCGGCCCGCGCCGCTCTATCAGGCCACCGAGGGCTTTCTCGGCGCGCCGTGCCGCCTGGGGACCCTGCACCTCAACGAGGAGAACCTGATCGTCGAGCGCGATCCCCTGCCGGGCGGGACGCGCTTTCGGCCGATCGTCACCGACCTGCGCCGCACGGCCCAGCCGATGGTGCGGGTGCGGCTGGACGACCTGATCGAGCCGGCCCCGCCCTGCCCCTGCGGCTCGCCGCGGCTGGCGATCCGGCCGGTGGAGGGCCGCGTCGGCGACGTCTGGCGGTCGGGCCAAACGATGATCTTTCCGCGCGAGGTCGAAGCGGCGCTGGAGGCCGCTCTGCCGCCGCTGGCGCCGTGGCGGGCGGAGGCTTCGACGGGCGGGGTTCGGGCGCTGGTCGAAGAGGCCGCGCACGTCGCGCCGGCCCGCGCGGCGATCGAGGCGCTGCTGGCGACGCATGGCGTGGACTGGCCCGTGGCGGCGGAAATCTCGGCCGAGGTCGAGACGCGGCCCAAGCGGCGGCGCGTGCGGTGGCGGGCGTGAGCGGCGCGCCGCTGGTCCTGATCACCGGCGCGCGAGCGCCGGCGGCGCTGGACCTGGCCCGCGCGTTCCGGGCGGCTGGTGCCCGCGTGCGCATGGCCGATTGCAGCCCATCACGGGCCGCGCGGCTGTCGAAGGCGCCCGAGGCGGTGCACGCCTACGCCTCGCCGGTGACGCGGCCCGAGGCCTTCGCCCACGACGTCGAGGACCTGATCGACACGCTGACGCCGACCCTGGTCGTGCCGACCTGCGAGGAGGTGTTCCATCTGGCGGCGCTGGCCGAGCGGCGGCCGACCCTGGCGGCGACGCTGTTCGCGCCGTCGTTCGCGGTGCTGCGAAGGCTGCATTCCAAGCGGCTGTTCGCGGAGGCCTGCGTCTCCGAAGACTTGCCGGTTCCACAGACCTGGAGCCTGACCAGCCCGGCCGATCTGGCCGGCCTGCCGCCGGCGAGCGAGCTGGTGTTCAAGCCGGAATATTCCCGCTTCGGCGTCCATGCCATGATCCGGCCAACGGCCGAGCAGGTCGCGGCCCTGCCGATCTCGCCCGAGCGGCCGTGGGTGGCGCAGACCTGCTTGGTCGGGACCGAGGTGTCGTTCTACGCCGTGGCGCGGAAGGGGCGGCTGACGGCGTTCAGCACCTACGGCTCGGCCTGGCGCGACCGGGGCGGCGCCAGCTATGCGTTCGTCGCGCCGCCGGCCGAGACGGTGACGGTGCTGCGGGACCTCGCCGCCCGGCTGGCCGAGCGGATCGTGGGTGACGGACAGTTCGCCTGCGACGTCATCCTCGACGCCGAGGGACGGCCGTGGCTGCTGGAGTGCAATCCGCGGGCGACCAGCGGCGTGCACCTGTTCCAGCGAAGCGCCGCGTTCGGCCAGGCCTTCCTGGCGGACGGGCCGCTCGTCGAGCCGAGCGATCCGCCGCCGCTGCATGTCGCGCCGGCCCTGTGGCTGCTGGGTTTGCCGGCAGCGCTGCGGGAACGACGTCTGACCGAATGGAACGCCCTGCGGCGCGACGGTCGCGACGTGCTGACCGCGCCGGGCGACCGGGCGCCGCTGCTGGGCGCTCTGGCCGACAGCGCGGCCTTCGGCCTGAAGGCGCTGGCGACCGGCCGCACGCTGGCCGCCGCCATGACGGCCGACATCGAGTGGAACGGAGACCCGGCGTGAGCGCGGTGCGGGTCGCGACCGTGGACGATCCGGCGTTGGATTGGGGCGATCCGGCGGTCGGCGTCTATGCCCGCGCCCTGGCGGCTCTTGGGCCGGCCGGCGCGCTGGAGAACGCTCGGTTCGACCTGGCGGCGCTGCAGTTGCGCGACCGGGCGCTGACGCTGGTCGTCCCGCAAGGGCGGCAGGCCTGCTGGCTGACCGCGCCGAGCGTCACCTACGGCCAGACGCTGCGCGAGGAGGTCGACCGCGAACTGAAGGGCGGCGAGGCCTTGGCGGCCAAGGCCGCGTCATGGCTGGCCGAGGGCCTGCTGCGGGTCACCCGGGCCGACGACGCGGTCTATGTGAACCACCTGCTGTTCTCGACCAGCCTGCACGGCGGCTGGGACGGCGCGGAACTGGGCGAGGCGCTGGCGGCGCTGCGGACGGCCTATCCCGACCGGACGATCGTCTGGCGCAGCCTGAACGCCGTCGATCACGCCGGCCTGCTGGCGCGGATGCAGGCGGCCGGCGGGCGGCCGCTGCTGAGCCGGCTGATCTGGCGCCTGCCCGATCCGGAGCGGCAATGGGCGCCGCGCCGCGACGTCCGGCGTGACCTGGCTCTGACGGCGGCCGGCGGGTTCACGGTCGAGACCGACGCCAGGCCGACGCCGGAGGAGATCGAGCGGCTGCTGGCGCTCTATACCGGCGTCTATATCGCCAAGTATTCCGGCGCCAATCCACGCTACACGGCGGCGGCGCTGGCGACCGCCATCACGTCCGGGGTGCTGCGCCTGTCGCTGGTGCGCGCGACGTCGGGCCAGATCGTCGCCTTCGCCGCCGACCAGACCTGCGGCGGCGAACTGGCCACGCCGATGCTGGGCCACGACCGGACGCGGCCCGAGGTCGAGGGCCTGTTCCGGATCGCCATGGCGCTGTCGGTCCAGCACGCCGTCGAGCAAGGCCTGGCGGTCAACGGTTCGGCCGGCGCGGCGGCCTTCAAGCGCCACCGGGGCGCGACGCCGGCGCTGGAGCACCAGATGGTGTTCGACGAGCACCTTCCCCCCTGGCGGCGGGCGGGCTACGCCTTGCTGGCCAAGGCCCTCGACGCCCTGACCCCGACCCTGGAAAGGATCGCCGCCGGATGACGCCCTTCCCCGCCGGCCTGACCCGAACCTGGCTGCCCGTCTGTCTGTCCCGCGAGCTGACGGCAAAGCCCCTGGCGCGCCAGCTGGCCGGCGTGCCGCTGGTGCTGTTCCGCGACGCCCTGGGCGCGGCCGCGGCGCTGGAGGATCGCTGCCCGCACCGCAACTATCCGCTGTCGGACGGCAAGGTAGTCGATGGCGCGATCCGCTGCCCCTATCACGGGTGGCGGTTCGACGGTTCGGGCGGCTGCGTCGAGATCCCCGGGACCAGCGAGGCGGTGAATGCCGACCGCCTGAGCGCGCGGCGGATCGAGCTGGTCGAGCGGCACGGGGCGGTGTTCGTGCGGCTGGAGCCGGATCCGGAGCAACCGGACCTCGTGCTGCCGCCGCTGCTGGGCGACCCCGACCACGATCATTTCTGGTGGAGCCAGCCGCCGTGGAAGGCCCGCGCCCTCGACGCGCTGGAGAACATCCTCGACCCGTTCCACACCAACTTCGTCCACGACGGCCTGATCCGGGTCAGCGGCAAGCGGCAGGCCGTGCGCCAGACGGTGATCCAGCACACCGACGGCGTGGAGGTGGTCTACGAGCAGGACGAGCCCGACCGAGGCTGGATGTCGCGGCTGCTGGAGGGCGATCGCCAGCGCAGCGTCGGCCGCTACTATCCGCCGGTGACGTTCCAGGGACGCTGGGAGAAGAAGGACAGCCTGACCCTGTGCGCCACGGCCTTCTTCGTGCCCGAGACGCAGGACCGCTTCCGGGGCTTCGGCTGCTGGACGACGCCGAAGGGCCGCGCGCCGGCCTGGCTGAAGCGGCAGGCGATCATGGCCTTCGTGCGCCCGGTCGCGGTCCAGGACCGCCGCGCGCTGGAGCGGCAGTACGCGACCATCGCCGCCTTCGGAGGCCCTCGGTTCAAGTCCGGGCCCACCGACCGCGTGACCACGCCCCTGACGCGCCTCTACCAGGGCGAGGCGCTGGAGCCGTCGGTGGACGGCCCCAACACCATCTGGCTCTGAGGATCAGGCCGCCAAGATCAGGCCGCCAGGATCCGCCGGCCGCGCTCGACCGACATGCGGTGCGAGCCCGCCACCTCCGCATCGCGGGTCTTGATGGTCTTCATGAACAGCCATTCGCCGGTCACGCGACGGGGCGTGACCTCGATCATCATGTAGCCGCGGCGGCTGGTGTCGGCCCACTTCATCTCCGGATTGGCGGCCATGAAGCCCCGCGCCACCACGGCCGGATCGGCGCCCATGTCGCCCTCCAGGCCGTTCGAGGTGACGCTGTGGCCGGCGAACTCCACGCCGGCGGGACGGCCGTCCTCGACCAGGGAGAAGGCCCAGGCGTTGTGGCTGTCGCCGGCCAGCATGACGAGGTCGGCGTCGGCGGCCTGGGCCGCCTTCAAGAGCCGCGCGCGAGCCTCGGGATAACCGTCCCAGCGGTCCATCCACATCGGCAGGCCCTGTCTGGCGGCGCGGATGTTGTTGCGGTAGCCGGCGACCTTGCGCTCGCTGGTGTCCGGCTTCAGCCAGTCGACGGCGTCGGCGGGCATGATGGTGCGGCCGATGATCGTGCCCATGCCGACCAACTGCCAGGCCGTGGTCCTGGCGTTGGCCTTGAAGGCGTGAGCCAGCCAGCTTTCCTGGGTCGTGCCCAGCATGGTGGCGGAGGGATCGCGCCAGGGCCCGTCGCGGAACGACTTCAGGGCCGCGTCGGGATCGGTCGCCTTGAAGGTCGCGCCGATGTCGGCCGGCTGGGTGCGGGCCAGCAGGCGCGATTCCGTGCGGTAGAGGGTGGCCAGGGCGCCGATCGGATAGGCCTTCCACGGCTCGTCCGAGACCGGCATCCACTCGCGATAGACCTGCATGGCCGCGGCCCGGCGCAGGTTCCAGTCGCCTTCCGCCGGCTGGTGGTTCTGGGCCCCGCCCTCCCAGCTGTCGTTGGACGACTCGTGATCGTCCCAGAGGGCGACCATCGGGGCCATCTGGTGCAGGCGCTGAAGGTCGGGATCGGCGCGGTAGCTGGCGTAGCGCAGGCGATAGTCGGCGATGGCCAGGATCTCGTTGGCCGGCAGCGGCACGCGGTCGGGCTCGAAACCCTCGCGCAGCACGCCGGGGCCCTCGTAGATGTAGTCGCCGACGTGCAGCCACAGATCGAGATCCGTCCGCGCCGCGGCGTGGCCATAGGCGTTGAAGTAGCCGTACGGCAGGTTCGAGCAGGAGAAGACCGCCAGGTTGAAGCGCGAGACCTGCCCCTCCGGCAGGGTCTTGGTGCGGCCGACCGGCGAGCGCGTCCCGTCCGGCGCCACGAAGCGGTACCAGTAGACGGTTCCAGGCTCGAGGCCGTCGACCGTGACCTTGGCGGTCCAGTCGCGATAGGCGCCGGTGCGGACCACGGCGCCCGAGACGATGCGGGCGAAGCCCTGGTCGCGCGCCACCTCGACCTGCAGGCGCACGACGTCGGCGGCGGCATCGGGAACGTAGCGCGTCCACAGCAGCATGGAGTCGGCCGCGGGCTCGCCGCTGGCGACGTTGTGGGTGAAGCCGGTCGCGCCGGCGAGACCGGCGGCCAGGGCCGCGCCCGCGGGCAGCAGCAAGGCGCCGAGACCCAGACCCGCGCCGAGCACGAGGCTGCGGCGATCGATGTTCAGAACCATGTCCGGTCCTCCGAAGAACGTGATGACTTGAGGCGGCGGATCAGAAGGAGCCCTTGACCCCGATGTTCCACATCGAGCCGTAGATGCTGTACTGCTGCACGCGGCTGGGAATGTTCGAATAGACGACGTCGGGCGCATTGAAGATGTTGCGGCCGGCCAGCATCACCTCGAACTGCTTGTTGATCTTGTAGCTGGCGCTGATGTTCCAGAGCTCGCGCGGCGCGTGGTAGAGAATGCCGTTGGCGGCTGTGGTCGGGGTGTTGCTGAGCGCGCTGGTCCGGTACTTCGACTGCGAGTTACCGGTCAGCTGGAAGTCGAACGGCCCGTAGCTGTAGCGCAGGCCCCAGTTGGCCGAGACCTTGGGCATGTTCACCCGCTCGCCGTCGGGATCGACGCGGGTGACCGAACCGCGCAGGCCAAAGCCCCGCAGCATGCCCGGCAGGAAGGTCAGCTGCTGGTCATATTCGAGGGTCAGGCCCTTGTTGGTGCTGGTCCCCGGCAGGTTCTGGGCGCTGCGGAAGGTGTAGCCGACATAGTCGCCGGCGCTGTAGCCGACGTCCTCGGGATCGACCGTCATGCCGGTGACCTGCATGTCCTGGATGTCGAGCTGGTAGACCGACACGCCGACGACGCCGGACGGTTCGAGGAAGTACTGCAGGCCCGCATAGTACTTCGTCGAGTGCTCGGGCTTGAGCAGCGGGTTGGGCACGGTGACGATCAGGTTGTTGTCGTCGACGGCCACCACGCCGCCGAGGTTGGCGTAGTCCGGACGCAGGATCGACTGGCTGAAGGCCAGCTGGCCCACCAGCCGCTTGGTGAACTCGTACTTGGCCCCGCCGCTGAGGAACCAGTCGTCGTACTCGCCGTGGCGGGTGGTGTAGACGCCGTTGTGGTACTGGTAGAGCAGGCCCGCGACCGTGCTGGTCGACAGACCGGCGGCGGTGACTTCCTTGGCCGGACGGATGTCGGCGATGCGCGCGGTGGTCTCGGTCTTCTCATAGCGCAGGCCCAGATCGAACTTGGCGCGGCCGTAGCGCGGCTGGACCTCGAAATAGGCCGAGGTGATGTCCTCCTGGATGCGCTTGTTGTTGTCGAGCCGGCGCTTGAGGTTCCCCACCGTGTCGGCGACGAAGTACTCGGGGTGGGCCTGGTAGATGTCGTAGACGCCGTAGTTGCTGTCGGCGCGCCAGCCCTGGGCGTTCATGTTCCCGGCGTCGAAGCCGAGGATCTTGAACTGGTAACCCTGGGTCCAGGGGATGACCGCCTCGGGCGACTTCTGGGTCAGGTCGCCGGTCGGGCCGACATACTGGAACTGCTGGTAGGAGCCCTCGTTGGTGCGCCAGTCGTTGCTGCGACCGCCGAAGCCGGCCAGCAGCGTGACCGGAACGACGCCGACCTCGAGCCGCTTCTTCACGTCGAAATAGGCGCCGTACATGTTGTTCTTGGCGTCGGACTCGGCGGTGCGGATGTTGTTGCCAATGTCGTCGTCGCGGTTGAAGCTGGTCGGGTCGCTCCAGGAGCGGCCCGCGGTCTGCTTCAGCGTCCAGACGTTGGAGTCCTCCGAGGCGCGGTCCAGCGTGAAGCCGATCCGCGTCAGATAGCTGTCGGTGCGCTGGAAGAAGCCCTTGCTGTTGTCGCGAAAATTGAACTCCGAGGCGGCGTAGCTGCCGCGCAGCACGGCCTCCCAGGTGTCGCCGCGATATTCCAGCTTGGGCGCGACCAGCCACGACGGCGTGCCGGCGTAGCGGTGCGAATACTGGGTGTGCAGCCGGGTGTTGGTCCCGTTCGGATTGACGACGATGTGGGTCGGCGTGGAGTCCGCGGAGGTCTGCGACGTCGTCGAGGTTCCGAAGATAAGGTAGGTGTACTGGTTGAAATACTCGACGTCATAGAACGAGTAGTTGCTGCGCAGGCTGAAGGCCAGCTTATCGGTGATCTTGTAGTCGACGCTGAGATTGGCGGCCTGGCGGTGGGTCAGTTTCGGGCCCGGGCGCCACATCACCTGGTAGGGCATGACCCGGCCGTTGGCGAGATAGGACCAGTCGGTCTGGATGCGGTCCTGCTGGACGTAGTTGGCGTTGTAGCTGGCGTTGAACGCGATCCCCAGGCGGCCATCCAGAAACACGTCGCCATAGCCGATCTGGGCCGAGGGGAAGATGCGGGCGTGCTTCTCGTCGTCGGGGAAATAGATCCGCGTGGTTCCGGAGTCGGACGTGCCGACGCCGCCGACCTGGAAGCGCAGCAGGCGGCCGTTGCGCTGGAAGGCGTACTTGGAGCGCAGGTTGATGGCGCCGCCGGGGGAGTCGGCGTCCATGCTGGCGGTCAGGGTGTTGTTGAGCTCGATCGAGTCGACGCCGGTGATCGACATCTGCTCGAAGGAGTTCTGCCGGCCGGCGTTGTTGTTGGAGGTGGCCGTGGCCATCCGCGCGCCGTCGGTCGTGAAGGTCGAGTACTTGGGATCAAGGCCCCCGATGCGCACGGCGGAGGCGTCCACCTCGGTGTAGTCGAGCGACAGGCCCGGCATGTTCTTCATGAACTCGCCCACGTCGCCCATGGTCAGGGCGCCGAAATTGTCGGCGGCGACGACGTTCTTGGCGTTGGTCGAGGCCCGGCGCTCCATGATGGCGCTGGCGACGCCGTCGCGCTTGGCGGTGATCGTGATCGCCTCGACCTCGTCGCCGGCCGCGGCGTAGGCCGCGAGCTCGAAGTTCAGGGCCGAGATCTGGCCGGGCGCGACACTGACCGCCGCGCGGGCCTCCTGCAGGCCCGCGTATTTCACCACGACGGTGAGATCGCCGGCCGGAACGCCGACCAGGCGAAAGTCGCCGCCGGCTTCGGTGTAGGCCACGATCGGCGTGCCCACGACGCGGACCTCGGCGTTGCGTACGAACTCGCCGGTCACGGTGTTGAGCACGCGGCCGCGCACCACGCCGGCGCCGGCCGAGGGACGCGCCCCGCCCTGCCCTTCGGCGCGCAGGGTGATGATCTGGCCGTCGTCGGAGTCGATGCGCAGCGGCGTACCGGCGATCAGGCGGGCCAGGGCGGTGCGGACATCCATCCTGCCCTTCACGGCCGGGGTGCGGACGCCTTCCAGGCCGCGAGCCGGAGCGATGATCTGCACCTGGCCCTGGCGGGCGAGCTCGGGGATGGCGCGCACCGCCGGCTGGGCCGGAATATCGAACACGCGCTCCTGCGCCTGGGCGGGCATGGCGATCGACAGCGCGCAGACGGCGGCGCCGCAGGTCAGGACGGAGTGAAGAGAACGCATCGGCTGGTAGCCCCCAATCGTCGCTCGGCTCGCGACGTTCGCCGTTGAGAGCCGCCGGCCCGGGGGCTTCCGCTATCGTTCACAAAACTTTCGCGGAATGAGCCGTCAGGAGGCCGGGGCGCGGGTGAGGACGACGCCGCGACACTCGACCTCGATCCGGGCGTCGAACACACGGGCCACCGCGCGGGAGAAACCGACCGGGTCGTTGGCGGCGAAGAGGCCGGTCACCGGCTCGCGGGCCAGGACGGGATCGCGCACCTCGATCGTCGTGTCGCTGTAGCGGGCGAAAGCCGCCGCGGCCTCGGCGAGGGGCTCGCCCTCGAAGGCCAGCTTGCCGTCGCGCCAGGCAAGCTCGCGCGTCACCGTCTCGGGCGCCAGGCGCTGAGGCCGCCCGGCGGCGGGGCCGGAAAGGGCCATGCGGCTGTTGGCGGCCAGGGCCAGGCCCGATCCGCCCGCGACGTCCACCCGGCCCTGGTTGACCAGCACCTCGACCGGCGCGCGGTCGAGCCTGCGCACCCTGAAGCCGGCCTGGGACGTCGTCAGCCGGCAGCCGTCGACCTCGACCACGAAGGGGCGGTCGTCGTCGCGCGCCACCGAGAAATAGGCCTCGCCCTCCAGCAGGGCCACGCGCCGCTCGCCCCGGTCGTAGCGGATGCGGATGCGGCTGTCGGTGTTGAGCAGCACGCTGGAGCCGTCCTCCAGAGGCGTCAGGCGGATCTCGCCCCGGCGGGTGCGGACCACGGTTCCGGCGGTCGCCACGCCGACGCCCAGGGCCCCCAGCGCCGCCGCGGCGGTCGCGCCTCCGGCCCACAGCAGGACCTGACGACGGGACCGGCCCGGCGGCGGAGCCGCGATCGCCTCGAACGCGACGGGGTCGAAGCGCTCGCCCAGGGCCTGGGCGGACTCGCTCATCATCGACAGCGCCCGGGCGCGCAGCAGCGCGCCCTTGGCCCGCGGATCCCCGCCCAGCCAGGCTTGCAGACCCGCCTCTTCCTCCGCAGTCAGCGGACCGCGGTCCAGTCGCGCCGTCCATTGCGACGCCGCCTGGTCAATGTCGCGACTGGTGTCTCGTTTCGCCATCTCGCGGGGCAATCTCCGGTTCCGCGTACTTAGAGGTTTGGGCCCGCCTGTTTCCGCCACGACCGAACCAATCAATCAAGAACAGGACGCCCCGGGAAATGTGGGTTTCGACCGTATTCTCCGAAATGCGCATCCGCGCCGCGATCTCGCGTTGCGGAAGCCCCCTCACCCGCCTGAGCACGAAGGCCTCGCGGGTCTTGAGCGGCATGGCCGCTATGGCCCGGGCCAGCTGGCGAAGCTCGTCCCGATCGATGGTCCGCTGCTCGGGCGAAGCGTCGTCGTCGGGGTGATCGAGCCGCTCCAGATCGTCGACGGCGTGGATGGAAACGATGCGGGCCCGGCGGACATGCCGCATGATCACCGAGCGCGCCACCTGGAAGAGATAGGCCTTGGGGTGACGGATGCCCTCCACCGTCTCGAGCTCGGCCAGGATGGTGTAGGCCTCCTGGATCACGTCTTCCGGGTCCATGCCGGACGGGGCGGCGCGCGACAGCCAGCCCCTGAGCGCCGGCTCGTGGGGCAGGATGGTCCGCAGGAACCACCGTGTTCTTTCCCTGTCGGCGTCGCTCATCCGCTGACTGGCCTGATCCGCTCGCTGGAGGTTGGACGGCGCGACCGGTTCGAAGACCGGCCGACGCCTCGGTTGGCCGGCATGCCTAGACCGATTTCATGACAGTCCCGCTGCGGTGACGCGATTGGAGCAGTTCCTCCGCGCCCGGCGTAATCGTCGCACCGCGCTCAAATGCTCTTGCGATTTACTTGCAGCAATATCTGGAGCTCGACCCCGCTTCAGTTGGCGGCGTCTATCGCGATGATAGGAACAATCAATTTTACCTATCGGCGGATGCGCGTTGACTACGCGCCGGGGGCAAGCAGCAGACATAAGCCAGGGAGGAAGGCGACGATGGATGGGAATGTCGAGACCGGCGCGAAGGGCCAATGCCCCGTCGGACACGGCCGCGGCCACGGCAATCGTGACTGGTGGCCCCAGAGCCTTCGCCTCGAAGGCCTAAATCAGCATTCGCCGCGGTCCAATCCCCTGGGCGAGTCCTTCGACTACGCCGAGGCCTTCAAGAGCCTGGACCTCGACGCGGTGGTCGCCGACCTCCACGCCCTGATGACCGACAGCCAGGACTGGTGGCCGGCGGACTTCGGGCACTATGGCGGCCTGTTCATCCGCCTGGCCTGGCACAGCGCCGGCACCTACCGGATCACCGACGGACGCGGCGGCGCCGGCGGCGGCCAGCAGCGGTTCGCCCCGCTCAACAGCTGGCCGGACAACGCCAATCTCGACAAGGCCCGGCGCCTGCTGTGGCCGATCAAGCAGAAATACGGCGCCAAGCTTTCCTGGGCCGACCTCTACGTGCTGGTCGGCAACGTCGCGCTGGAGTCGATGGGCTTCAAGACCTTCGGCTTCGGCGGCGGTCGCGCCGACCAGTGGGAGCCCGAGGAGCTCTATTGGGGTCCGGAAGGCTCGTGGCTGGGCGACGAGCGCTACAGTGGCGAGCGGCAGCTGCACTCGGCCCTGGGCGCGGTGCAGATGGGCCTGATCTACGTCAATCCGGAAGGCCCGAACGGCAATCCCGACCCGAAGGCGGCGGCGCGCGACATCCGCGACACCTTCGCCCGCATGGCCATGAACGACGAGGAGACCGTCGCCCTGATCGCCGGCGGCCACAGCTTCGGCAAGACCCACGGCGCGGGCGACCCGTCCTTCGTCGGCGTCGAGCCCGAGGGCGGCGAGATCGAGGCGCAAGGGTTGGGTTGGGCCAGCAAGCACGGCACCGGCATCGGCGCCGACGCCATCACCGGCGGTCCGGAAGTGATCTGGACCCAGACCCCGACCAAGTGGAGCAACCACTTCTTCGAGAACCTCTTCAAGTTCGAGTGGGAGCTGCACCAAAGCCCGGCCGGCGCCAAGCAATGGCGGGCCAAGGACGCCCCGGCAGACATCCCCGACGCCTACGACGGGTCCAAGACCCACGTCCCGCGGATGTTGACCACGGACCTGGCCCTGCGCTTCGACCCGGAATACGAGAAGATCTCGCGCCGGTTCCTGGAGAACCCCGACCAGTTCGCCGACGCCTTCGCCCGCGCCTGGTTCAAGCTGACCCACCGCGACATGGGCCCCAAGCCCCGCTACCTCGGCAAGCTCGTGCCGGAAGAGACGCTGATCTGGCAGGACCCGATTCCGGCGCCCGACCATCCGCTGGTCGACGCCTCGGACGTCGCGGCGCTGAAGCAGAAGATCCTCGCCTCTGGCCTGTCGGTGGGCGAACTGGTCTCGACGGCCTGGGCCTCGGCCTCGACCTATCGGGGCTCGGACAAGCGCGGCGGAGCCAACGGCGCCCGCATCCGCCTGGCGCCGCAGAAGGACTGGGAGGTCAATGATCCGCCTGTCCTGGCCAAGGTTCTCGGCGTGCTCGAAGGGATCAAGAACGAGTTCGACGGCTCCGGCGGCAGGAAGATCTCGCTGGCCGACCTGATCGTGCTGGGCGGCGCGGCGGCGGTCGAGAAGGCCGCCAAGGACGCCGGTACGCCGGTCGAGGTGCCGTTCGCCCCCGGGCGCGGCGACGCCAGCGCCGAGCAGACCGACGCCGACTCCTTCGCCCCGCTGGAGCCGCTGTCGGACGGCTTCCGCAACTATCGCCGCGCAGGCGAGCAGTTCATGGCCCCGGAAGAGGCCCTGGTCGACCGGGCGCAGTTGCTGCGCCTTTCGGGACCGGAGCTGACGGCGCTGGTCGGCGGGCTGCGGGTGCTGGGCGCCAACGCCGGCGGCTCGAAGGCCGGGGTCTTCACCAACCGTCCGGGCCAGCTGACGAACGACTTCTTCGTAAACCTGCTGGACATGGGCACGACCTGGAGCCCGACGGCGGTCAACGCCTTCGCCGGGCACGGCCGCAAGGACAGCCAGCCGCGCTGGACCGCGACCCGCGTCGACCTGATCTTCGGTTCCCACGCCGAGCTTCGGGCCCTGGCCGAGGTCTATGGCAGCGCCGATGCGCAGGGCAAGTTCGTCAAGGACTTCGTGGCGGCCTGGAACAAGGTGATGAACGCCGACCGCCTGGACCTGAACTGATCCTGTAAAACGGCTCTAGACGACAGAAGGGCGCCGTCCTCGCGGACGGCGCCCTTCCCTTTTCTGGCTTCGGGCCTTTTAGCTTCCGGCCTTTTCAGCCGCCGGAGAGTCGCTTGGATTCCGCGAGGTCGCGCGCCGCGCCGGCCGTGTCGCCCAGGCTGGCCTTGACCTTGGACCGCCACTCCCAGGCGTCGGCGTAGGTCGCATCGCCCGCGATGGCCGCGTCCAGTTCCTCGGTCGCCCGGCGGTAGTCCGACAGGTACCAGTAGACCGCGCCCTTGCGGGTCAGGGTCATGACGTCGCCCGGCGACAGCTTCAGCGAGACGTTGAGATCGCGGATGGCGCGGTCGTAGCGGTCCTGCCGGATGAAGACGTCGGCGCGGTTGTAGTAGGCCGGCTCGTAGTCGGGCTTGGCCGCGATGGCCGCCTCATAGGCCGCCAGGGCCGCCGCGTCGTCCTTGGCGGCGAAATAGGCCAGGCCGCGGTTGTTGTGCACGTAGGCCGACTTCGGATCGACGGCCAGGGCCGCGTCGAGATCGGCCATGGCGCCGGCGAAGTCGTCCTGGTTTCGCAGCAGGCTGGCGCGGGTCACCCGCAGGTCGATGTCGTTCGGGTCCAGCTTCAGCGCCCGGGCATAGTCCGCCAGGGCGTCGCTCGGGCGTCCCTGGTCACGGTGATAGTCGGCCCGCGCGGCCCAGCTCGCGGCCCGGTCGGGGTTCAGGGCGATGGCCTTATCGTAGAGCTTGCGGGCGCCCTTGTCGTCGCCCTGCCACGCCAGCAGTTCGGCGATCGCGATCTGCAGGTCCGGCCGCTTGGGCGCCAGCTTGGCGGCGTTGCGATAGGCGTCCAGCGACCGCGGCCAGTCCTGCCGCTGGTTATAGGCGACGCCCATGTTGACATAGGCCTGGACGTTGGCCGGATCGATGCGCAGGGCGGCGGCGTAGGCGGCCAGTTCCTCGTCGCCGCGCTTCAGCTCGCCCAGGGCCTCACCGGCGCCGTTGGGGGCGTCGGGGTCCTTCGGGTCCAGCTCGGCGGCCTTGCGGTAGTCGGCCAGGGCCGCCTCCCACTTGCCCTGATCCTTCAGCAGCAGGGCGCGGTTGTAGTAAGTGGCGGCGTGTTCGACCTTGTCGGCGATCAGCACGTCGTAGTCGGCCATCGCCTTGGCGGGCTCGCCCTTGGCGTTCAGCAGCAGCGCGCGCTGGAAGCGGGCGTCGGCGTCCTTGGCGTCCAGCTCGAGCGCCTTGTTCAGCACGACCAGACCCTCGTCATAGACCTTGTTCCGACGCAGCAGCTCGCCCAGAGCCCGCAGCACCCGCGCATAGTCGGGATCGATCTTCAGCGCCTCGCGATAGGCGTCGCGGGCGGGCTCGAACTGGTCCAGCTGATCGTAGGCGACCCCGAGGGCGTAGAAGCCGCGGGACTCCTTGGGATCCACCCGCACGGCCTCCTTGGCGTCGCGCAAGGCGCCGGACTTGTCGCCCGTCGATCCCCGCAGGATCGAGCGGTAGCTCAACGCGTAGCCGTCCTGGGGATCGGCCTTGACCATGACGTCGTAGAGCTTGCGCGCCTCGGCGTAGCGTTCCTGGCCTTCGTAGAGTTCGCCCAGGCGCAGCTGGGCGCCGTACGGATCGTCGGTCACGCCGATGGCCGTCTTTAGGTCGCGCTCGGCGGCGGCCGGGTCCGTGCTTTCCAGCAGGTCGGCGCGCTGCAGATAGGCGCGGTAGAACCGGGGATCGGCGGCGATGGCGGCGTCGTAGTCTGCGCGGGCGCCGGCCGCGTCGTGCTTGGTCCACTGCTTGACGCGGCCGCGATACAGCAGCGCGTCGGTATGCGCCGGATGGGCCTTCAGCACGGCGTCGAAAATGGCCAGGGCCTCGTCGTCGCGATCAAGATGGAACAGGGCAGCGCCCCGCGCCACCTGGGCCTCGACATCGCCCGGCGACAGCTTCAGCGCGGCGTCGGCGTCGGCCAGCGCATCGGCGTCGTGGTCGAGCCGCCAGCGGGCCTTGCTGCGGGCCACCAGCAGGCGGGTCTTGACCGACACGTCCTGGACGCCGGCGTCCAGCGCCGTGGTGCAGTCGGCCGCCACGACCTCGCGGTCGACGAGGCGCTTGGAGGTGTCGGCCGCCAGGCACGCCTCGCGCGGATCGGCGGCGGCGTGGGCCACATCGGTCGCGGCCAGGGCGATCAGCAGGACGGCGGGGTGAAGGGCGCGGCGGATCATCGGGCGGCTCCCTTCGAGACTTCGGCGGTCTTGGCGTTGGCGGCGGGATAGGCGAAGCCGACGATCGGCGGCCGCTTGAGCCAGGTTCGCGCGGCCGCGCGCAGATCCTCGACCGTCAGGGAGGTGACCAGGGGCTCGACCAGCAGGGCCTCCTGCAGAACGGCCGGATCGGTCGCCGAACCGGCCATGGCGCCGGCCCACCAGGCGGTGGTCTCGCGATTGGCGCGGATGGTGGCCAGGATCGGCTGGCGGGCGTCTGTCAGCATCTGCTCGGTGATCTCGCCGTTGCGCAGGCGGGCCGCCACGGCTTCGGCTTCGGTCGCCAGATTGGCCAGGTCCTTCGGATCGGCCTCGATCGAGACTTCCAGCACGCCCTGGTCGCCATGGTCGGGCGTGGCGGTCGAGACGACCGGGGCGTAGGTCTTGCCCAGTTCCTCGCGGATGCGCCGGCGCAGCGCGGTGTCGAACACCGAGGCCAGGAGCTTCAGGGCGTATTCCTCCTTCCGGCGCTCGGGCGAGGCGACGTAGAGCGGCCAGATCAGCGCCGCGGCGGCCTTGTCGGCCGAGCCGCCGTGCTCGACGCGGATCGGCGGCACGGGATCGTCCGGATAGCTCAGGAAGTGGACGTCCGGACGCGCGCGATCGGTCACCGGGCGGGCCGGCAAGGCGCCGAAGGTGCGGGCGGCGGCGCGGATGGCGGTGGCCTCGTCGACGTCGCCGGCGATGGTCAGCTCCAGCGGCGCGGTGGTCAGGATCGGACGCAGCACGCGGGCGAAGTCGGACGAGCGGATCGCCAGGAGCTCGGATTGCGACGGCAGGCTGCTGGCGCCGGTGGGATCGAACCGCTTGGCGATGGCGTCCGACAACGTGGACGGCGGCATGCTGCGCATCGAACGATAGGCCAGGTCGGCCGCCGTCGGCAGGCGCGCGTCGAGCGTGCTGCGGAAGCCCGGATCGGTCACGAACGCAGCCAGGATCTCCAGTTCCCGGCCCAGCGAGTCGCCGAAGATCGAGGTGTCGATCGAGAAGGTCGTGACCCCGAGATTGGTGTCGAAGTTCACCAGGCCGCCGGTCGGGAACAGCGTCTCCAGGTCCTCGGCGCTGTGCTTGCCGAGACCCCCGCTGCTCATCATCGCCAGGCCGAACTCGGCGATGGTGTTGTCCTTGTCGGCGATCTCGCGGCGGCCCGCACCGAAATTGAGGCGCACCTCGATCTTGTGGGGCTGGACGTCGGTCTGCTTGAAGTTCAGCACGAGCCCGTTGGCGAAGGTCAGCCGCACGAAGCCCGGATCGGCGATGGTCTCGCGCCGGACGACCTGCCCCGCCGGACCGAAGTCGCCATAGGCCCAGACGGCGTTGGAGGCCGGCTTGACGAGCGGCGCGTCGCTGACCGCGTCGCCGTTGCGGGTCCAGGCGGCCAGCAGGGCCTCGCGGGTCGGCGGCTTGGCGCCGGTGACCGACAGCAGCGGCCCGGTTCCCGACCAGTCCTCGGCCATGGCGGCGCGCATGTCATCGACCGTGGCGTCCTCGACCGCGCGGTCGAAGACGTAGAGGGAGTCGGCCGGCGAGCGGGCGACCTGCCCGGCCAGGGCCTTGCTCAGCAGTCCGGACGCCAGGTCCGGCGACTTGCGCGAAGCGGCGTTGGTGCTGGCGCCGCGCACCAGCGAGCGGATCTTCTCGACGGCGGTTTCGAACTCGATGTCGGTCGGCGGCGTCTTGGCCAGGCGGTTGAACTCGGCCTGGCTCTCGGCCAGGGCGGCCTCCCAGGAGTCGTTGGTGGGCATGGCGACCATGCAGGTCGCCGACATTTCGCGGGTCTGGGCCCCGAACGCGAGGGCGCCCAGCAGGTGGGTCTCGCCGCCGGAGACCCGGCGGGCCAGGCGCAGGTTGAAGATCGTCTGCCAGACCTGGGACATGATCTCGCGCCGCTGGAACTCGACCGTGTCGATCTGCGGCGGAACGCCCGGTCGCAGGCGGCAGACGCTGATCGCCGTCGGCAGGCTTTCGTGGCCGATGGCGAAGGCGTCCAGGTCACGCTTGGCGGGCGTGATCGTCACCGGGGCCCGGACCGGCTTGGGCCCGCGCCCGCTCCAGTCGGAGAAGGTCTCGCGGACCAGCGCCTCCAGCGCCTCGACCGGCCGGTCGCCGACCACCGTGACCACGGCGTGCTCGGGCCGGTACCAGGCGTCGTAGAATTTCTTGAGGCTGACGGGCGTGGCCGCGTCCAGCGTCTTGCGCGTGCCGATCGGCATCCGCTGCACCGAGCGCGACTCCGGGGCCTGAAAGCGCGAGATCGCCTGCTGCGCGTCCATCTGCGGCCCGCCGCGCGTCTCCATCTCGGCCAGCACCACGCCGCGCTCGCGGGTCACGCCGTCGGTGGTGAAGATCACGCCGTCGGCCACGTCGCGCAGCCAGCCCAGACCCGTCTTCAGCTGGGCGTCGTCCGGCTTGGGCATGTCGAGCATGTAGGAGGTCGAGAAGTAGTCGGTGACCGCGTTCTGGTCGCGGCCGAACACCACGCCCCACGGCGCGAACACCCGGTCAGGACCGCCTTCCGGATAGCGGCGGGTCGAACGGAAGGCCATGTGCTCGACGAAGTGGGCCGTGCCGCGCTCGGCGTCGCTCTCTTCCAGGCTGCCGACGTCGACGGCCAGGCGCAGCGACACCGCCCCGCTCGGCACGGCGTTGCGCATGACCATGTAGCGCAGGCCGTTGGGCAGCACGCCCTGGCGGACGGCGGGATCGGGCGCGATGGTCGGGTCGACCGCCTTCTGCGCCGGCTTGGCCTTGCTGACGTCAGCCTTGTTCACGTCCGCCTGGACGATCTGAGCCTTGGCCGGCTCCTCGCCGATGGCCGGACCGCCCAGCAGAGCAGCCCCCATCACCAACGCCGCCCCCGCGACGCCTCTGTATCTCGACACTTTCACGCCCCCAAGACGCCCCGAAACGCTCACGAGAGCATACACGCTCACGCAACTCTGCGTGCTTATCGGTTGTGGGAGGTTTCGGCTAGCCGCCACTTGCGCGGCGGATCTCGCGCCGCTCAGGCCGCCTGCGAAGCGACCTCGGCCGAGAGCAAGGGCCTGGCTTGCGGCTGAAGAACCGGCAGGATCAGGGCGAGGAACCGCCAAGCGGCCTCGTCGTGATCAAGATGGTGGGTCAGCAGCCCGATGGGTTCGTTCCAGGCGCGCTTGCGACGGCGCTCGGCCAGCAGGCGGCGCGCGCGATCCAGGAACCGGCGCGCGCCCCTGAACCGGGCCGTCGGTTTCCAGCGCATGATGTCCAGGTGGGCGTCGATACGCGGCGGCAGCGCCTCGGGCGCCAGCATCCCGTCATAGCCCGACAGGCCGACGCCACGGACGGCCAGGGCCGTCTCCAGGGTGCGGTGGACGTTGTTCCAGGGCGGCACGAACAGCGAGGGCCTGACCCCGGCGCGCGCGAAGGCGGCCAGCGCTGTATCGAGCGACGCTAGTACATCGGCGAGGCTGTCGCCGTCGATCACCTCGCCCGAAGGCCGTCCCGGCGGGGCGCGGTTCTCGTGCCGGAAGCCGTGGATGGCCAGCTCGACGCCCGGCGTCACGCCGCAGGCCCCGGCCAGGGCCGGAAGGTCGCCGTCGGGGATCGCCGCCACGGTCAGGGGCGCCGAATAGCGGGCCGACATACCCAGCAGCAGCGTCAGCGCAGGCCCGGTATGGCGGGCGTCGTCGTCGCGCCACCAGACCACGGGCCGGCGTCCGGCGCGGCGCCACAGCGCCAGCTCCGGGCCGAGCATGGCCAGGATGAGCAGGCGATCGATCATCCGGCCTGGCCGAGAACCAGTTCGGACGCCGAGGCGCCCGCGGATTCGGCGCTGATCACCACGGTGCGGCGGGAAGCCATCAGTTCGCGCGCCTTCAGGTTCGACAGCAGCGGATAGAGGCCGGCCATCACGGCGATCGCAAAACCGTAGTCGCCTTCCTTGTAGCCCTGGCGCGAGACGTAGCACTTGAAGAACCGGCGCACGCCGCGGAAGGCGTCGTCGGCCAAGCCCTTGACCTTGCCCTTGTCGGCTAGGTCCTGGGCGCGCAAGTCGGTGTAGCGGTTCAGGCGCTGGATCATGTCGGGAAGGTCGTCGTCGACCTTGTGGACGATGGCGGCGTGCAGGCGACCGCCGCATTCGCCGGTGAACACGGTGCCGGGGTGCACGCGGTCGTTCTTCCAGGTCTTGACGCCGTTGCGGAACAGGCGCGCCACCGACGAGGCGCCGAACGAGCCGCCCCAGCCACGGCGGACCAGGCGCTCGCCGATGTAGTTGTCGACCGGCACCTGGTACCAGTCAGCGCTGTCGGCGGCATTGACCAGGGTGCGGATTTCGCGGGCCAGCTCGGGCGGCACGCCCTCGTCGGCGTCCAGCTCGAACACCCATTGACCACGGCAAGCCGCAACGCCGGCCGTCTTGCGCACGCCTTCCACCGGGAAGATGCCCGACACCACCCGCGCGCCCATGCGGCGGGCGATGGCTTCGGTGCGGTCCGAGCAGCGGTCCGCCACCACGACGATCTCGTCGCAGAACGACAAGGCGGCCAGGCAGTCGGCCAGGCGCGCTTCCTCGTTGTGAGCGCAGACCAGGCCCGAGAGTATGGTCATCGGCAGTTCCCCCGAGGACCCGCGTGTCGCAGATCCGTCATGGGTCAGACGGCGCCGGAAAGGCGCCCCCTCAAGGAAAACGCACGATAACCCGACACAACGTCAGAAGGCCTTGGCGAGTTCCACGGTCCATGTGCGCGGACGCAGCGGCGTGACCTGGCGCACCTGGCCGAAATAGAAGGGATTGCCGTAGGCGAAGGTGTCGCCCGAGGTGTTGGCCGGATTGGTCACCGCCAGGCCCAGGCTCCAGTCGTCGCCGCGCAGCTGGCCGCTCAGCCGGCCGGTGACGTAACCGCCCATCTCGGGCGAATAGCGCGGATCGAAGGTCATGCGCGATCGGCCAACATAGTTGACGTCGGTCGTCAGCACGATCCGCCGTGTTCCCCACGGCCGCTCGTAGCGAAGGGTGGCGCCCGCCGACAGGTCGGGCACACCCGGCAGGGCCGCGTCATTGACCGAGGCGAAGCTGGGCGCGATCCGCACCATCCGCGGCCGATTGAGCAGGGCGTTGCCCTGCAGCTGCCAGCGCGGGCCCAACCGCACTAGACCTTCCAGCTCCAGGCCGGTGTTGCGGGCGTCGCCGACATTGGCGGTGTAGGACAGACCCGAGCTCAGGTACTGGTCGGTCTGGATGTCGCGCCAGACGTCGTGGAACAGCGCCGCCCGCAGAGTCAGCCTGCCGGCCAGGGGGCGCAGGCTAGCGCCGATCTCGTAGTTGCGCAGGTGATCGGGCGAGAAATGGTCGAGGCTCGACGACGGCGGGGTCAGGCCGCCGGAGTTGAACCCGCCCGAACGGTAGCCCTCGGAGGTCAGGGCATAGATCATCCCTCCCCCGCTCAGGCTCTTCTGGATCGAGAGCTTGGTCGAGACGCCCGAGAAGCTGGTTTCCTTGTCGAAGTCGCGTGACCGCCCCGGCGACGGCGCGATGATCGACGAGACGGTCCGCACGCGGCTGTCGGAGGCCCGCGCGCCGGCGCTGGCCGACCAGCCGGCGCCGATGGCCCAGGTCGTCTCGCCGTAGAGCGCGCCTTCGCGGCGGCGATCGACGCGGGTCTCGTCGTAGTACAGCCGCAGGCTCTGGCGCGAGGTGCTGCCGCGCAGTTCGCCCCGGCTGCGCTCCTCGCCGACCAGGCCGTAGATGCCCAGCAGCCAGGTCAGCCGCCGGTCGGACGGCGAGGTCCAGGTCATGTCCTCGACCCACAGGCGCACGTCGCTGCCCTCGTCGAACAGGCCCAGGTCCACGGCCGTGTCGCTCATCTGCTCGACGGCGGCGGTGGCGTCGTAGCGGCTGGCGTAGCGGTGGCGCACGAAACCGGTCGACGACTCGAACTGCCCCCAGGAGCCCGATCCCGTCACGGTGGCGGCGGCTTCGCGGAAGCGGTTGCCGTGGGTTTCGCGCACCTGGTTGGCGCGGCGATGGCCGCCCAGATCCGGGGTCGTGTACTGGGTGTCGTTCGAGGCCAGGTCCTGGGCGGCGGTCGACAGGTCGAGCGTCCAGTTGTCGCTGAGCCTTGTCGTCATCGCCAGGCGTCCACCCTTGCGGGTGGTGCGGTCGACGTTCGACAGACGCAAGTTCACGTCATCGACATAGCCGCCGTCGACATCGTCGAAGAGCGCCAGGCGCATGGCGGCGCGGTCGGCGACCAGCGGAACGTTGAGCACGCCCTCGATCTTGCCGCTGGCCGAGCCGGATTCGGTCGAGGCCCCGACCGCCCGCGCCTCGAGCGACCACTGGTTCAGCTCGGGCCGGCGCGTGACGATGCGGTAGATGCCGCTCAGCGAACCGCCGCCGTAGAGCGCGCCCTGCGGCCCGCGCAGCACCTCGACCCGCTCGACATCGATCAGCCGCAGGTCGGGGTCCGGCGCGTTGTAGGTCAGAGGAACGTCGTCGAGATAGGTGCCCACCGTCTGCTGGGTGCGCCCGGTGAAGGCGCCGTCCGACAAGCCGCGCAGCATGATCTTGTTGCGGGCCGCGCCGAGATTGGTGGTCAGGAAGCCGGCCGTGCGCAGGGAAACGCCGGTGGTGTCGACCGCGTCGAGCTCCCGCAGGCGCTCGCCTCGCACGACGCTGACCCCGCCGGGCGCGGCGTTCAGCGGCGCGCCGCGCTTGGTGGCGCTGACGAGGACGCTGTCGACCTGAGTGGAGGCTTCGGTCGGCGCCGAGGGGCGCGGCGCGGCGGGCGGAGGCGGCGCAGCTCGGGCTACGATCTTGACCGTGACCGCGTCGATGATCTGGAAATCGCAGCCGCCGCCGGCCGTCAGGCTTTCGAGCGCCTTGCGCAGCGACATGCGGCCGTCGAGGGCCGGCGCGCGGCCGCCGCAGTTGGAAGCGCCGCCCAGGCTGACCCCGGCCTGGACACCCAGGTCGATCAGCGCGTCCTTGCGGCTCTTGGCGGGGATGTGGAGCGTAATGTCGGCGGCCGCGGCGGAACCGGCGGCCAAGCCAGCGACAGCGGCCGACGCCAGCAGGACGCGAGCGAGTCGCGACGGCCAGGGCGGCCGCGCCATTCGTCCCCCTGCCCGCTGCATGGCCCCCGCCGCACCCCTGGCCCGCAAAGGCCCGCCTAGAAAATTCTGGCGGCGCTAGCGCGCGCGGAGTTCGATCGCGTCATCCGCGACCGCCACTTCCAACGGCAAGAGCTTAGCCAAGCGCGAGACCATCGCATCCTGGCCATCAACGATCAACACGCCGGAAAGTCGCATCCCCCCGGCTTTCCCGTCCACGATGCGCACGGGCTTGTCGAACAGGCGATTCAGATCGCCCGCCACCTCGGTCAAAGGCCTGTCGCGATAGATCAATCGCCCGTTCCGCCAGGCCGTGGCCTCGCCCGGCGCCAGATCGGCGAGCTTGGCGTCATTGGCGCCTTCGACATGCGTCAGGCCGCGTCCGGGCGGCAGACGATAGGTCTTCGAGTCGCCCGGCGACACCTCGACTAGGCCGCGTTCGACGCCCACCGAGACCCGTCCGTCGCGATGACGCACGTCGAATCGGGTGCCGACCACCCGCACTCGCGTGTCGCCGGCCGCGATGACGAAGGGCCGCGACGGATCCTTGGTGACGTCGAAGATCGCCTGGGCGTCGCCCAGGTCGACGTGGCGCTCGCCGTGCGTGAACCGCACGACCATGCGCGAGCCCGGCGCGAGATCGACATGCGAGCCGTCTTCGAGCGCGATCGTCCGGCGCTCGCCCTTGCCCGTGGAATAGATCGTCTCGGCCGGCGAATTCAGCAGGCCCGGACCCAGCACCGCCGCCGCGACGAAGGCGGCGGCCAGCGCCGCGCCACCGCTCCACAGCCACGCACGGCGCGACGGCCGCGGACGAAGCGGGGTGACCACGGCCGACGGCGAGACGGCCGACAGACGCTTGAGTTCCTCATCCTGGGCGGCGACGACGTCATAGGCCTCGCCGTGCTCCGGCGCGGCGTTCAACCAGGCGTCGAAGGCAAGCCAGTCGTCGGCGTCGACCGTTTCGCCTTGCAGGCGAACCAGCCAATCGACGGCTTCATCCATGTTCCTTCGCGAAAGGCTCATGCCACCCTGTCCCCGCGCCCATCGACGCTCGCCCATACAGTAGACGTCGCCGACGAACGATCCCCTCCAGAAAGTTCGTCAAAAAACCCGCAGGCCGCGTCACGACTCCTCATGCAGCCTCCTGGCGACGGCTTTCAAGGCCGAGCTTACGTACTTTTCCACCGAACTGCGGCTCACGCCCATGGCCGTGGCGGTTTCCGAATGGCTGAGCCCCTCCAGCTTGTGCAGGCGGAAGGCGCGCGCGACCGGTGGCGACAGCTCTTCGAGCACGTTCAGCACGATGGCCAGCCGCTGGCGGCTCTCGACCACGGCCTCGGCCGACGGCGCGTCGGCGGGCTGGTCGCCGTCCACCAGGCCTTCGCCGCCCTGGGTGCGCCGCCAGTGCTCATCGCGCGCCTGGCCGCGCTGGGCGCTGCGCAGGCGATCCAGCATCAGGTTCTCGGCCATGCGATAAAGCAGGGCCGCGCCGCCGCCGGCCGACGCGGCGTCACCCTCGATGGCCGTGACCTTGAAATAGAGTTCCTGGACGAGATCTTCGGCCTCGGCGCGCGAACGCAGCCGCGCGGTGAACAGGCGTACGAGGCTCAGGCGCTTTTCTTCATAAAGCGCCAGCAAAGACGGCGCTTGCTGGACCCCCGACAGCCTCGACCTCCCCTACGCATTACCGGACGCGCCCGACTGGCGCTGATCCGCTGGACTTGGCCGGCGGACCTGCTTTGTCACCACCATATCCCGGCGACGGACGCAAATACGATATTGCCGTCAGGCGCCAGGAACCTGGGGAATTTCGCCTGACACGCGCGTATCTCGCGTCTGAGCCTTACCCCAGGTCGGCCGGATCGAGCACCAGGGACGTGCGCTCGGCCAGATCGCCGATTCTCGCCAGATAGGCCGCGAAGTGCGGACTGGCCCGGTGAGCCGCCACCGCTGCGTTGTCGACATAGAGTTCGTCGAGCACGAACCGCGTCGGATCAGCCTGGTCGCGCCAGACGTCCCAGCGCAGATTGCCCGGCTCGGCCCGGCAGGCCCCGGCCATGCCCAGCAACAGCGCCTCCAAAGCCGCGCCCTTGCCCTCGCGGGCGGCCAGCACGGCCACGATCTTCACGCCTGCGCTCATGACCTCACGCCGCTCCCTTGGCCGCGCCGAGCATGGCGCCGCGCCCCCTGCCCGCTCGCGAGCGCGCGGCCTTGGCGTAGGCCACGCCGAAGGCGGCGGCCAGGATGTAGGCCATCGTGTCCTCGTCGATCCCCTTGAGCCAGACCAGGGTGACGCCGGAGCCGCGCGGGCGCTTCGGCTCGATCGCCACCGCATCGCTCATCGCCAGGGCCGCGGCCTGATCCTTCAGGCTCAGCTTGACCACGGCCCAGCCGGCTTCCGGCCAGCCCAGGGTCGCGAACGCGCGGCCGCCCACCCGGAACTGGACGGTGTCGAGCACGGGCCGCACCTGCACGGCCGCGCCCAGACGGGCGGCCAGGGTCGAAAAGGCCTCAGGGGTCATGATGAATCCTCGCGCGATGCGACGCCCTACAGATCGCGAGTCGCCGCTCGGTGGCAAAGATGCCGTCGATCGACGTCAGGATCGGTCGTACTGCGGGCGGCCGCCGCGCGGCGGCGCTAATGCAGCAAAGCCACCGTCGCGGGCTGCGGCGGACAGCCTTCGCCCGGGCAGCCCGCCCCCTGGGTTTCCAGCTTGAGCTCGGGATCCCAGTCCAGGGTGAAGTCCGGCGAGGCGTTGAGATGCTTGAGCGTCGTCGAGGCGTTCTGCTCGGCGGGCGGCAGCGGATCGATCGTGAACACCGCGCCCGTAAAGGTCAGGTCGTAGTTGGCCGACAAACCCAGGGTTCCGCGCGTGATCGCATAGGCGCCGGCCGTCTCGCCGGCGCCTCGGGTCAGGCCGCCCGAGAAGGCGTCGCCCGCCACCAGGTCGCCCACCGTGATGCGATAGGTCAGGGTCGGGTCGAAATGGCCCTGAACCTTGAACGTATCGTCCGCGGACACCGTCACCGACCGGCGCAGGATGTCGGCCAGGCCGGTGCTGACGCCGCTCAGGCTGTAGTTGGCCGCGTCGAGCCCGGCCAGGGTCGCGCCAGACACCGTCACGGTCTTGCCCGCGCCCGCGTTCCTGTCGGCGAAGGCGTATACGCCGGCGGCCGAGACGGTGTCGCCGGTCACGACGCCGGTCAGGCCGATCACGCCGCTGGCGGTCGTCGCGCCGTCATAGGTCTTGTTGCTGGCGGTCAGGGCGCCGGTGATGGTCTTCTTGAAGATGTCGGCCGTGTCGGACGACACCACGCCCAGGCTGTAGTTACCCGCATCGCCGCCCGACAGGGTCACGCCCGAGGCGGTGACGGTCTTGCCCGTTCCGGCGTTCCAGTCGCCGAACGCGTAGGTCCCAGCTGCCCCGACCGTGTCGCCCGAGATCACCCCGGACAGGGTCACTACGCCCGTGGCGGCGGTACTGCGGTCATAGGTCTTGTCGTTCGCCGTCAGGGCGCCGGTGATGGTCTTCTTGAAGATGTCGGCCGTGTCGGACGACACCACGCCCAGGCTGTAGTTACCCGCATCGCCGCCCGACAGGGTCACGCCCGAGGCGGTGACGGTCTTGCCCGTTCCGGCGTTCCAGTCGCCGAACGCGTAGGTCCCAGCCGCCCCGACCGTGTCGCCCGAGATCACCCCGGACAGGGTCACTACGCCCGTGGCGGCGGTGCTGCGGTCATAGGTCTTGTCGTTCGCCGTCAGGGCGCCGGTGATCGCCTTCTTGAAGATGTCGGCCGTGTCGGACGACACCGCGCCCAGGCTGTAGTTACCGGCGTCGCCGCCCGACAGGGTCACGCCCGAGGCGGTGACGGTCTTGCCCGTTCCGGCGTTCCAGTCGCCGAAGGCATAGGTCCCGCCGGCCCCGACCGTGTCGCCCGAGATCACGCCTGCCAGAGTCACCACGCCGGTGGCGCTGGTGCTGCGGTCATAGGTCTTGTCGTCGGCTGACAGGGCCCCGGAGATCGCCTTCTTGAAGATGTCGGCCGTGTCGGACGACACCACGCCCAAGCTGTAGTTGCCGGCGTCGCCGCCCGACAGGGTCACGGCCGAGGCGGTCACGGTCTTGCCCGTTCCGGCGTTCCAGTCGTCGAACGCATAGGCTCCGGCCGCCCCGACCGTGTCGCCCGAGATCACCCCGGCCAGGGCCACCACGCCCGTGGCGGCGGTGCTGCGGTCATAGGTCTTGTCGTCAGCCGTCAGGACGCCGGTCAGAACCTTGGGATCGATGCGCAGCGAACCCGTCCCGTACGCGAAGGCGTAGTTGAGGTCCGAAGCCAGGGTCCCCGCGCCGGCGGTCAGGACATAGGTCCCGACATTCCTGCTGGTCGCGCCTGAAACCGTGGCCGCGCCCGACCAGGCGTCGGCCGCAAGGTCGCCGTTGACCAGGCCGGTGATCGTCGCCGAGGTGGTCGGAACCGCGCCGTTGTAGGTCACGGTCTGGCTGACCGGCGTCACCGTCAGGGTCGGCTGGTAGGCGTAGACGAAGCGGTTGCCGGCGTTGGGGGCGACGGCGAGGGTTTCGTTGGAGAAGTCATAGGCCGAGCCGTAGAAGCTCTTGCCCGCCAGGCCGTTGAAGCTGTTGGCCGCCGTCGAGCCGGACGCGTCACCGACCGCCTGGGTGTAGATCAGCCAGCGGCCGGCGGCGTTGCTTGCGGTCACCGCGTCGGCGCCGCGCGCATTGGTGAAGGTTCCGTCCGAGGCCAACACGATCGCGTCGCCCGCCCCGTCGGCCGTCACCTTGCCGGTGCTGGCGAAGGTCATGCCGGCATGCGAGGTCAGGGCCAACGTCCCCGTGCTCAGCACGGTTCCGGTGATGGTCAGCGAGCGGCCGTCGACCAGCTTCAGCAGGCCGCCGGTATTGGTGAAGTCGCCCAGTTGCGCCACCTGATTGGCGGCGCCGAAGTTCGCGCCACCGACCGACGACCCGGTCAGGGTCTGGGCGGTAATAATCCCGGTCGAGACCTGGCCGATGGCGTGGGCCGAACGCAGGTCCACCGTCTGGCCGATCGCGGTGATCGGACCGTAGAGGTCGAAGGCCAGGGTGTCGTTGAAGGCGAAACCGCCGGCCGTGACGCTGACCGTGTCCAGGTAGGAGACCTCGTTGGCACCCAGCAGGACGACGCCCGTTCCCGAGGTCACGCCCAGCGCGTTGGCCTTCAGCACGCCCTGCTGGGCGACGTCGGTCGCCGCATCCAGGGTCAGCGCGCCGCTGACGTCGATCACCCGGCCGGGCGTCGCGTCGCCGAAGCGCAGAGCGCCCGTCGCAGAGGTTACCGTCAGGTCGCCATCGACGAGGGCCGAGACCAGCCGCGTGTCGCCGCCGCCGTTCACCCGGGAGTCAGCGCCCGCGCTCAGTTCGTCCACCGTCAGGCCGCCGCTGGGGCCGTCGATCTGGACCGAGCCGGTCGTCGAGCGCGCGGCGACGATGCGTTGCGAGCCGTTGAGCACCTTGATGTTGACCGGGCCCAGCCCCTCGATCGTGGTCAGGTCAGCTGTGGTCGTGTGGTCCAGGTTGACGTCGACAGAGCCGGCCGGGGCGGAAGCTTCGACGATCGTGCTGGCGCCCGCTGACGTTACGATGTTGGCCGCGGTGATCGCGCCCGGCGTCGCCGCGCCCAGCACCACGTCGCCACTGGCGGCGTGCACCTTCAGGCTGTTGGCGCTGGTTCCCGTAAGGACCGCCGCTCCCAGGCTGGCCGCGCCGTTGGTCGCCGAAACCTGGATCAGGTCCGCGCCCGTGGCCGACGCCACCGACATGCCGCCGACATTGGCGATCGCCCTGACCTGGCCCGCCGCCCCGTCCAACGCCCCCAACTGACCGCTGTCGGCTTCGACATAGATGTCGCCGGTGTCGCTGGTGATGTCGCCGCCGATGATGGCGCCCGCGTTCACGGTGACGCTGATCCCACCGCCGTACTGCAGGGGACTGGCGCTGAAATCGAAGCTGCCGGCCTTGTCGATGATGGTCCAGGATCCCGCCTTGACGCCGAGCGGCGCCAGCGCCCCGGCCGAGAAGGAGCCACCGGTCAGGCTATAGGCTCCATCGACACTGACGCTGGTCGCCACGTTCACGAGGGCTGTCCCGGCGTCCAGGGTGACGTCGCCGTCGCTTTGCACCGTGTCGAGCGCGATCCCGGCGCCGGTCACCTTGACCTCGCCGTCCCCGGCTCCCGTGCCCGCGTCCAGCAGAGCCAGACCCTTCACCGCGCCGTCCTGGGCCGTGATGGTCAGCTTGCGGCCGGCATGGAGGCTCAGGGTTCCCAGGTCGAGGTCGCCCAGGGTGTCGGTGATGGTGACGTCGCGCAGGTCGCCGAAGAACGGATACGGCGTCAGCGCATCGCCCACGAAGCCCTGGGCGGTGACCGTGTAGTCGCCGCCGCTGCTGATGGCGCTGACGTCCAGCGTGCCAGCCATCGCCTCGATCGTGATGTCGTAGGCCGCCAGCTCGCCGATCACCAGGTCGCCGGTCTTCTGGACGACGGTCGCGCTGCCGTCGATCGCCGCCCCGACCAAGGCGATCCCGTTGCTGGCCGAGTTGATGTTGACCACGACGTCGCCGTCATACGACATGACCTGCAGGCCGTCCGTGCCGCAACCGCAGCTGGGATTGGTGATCGCGTAGTTGGCGGTGGTGATCGAGGCCTTGTCGTCGGCCCCGAAGGTGGCCTTGTTCATGGCCAGCACCGTGACGCCGTCTGGCCCCTCGGCGCCGCGCAGCGTCGCGTCGCCATTGATCGCGGCCACCACGACGGTCTCGCCCGCCACGGCCTTCTGGACGACAATGTTTCCGGTCGCGGCGGTGGCGTCCAGCGCCAGAGCAGCCGTCACCTCGCCCACGTCGACGCTGCCGCCGATCAGGGTCAGGTCGTCGCCGCTGGAGATCAGCGTCGCCGCCGTCCCGTCCAGCAGGCCGTCCGTCTCCAGATGGGTGGCGCCGCCGCCATGGACCGAACCGGTGATCGTCAGGTCGCCGCCGGCGACATAGAGGTCCAACGTGCCGCTGTTGGCCGTGGCCGAACCGACGGTCAGGCCGCCGTCGTAGGTCTCGGCGTAAAGGTTGCCGGTCAGGGCGGTGATCGTACCGAAGCTCGCCAGGCCGCTAGCGACGGTTACGTCGACATCGGCCCCCTCCAGGGTGTCGATCAGGGCGCTGGTGTCGAGGTGGACCATGGCGACGCCGCCCGTCGACTTGACGCTGGCCGTGCCGGTGTTGCCGCCGGTGCGGCTGAAGAGGTTGGCCGTCGTGATCGCCGTGTAGTCCGGATCGCCCAGCACCGCATTGCCGACCGCCGTGATCGATAGATCGTGGCCGGAGCCTGAACCCGTCAGCGTCGCGGCGCGCAGGATCGCCTGGCCGCCATTGGAGGTGATGGTGATGTCGCGGGCGGACGTGGCCGAAGTCACGTCGATATCGCCCGCCGCGACCGCCTTCACGTCGCGCGTCGCCGTCAGCGAACCGGCGGTGATCGTTCCGCCCGCGTCAAGGGTGACGTCGCCCGCCGTCGCGCCCGCGCCCTGGGTTATGGCCGCACCGACATTGACCGCGCCGTCGCTCGACCTGGCCAGCACGTGGGCGTCGTCGGCCGCCCCGGCGCCGGTCGACTTCAGCGTCGCGCCGCTGGCCAGGACGTCGCCCGAGGTGGTCGTGACCTCGACGTCGTCGCCGGCCGTGGCCGCAGTGACGACGGTGGCGTTGCCGCTGGTGGCGGTGATGGTGATATCGCGCGCCGCCGAGCCGTTGCTCAGGCTGGCGGAGGTTCCGCTGACCTTGATGTCGCGGGTGGAACTGGCCGTGCCCAGGCTCGCGGTCGTCGCCGCCTGGATGGTGATGTCGCCGGCCTGCGCGCCGGTTCCCTGGGTCAGCAAGGTGTTGCCGGCGTTGACCGAGCCGGTGTCGGAGCGCAGCAGGATGTGCGCGTCGTCGCTGGCGCCAAGGCCGGTCGATTTCAGATAGGCGCCGCCGGCCGAGACGTCGCCGGCCGAAGCCGTGATCTCGATGTCGTCCCCGGCGAAGATGCGGTTGGTCACATAGGCGGTCGTCGAACCGGTCACGAACACGTCGCGCGCCGCGTCGATCGTGCTCACGAAGACCTGCGGAGCGCTGATGGTGACGTCGCGCGCCGAATTGCCCAGGGTCAGCGACGCCGAACCGTTGCTGGTGAGCAGGATGTCGCCCGAGGTCGTGGTCGTGGCCGCGCCGACCGAGGTGTTGGCGCTCGACGAGACCGTGACGCCGGTGGCGCCGGTGATCTGGGTGACGGTCGCGCCGGGGCCGCCGGCGGCGACGCTGGCCGCGCCGCTGGTGGCGACGACCTCGCTGGCGGTGATCGAACCCGAGGTGGTGGAGATGTCCACCGTGGCGCCCACCGCGGTGGAGACGTTGAGGGCGCCGCTGGAGGCGCTGAGCACGACGTCGCCGCTGCTGTTGATCGAGGCGCTGGTCGCCGAGCTGATCGTGGTCATCTGGATCAGCGCGTCGGCGGTCGAGCGCAGGAAGGTCAGCGGCGCGGCGGAATCGACGAAGCTGGCGTCGACCAGCCCCGAGCCCTTGCTGAACAGGAAGCCGCCGGCGGTCATGGTCGCGCCCGGCGAAATGATCACGCCCTGGGGCGAATAGAACCAGACATTGCCGGCCGTCGCCGCCCCGACCTTGCCGGTCACCACGCTGCCGTTGTCGAACCGGATCTGGCTGGTGGTCTTGTTCAGGACGATGTCGCTGGCGGAGTCGAACAGGAAGTTCATCGCGTCGCCGCTGCTGAGGTGCAGGTCGGTCCAGTTGATGACCGTCCGGGGCGCGTTCAGCTCGATCTGCAGCGTGATGGCGTCGGGAAAGCTGATCACCGGCTGCGAGCCGCCGGTCGAGACCGTGATGTTGGCGGCGCTAGGAATGCCCGGCAGGGTTCCAGCCACCGCCGGCTGAGCCAGCATCGCCGCCACGCCACCCATCAGGGAGCTGACGAGGGCGGAGGCCGCCAGCAACTTGGTTCGGTGCGCCGGGCGCGAGGGCGTACGAGAGAAGGTCGGGCGGATCGGCGACGGGGTCATGATGGACGCTCCGGGTCTTCGACGGTCTAGAACAGGGCGGCGGACAGCGAGATCAGGACGCGCGAGGGCGGCTCGTCGCCGACCCCGAACGGGCTGTCGAAGGGCTTGGCCCAGGTCAGGTCCAGCGCCACGCGCGAGGTGATCTGAGCGCGCAGCCCCACCCCGGCCGAGGTCAGGTCCAGCTTGCCGCCGTCCAGGCCCAGATTGGTCAGCTCGGCGACGTCATAGAAGGCGTAGGGCCGCCAGGCCGCCCTCCCCCCGCCCTTGAGAGCAAACGGCAGGGCCAGCGGCGTGGTGCTGATCTCGAGCGAGCCCGAGATCGCGCGGTCGCCGGACGCCGCCGACGGGTCGTAGCCGCGGCCGATGGTCAGGTTTCCGACCCCGTACTCCTCGTAGGACAGCAGGGGATCGTCCGTATGCTGCCAGGCGACGTTCAGCTTGCCGATCAGCGGTCCGGCCAGCCGGCCGCCGAACTCGCCCTCGGCCCGCACGACCGTGGCCTCGGGCTTGCCCAGGAAGCGCGAGGCCGAGAGGTCGCCGTACTTGCTGGCGCCCAGGCCGCGGCTTCCCTGGCGCAGCTCGACCAGGCCGGTCATGGCCACCGAATGCGAAGCCAGACTGGCTGGGGCGTAGTGGCCGTCCAGCCGCAGGAAGAACACCCGCAGCTTGTCTTCGGTCAGCACGGCCGCGCCGCCGCCGAACTCGACCTTCTGGTCCACCCAGTCCAGCCCGACCCCGATGTTGAGGTTGTGGCGGCGGTGACGGACCAGCGGGTAGGTCAGGCGGAAGCTGCCGGCGAAGGACTCGCCCTCCAGGTCCAGCGGCTTGAGCACGTCGCCGGGGCGGGTCCAGCCCCACGCGCCGGAAAGATCGGCCACCAGGCCATCGCCGCCGATGTAGAAGCGCTCGGCAACCTGGATCACCCGCTGCTCGTCGCTGGACAGCGTGCCGTAGCCGAGGATCGAGGTGCGCTCGCCCAGCGGCGTGAAGCTGTTGAGGTCCACGCGCGCCAGGGTCAGGTCCCGGCCCACGGTCTTGGAGCCGTAGTTCTGGGCCACCACCGAGCCATCGACAGCGTCGCGGGTGATGGCGATCTCGAGATCCAGCGCGCCCTGCCCCTGCGGCGAGGCCTTCAGCACCGACTGGATGCGCGCGCCGGGCACGTCGGAGGCCAGCAGCAGGTAGCGCTGGGCGACGTCCAGGTCGAACGGGGTCAGGCCGCGCAGGTGATCCAGGAAGCGGACAACCTGCTTCTGGGCCGGGCCGGCGTCGCCGTGATAGTTCACCGCCGCGATCCGCGCCTCGACGACCGTCAGGACCAGCTTGCCCTCGACGATCCGCTGCTCGGGAATGAGCACGCTGGCCAGCACGCCGCGCCGCAGATAGAGCGTCGCGGCGCGGTCGCGGATGTCGCAGACCACGCTGATCGGCGCCTCGCGGCCGATGAACTCGGCGTAGGTCGAGGCCAGGGCCTGGTCCGAGAGCGCCAGCGGTCCGGACCTCGCGCCCTGGAACTCCACCGCCTTCAGGGTGACCTTGACCGGACTGTCGCGGAAGGCGCAGGGACCGGCCTCCACGCCCTTGAAAAGGTCGCCGCGCGGCGCGGCCGCGATCGGGGCGGCGTTGGCGGGGTCCAGTTCCTGGCGCGACGGCAGCGTCACCTGGGCCGCGGCGGGCGTGGCGAAGGAAACGGCGGCGGCCAGGACCGCGCCCATGCACGCCGTCGCAGCGGCGCCCACGATGGCGCGACGCATCCTCATCAGCACTTGCAAGCCCCCTTGCCACCGAACGCGGCGTTGTCACAACGCCGTTACGTCATGACTCGCGCCGGTTTAGTATAACACGGTTCTGCAACGAGCAATCTTGAGCCGCGCCGCCGCCTCCGATCAGAATCTCCAGCTGAGCTGGGCGCGAGCGCCGTGGTCGGTCGAGCGGTCGCCATAGTCCCCGGCGTAGCTGACGCCCAGCACGGCGCTCCGGCCGAGGTCGGCTTCCAGGCCCAGATTGACGGCGAGGCTGTCCTTGTCGATCGGGGCGCCGACGATCCTGAACGACGGCGCGCCGCTGAAGGCCAGGTCGATGGTCGGCGCGCGATCGCCGAACGCATGGCGCAGCGCGGCCGAACCGGTAAGGCGCAGGTGAAGCTCCCCGGCGTTCAGGTCGCTCTTCAGGCGCACGCCCACCGAACCGTAGGTCAGGTGTTCGTCGCCGCCGCCCCGCAGCGCGGCGGCGCCGCCTTGCTCGCTGACATCGGAGTCGGTCAGCGCGACATAGGCCAGGCCGGCGAACGGCTGCAGCGTCGTGCCGGCCACCTCACGCTTCAGGGCGACTTCGCCGAAGGCCTGATAGGTGTGGGCCGAATAGTCGCTCGACAGGGTCTCGCCGAACGTCCCGAACGCGACCCGGCGCGAGGCCTCGACCTCATGCCACGCATAGGCGCCGCCGAGCTGGAACGACACCCCGCCGCGCTCCGCCAGGACATAGCCGCCGAGGTGATAGGTCTCGACGTCGTGCTTAGCGCGCGAGGTCTTCAGGTCGCTGGTGCTGTAGCCCGCGGCGACGCCGGCGCGGATATCGCGGCCCAGCGAGCCGTCGTAGCCGGTCAGCAGCCCCTGGATGTCGCGGTCGTAGCTCTGTGCGTTGCCGTCGCCCTTCATGGAGCCCCAGCCGCCGAAGATCTGCCCCCACGCCGAGGTTCCGTCGGCGCCGGCTAGGTCGCCGCGCGCCAGGATCGCGTCGCGCACGAAGCGGCTGTCCTGGATCAGCGAGCCGCGCAGGCTGGCGTGGTCCGAACCGGCCAGCTGGTCGAAGGCGTCGCGCGCCTGATCGGCCGAGAGGTTGACCACGGCGTCGAAGACCGGGTTGTCCCAGCCCAGGCTCTCGGCGCCCGCCCCCGCCGCGACCTGGTTCGGGGTCACGCCGATGTCGGTGAAGCTGATGTCGTTGCGGCGCAGCCGCAGATAGACGTTCGAGCCGTCATAGCTGAGCGAGGGGTCGAGGAAGGCCAGGTTCGAGGTGACGCCGTCGAACTTGCCGCCGGCCGTCAGGCCGCCGTCGGCATGCAGGATCAGGTAGCTGGTCTGGGGCTTGTAGGTTCCCGCGCCCGCCAGGACCTTGACAGTCCCGCCCTGGATCGTGGCCGCGCCGGAGGCGAGGATCTTGTCCGACTGCCCAGCCGCGTTCGCCTCGACCTCGAAGATCGAGCCCGGCTTGAAGGTGACGCCGCCGGCGATGTTCAGCGTGCCGATCGAATTGCCGGGCGCGATCGTGCCCGACACGACGGTGGTCCCCACCGTGCCGACGCCTTGCAGGCGAGCACCGGACCAGACGTCCAGCGTTCCGCCGAGCAGGCCGTTCACCGCCAGCGTGCCCTGCTCGACCGTGGTCGAACCGGTGAAGCCGCTGGAGGCGCCGGTCAGCTCCGTCTTGCCCGCGCCGACCTGGCGGAGGGCGCCCGAGCCGGTGACGACGCCAGCGAAGGTGAGGCTGTCGGACCGGTCGAACACCAGCGCGCCATTGGCGACGACGTCGCCGCCGATCGAGCCCGTCGTGCCGCCTGCGCCAAGCTTCAGCTGCGCGCCCGAGGCGATAGTCGTTCCGCCGGCATAGGTGTTGTTCACCGTGAACGTCACGCCGCCGGCCAGGATGCGCACCGCGCCCGAACCCGAGATCAGCCCGCCGAAGGTGATGGCGTCCGACCGGTCGAAGGCCAGCACGCCGCTATTGGCGACGTCGCCGACGATCGAACCCGAAGTCCCGCCATCGCCGATCTGGAGCGTACCCGCCTGGATGGAGGTGCCGCCAGCATAGGTGTTGGTGCCGGTCAGGACCAGCGTGCCGGCCTCGGTCTTGACGATCTTGCCCACGCCGGTGATCGCCGCGCCGATCCTGGCGACGTCGGCCAGGACGCGGATCTCGCTGCCCGTCGCGACGGTGGTCAGCTGGCCGGTTCCGGTCAGCTCATAGCCCTCGTCCACGAACTGCAGGCCCAGGAAGCTCTGCGCGCCCTCCACCGTGATCTCGCCGCCGACAAACGCGCCGGCGTCCTTGAAGACGGCGTAGTTGCCCGCCCAGGCGGCCGGGGTGTTGCCACCCTGGTTCAGCCATTGGGTGCTGGCGGCGCTCCAGACGCCGTCGCCGCCCTGCCAGTGCTGAAGGGTGTCGTCGCCAGGAATGAGCGTGCTGATGATGAGCAGGTCGACCCGGCCGCCGCCCGCTTCCAGCGTGTAGTCCACATTGCTCAGCGACAGGGTGGAGTTGATCGTCGCCGTGTTGGCGGTCAGGGCGCCGCCGTAGGTGATCAGGCGATAGTATCCCAGGCCCGCCGCCATGGCGGGGGTCTGCGCGAGATTGACCACGCCGTTCAGCGCCAGGTCGCCGCTGACGACCAGACGGTCGCTGACTCCGGGCGAGGCCGACGACGCGCCCGGCGCGACCAGCTCGATGTCCAGGTTCGAGCCGGACGCCAGGGTCAGGTCACCCGCGATCGACAGGGTTGCGACAGCTCCGATAGATCCGCCGGAGCCGGGAGCCAGATGGCCGCCGCTCTGAATGGTGGTGTCGCCCACCGTGCCCCTGCCGCCCAGCGTCGCACCAGAAGCGACGGTGACCGTCGAACCGGCCAGGGAACCGTTGACCGTCAGGGTTCCCGCCTCGACGGACGTCGCACCGGTGAACGCCGAAGAGTCGCCGGTGAGGACCAGCTTGCCCGAACCGACCTGGCGGACCACGCCCGAGCCGCTGATCAGGCCGTCGAAGTCGAAGCTGTCGGAGCGATCGAACAGCAAGGCGCCGTTGGCGACCACGTCGCCGATCAAGCCGCTCGTGCCGCCGGCGCCGAGGTTCAGCTGCGCGCCCGAGGCGATGGTCGTGCCGCCGGCATAGATGTTGTCGGCGGTGAAGGTCACGCCGCCGTCCAGGATGCGCACCGCGCCCGAGCCGGAGATCCGACCGGCGAAGGTGATGGCGTCGGAACGGTTGAAGACCAGCACGCCACGGTTACCGACATTGCCGACGATCGAGCCCGAAGTCCCGCCGTCGCCGATCTGCAGCGTGCCCGCATCGATCAACGTCCCGCCGGTATAGGTGTTGGCGCCCGTCAGGATCAGCGTGCCGGCCTGGGTCTTGGTGACGAGGCCGGCGCCGGTGATCGCCACGCCGATCTTGGCGACGTCGGCCAGCACGCGGATCTCGCTTCCGCCCGAGACGGTGGCCAGCTGGCCAGTCCCTGTCAGCTCATAGCCCTCGTCGACGAACTGCAGGCCGATGAAGCTCTGCGCGCCGTCCACCGTGACCGTGCCGCCCGTGAAGGCGCCGGCGTCCTTGAAGATGGCGTACTTGCTCGCCCAGGCCGCCGGGGTGTTGCCGCCGTCGTTCAGCCATTGGGTGCTCGTCGCACTCCAGACGCCGTCGCCGCCCTGCCAGTGCTGCAGGGTGTTGTCGCCGGGAATGAGGGCGTTGCTGATGTAGAGATCGACCCGGCCGCTGCCGGCCTGCAGCGCGTAGTTCACGTTGCTCAGCGAGAGCGTGGAGTTGATCGTCGCGGTATTGGCGGTCAGGGCCCCGCCATAGGTGATCAGGCGATAGTAGCCGATGCCGGCGACGCCGTCGGCCGAGGCGGCGCTCTGCGAGAGATTGACCACGCCGTTCAGCGCCAGGTCGCCGCTGACGACCAGACGGTCGCTGACGCCGGGCGAGGCCGAAGACGCGCCCGGCGCGCCCAGTTCGATGTCGAGGCTGGAGCCTGACGCGAGGGTCAGGTCGCCGGCGATCGACAGCGTTCCAACGGAGTTGCCGGCGGCCAGATGGCCGCCGCTCTGGACCAGGGTGTCGCCCACCGTGCCGGTGCCGCCCAGCGTCGCGCCGGAGGCGACGGTGACCGTCGAACCTGCCAGGGAGCCGTTGACCGACAGGATCCCGAACCCGACCGTGGTCGCACCGGTGAAGGCCGAAGAGTCCTCGGTCAGGACCAGCTTGCCCGAGCCGGCCTTGCGGAACTCGCCAGCGCCCGAAAGCACGAAGCCATAGGTTCCGTCCGTGCTCTGATCGAGGGTCAGGAACGCGCCGGCGTCGATCGTCGCATCGTTGCCGAACAGACCGGCCTGGGCGATCACCCCGCCGCCCGAGATCGTCCAGTTCGAGGCGGACTCGCCGGTCAGCGTCAGGGTTCCTGCTCCCGTCTTGGTCACTGCGCCGCCGCTGGACATCTGGCCGCGGTAGACCCCGTCGAACGCCTGGTCGAAGACGACGCCACGGCTGCCGGCGCCGGTCCCGAAGACCACGCTGCCGGCCAGGCTGTTGCTGTCGCCCTTCAACACGCCTTCCAGCAGCGACCAGGTCTGGGCGCCCGTGCCGGTCAGGGTCCAGGTGCTGGCGCCCAGCTTCTCGAAGGTGTCGAAGCCCATGTAGCCGTAGCCGTCATAGGACCCGTCCGATCCGATATGCGTGGCGTCGAACGTGTCGTCGTCGGCGCCGCCCAGGGCCAGCACGTTGTTGGAGCCGCCGCCGGTCACTGCCACGATGTCACGGATCCACGAGCCGGCGTGAAGCTCCAGGCGGTTGTCGCTGCCGAACAGCTCGATCGCATAGGCGCGCTGGGAGCTTACGCTGACGCCGCCGATGATCGTGCCCGAATTGATGATCGTGGTGGAGCCGGTGCTGGCGCCGACCACGCCCCTGCCGCCGGCGCCCCGCCGGATCGCGTTGGAGGCCGGGCCGCCCGCCCCGCCCCGGATCGTCCCGTCATTGATCAGCAGCCCCGGCTGGCCGCCGGTGAAGACGATGCCCGCCCCGCCGGCGCCGGAATACATCCCGCTGAAGTTGCCGTTCCCTTCCCCGCCGACGCCGCCGGCGATGACGCCGGTCGCGCTGTTCTCGATCGTGCCGCCCCAGGCGATCACGCCGATGCCGGCCGCCCCGCCGTTCGAGTAGCCGTAACCGCCCTCGCCGCCGGTGATCGTCCCCGCGTTGACGATGGTTCCAAGATTGCTGAGCACGCCGGCCGCGCCGGCCCCGCCCCAACTGGCGAAAGTGCCCCCGGCCCCGCCTGTGATCGTGCCGCTTTGGACGTTCAGCGAACCGCCGTTGTAGAGGAAGAGGCCCGCGCCACCGTTGCCGAGCGAACTGCCCGCACCGCCCGTGATGGCGCTGGCCGCACCGCCCGCGCCGCCGCCCACGGTCACCGAGCCGCCGTTCAGCAGCACCAGCCCGACGCCGCCGCCGCCACCGCCGCCGCCGCCGCCAGCGTTGCCCTCGCCGCCGTCGCCCCCCGTGATGTCATAGCCCGCGGTCGACAGCCGCACGTTCGCGCCCGTCAGCACGAGCCCGCCGCCACCGCCGCCGCCGGCCGCGTTGGCGCCGCCGTTGGCGCCGTCCGTCCCGGCGAAGTCGACGACCAGCGAGATGGTTCCGGTCGAAGCGACCTGCCAGCCCAGGCCGCCGTCGCCGCCAAGGCCGGTGGAGCCGCCGCCGCCGCCGCCGGCCGAGAGGTCGTTCAGCGCCCCGGGCTGCCCTCCGGCCTGGCTGCCGTTGGCCCCGGCCTCGGCCGAGCCGGTCGGCGTGGCGGCCGCCGCCCCGCCATAGTTTCCAGCGCCGGAGGCGCCGCCGGCGCCGCCGGCGATGCCGCCCTGGGGCGTATAGGAGCCGAAGCCGGCGCCAGCGCCGCCGCCCTGGGTGATCTGGCGGGCCTGAGCCATCGGGGCTGCAAGGCTGACCGCCAGCGCTAGCACCGTGAGCGAGACCGAATTGCGGATAGCCCGCGTGTTGTTGAACGCCCGAACCGTGTTGATCGACTGCCGCACTTTGACACCTGCCAGGCCCGTCTTGGCGGGCCGTTCTTGAACCGCAGGGACGTCAGATCGCGTCACGCGACGCGCTGGCCTGGGCCCAGGCCCGATCCCCCTGAAACGCACGTGCAAACAGGGATCGACGGCGACGCTTCAGGCCAGCCAGGTCGAGGATCCGCATGACGCGCGTCAGCCCGTCCCTGCCAGCGAGGCGGGCGCCGGACTATGCGATCCCGGCATGAACAGCGGAGTTTGGAGAAAGGTCAGTGCGCGTTGCGGCGCAGGGTGTCCGAAGGACGCTCGCCGAAGCGGAGGCGATAGGCCTGGGCGAAGCGGCCCAGCTCCCAGAAGCCGTGATCCATGGCGACCTTGGTCACCAGGGTGGTGGCGGGATCCGAAGCCCGCAGCCTGGCATGGACGAGGTCCAGCCGGCGATTGCGGGCGTAGCGCACCGCGCCTTCCCCAAGAAATTCCTGGCAGGCCAGGTTGAGCGTCCGCTCGGCCGCGCCCACGACCCTGCAGATGTCGCCCAGCGACAGCATCTCCTCCGGGCGCTCCTCCAGGGCGCGCTCGAAGCGGGCGACGATCTGGCGATGGCGCCCCAGGGCGGCCCTGTCCGGCTTGACCAGCCCCTCCGAGAGACAGGCCATCAGCCTGTCCACGACCGCTCCCGCCAGGGCCTTTGACGGCTGCGGCTGCGCCAGGACTTCGGGCGTGCTCTGGATCACGCCTGAGATGTCGCTCATCAGCCCGATGAGTTCATTCATCGCCGCCGACGGCGCGACGAACATGCGGTCATCGTCCAGCGGCGTCGCATGGCCCGCGCCCATCAGGTTGGGCGCATGCTCGGTCAGCCGCTCGAACGGCATGGTCACGATGCCGAAGGCCCACGGCATGTCGGGCGGAGAGCCCGTGACGGTCCGCTCGTTGGGCCGGAAGTGGAAGATGTGCCGGCCGAACAGCTTGCGCCCCGAGACGCGCCGCATGATCCCCGGCTCGGTGGCGAACATGAAGGTGTGGACGCCGGGAATGGCCGCGGTCTGGGCGATGCCCTGGGCGAAGCGGCCCATGCCCAGGTTCAGTCCGCCGAAGCTCGCCCGCGCCAACATGCCGTCGAAGCGCCGGCTGGCCCGTTCGAGAGGAAGCGGCTTGGCGCCCGAATTGATGTCGCCGATCGCCAGCGCCATCGTCTCGGCGTCGGTGAACCTGGCGAAGGCGCTCGAGGCGGAAGGTACGCTGGACGGGTCGGGTGTCATCGTGATGCGGAGAGGTCGCGAACTGTGTCGGCTTAGCGACAATCTCCAACCGGTATGCCAAGACTCGGCAAAGGACAACCGGAGCCCGCTGGAACCTAGATGGACCTGATCAGTCTTCCCGTGTCGCCGTTCGCGGCGCGCGTCCGCATCGCGATCTACGCCAAGGGCCTGCCCATCGACCTGATCCCGCCGCCAGCGGGCTGGCGCGACAACCGCCACTTTCGCGACCTCAGCCCGACCGGGCGCATCCCCGTCCTGCTCGAAGATCGCGGCCCCCTCTGGGAGTCGGCCGTCCTGCTCGAATATCTGGAAGAGCGGTTTCCGGAGGCGCCGTCCCTGATGCCTGTCGATGTCTTCGACCGGGCGATGGCGCGGATCCTCGTGCGGCACGTGGATCTCTATCTGATGCCGTCGATGGTCGCTCTGGCAAAACCGCGCACAGACGCCGCGAGCGCCCGCCGGGCGGTCGAGGAACTGCTGAACGGCGTCACGATGCTCGAAGACCTCTTGCAGGGACCGGGCTACGCCCTGTGCGACCGCCTCACGATCGCCGACTGCGCCCTGGCCCCCGCCCTCTTCGCGATCGGCGTGACGGCCGAACGCCTCGGCATGGACCTGATCGCGCCCGCCTCGATCACCGAGGCCTACGCCCACTTCCTGCGGCGGGACCCGCACGTCGAACGCGTGATCGACGAGATGGAAGAGGGCCTGCGCCACCTCGTGCAGGTCGGCTAGCGAGGGCCCTGGGGGACGGCGTCACTGCTCGCGGAAGCTCCGGAAAAGCCGCTGTTGCAACGGCTCCAGCAGGTACTGCAGCGCCGTGCGCTTGCGCAGCGGCGCCACGACCTCGACCGGCAAGCCCGCCTTCAGCGCCGGCGGCTCCCGGCCCGGCTGCCTTAGCGCGGCCAGTTCTTCGGGCGGCACCGCGACCTCGGCCCGGAAGTAGCGCGCGCCGGTCTTGTCGTCGGTGAAGCCGTCGGCCGAGAGCTTGGTCACCGTGCCTTGCAGCAGCGGCAGATGGCGATCGTGGAACGCCGTCAGCCGCACGTCGGCGGCCTGGCCGACATGGACGTCGTCGGCGTCGTTCGGCGACACCCGGGCCTCGATGACCAGCGGCGCGCGCTGCGGCACGATCTCCATCAGGACATCGCCCGGCGCGGCGACGCCGCCGACCGTGAACACCTTGAGCCCGACCACCTGGCCCGAGGCCGGCGCCCGGACCATGCCGCGCGACAGCTGATCGCGCGCCGCGGCGAGCCTGGGCTTGAGGTCGTTGAGCTCGATCTCAGACTGGCGCAGGTCGGTGATCACCTCGTCCATGTGCTCGCGGTCGCCTTGCAGGGCTTGCATGCGGGTTTCGCCGATGCCCTCGCGGGCGCTGGCGGCCTGGGCGCGATAGGCGCCGTCGGTTCCGACGAGGTCGGCCGCGGCCCGTTCGAGCGCCCTCACCCGCGTCAGCGGCGCATAGCCCTGGGCGGCCAGCTTGCGCATGCCGTCCAGCTCCTCGCCGATCAGCCGCTGCTGCTCGCGGTTCGCGGCGAGCTGGCGGTTGTAGCCGTTGATCTGCTCGGCCAGCTGACTGGCCCGCTCGCCCAGCACGCCGCGCCGAGAGGCCAGGGCCGCGCGCTGGGCGGCGAGCTGGCGGCGCTCCAGGCCCATGGCCTCGTCGGCCAGCGTCCGGTCCTCGGCGGGCAGGCCGGCGAAGGCGACCGGCATGACCGGCTCGGCGAGGCCGTCGCGCTCGGCGACCAGCCGGGCCCGGCGCGCCTCGACCGCGAACACCCGGGCGGCCAGCGCCCGTTCCTGGGCCCGGACCTCCTGGACGTTCAGCTCCAGCAGCACCTGGCCCTGGCTGACCTTGTCGCCCTCCTGCACCCGCAGGGCCGAGATCACCCCGCCTTCGCGATGCTGCACCGCCTGGCGGCTGCCGGAGACCACGACGACGCCTTGCGCATAGGCCCCCGCGTCGAGCGGCGCGAAGGCGGCCCAGCCCATGAAGCCGACGAAGAACAGGCCGGCGGCGGCGAGGCCGACGCGGAGCTCCCAATGGGGTCCGTCGGTGGGGCCGTCCTCCTTGTAGGCGTCGACCGTGGTCAGGGCCCCGGTCTTTCTGACGGCGAGCGAGGCGGTCATGGCGCGCCCCCGGTGACCCGCAGGTCGGGCGGCGCGTTGGCCGGCCGGGGCAGTCCGGCGACCCGGGCCTCAAGGGCCTGCAGCACCTCGCGGCGCGGGCCGTAGAGGTCCATGGCGCCCTCGCGCAGCACCAGCAGCTTGTCGGCCACGCCCAGGATGTTGAGGCGATGGGCGATGACCACCAGGGCCGCCCCCCTCGCCTTCTGGGCCGCGATCGCATGCTCCAGCGCCGTCTCGCCCTCGAAGTCGAGATTGGAGTTGGGCTCGTCGAGGACGAACACCTGGGGTCCGCCGTAGAGGGCCCGGGCCAGGGCCAGGCGCTGGGCCTGGCCGGCCGACACCCCCGCCCCGCCCGGCCCCAGCGGCGTGTCATAGGCCTGGGGCAGGCGCAGGATCATCTCGTGCGCGCCGGCCGCGGTCGCCGCCGCCACCGCCCGCTCGTCGATCTCCCGGGGGTCGCTCTCGGTGATGCTGGCGAAGCGGGCGATGTTCTCCTTCACCGTGCCGGCGAACAGGCCGCAGTTCTGCGGCAGGTAGCCAATGTGGGCGGCCAGGCGCTCTGACTGCCAGTCGGAAAGGTCCGCGCCGTCGATGCGCACGCAGCCCTGGTCGGGCGTCAGGGCGCCGACCAGCACCCTGGCCAGGGTGGTCTTACCCGCGCCGCTGGGACCGACGACGCCGATGATCTCGCCGGGATTGAGGTCGAAGGAAACGCCGCGCAGGATCATGCCCGCGCCATCGGCGGCGCGGACGCCGGCCTGCTCGGCCCGCAGCCGGCCCTTGGGCTCGGGCAGGCGCGTGCGGACCGGCGCGGCCGGCGAGCGCTCGAACAGGTCGACCAGGGTGCGCAGGCCGTCGCGCGCCTGGATCACGCTCTTCCAGGCCCCGACGATCTGCTCGACGGGCGCCAGGCTGCGGCTCAGCAGGATCGAGGCGGCGATCACGCCGCCGGCCGAGATCTCGTGGCGCACGGCCAGCCAGGCGCCGGTGCCAAGCGCCAGGGATTGCAGCGTCAGCCTCAGGAAGCGGATCAGGCCGGTATAGACCCCGCCGGTGAACTGGGCGTCGGCCTGCAGGCCGACGGCGGCGCGGCGGTCGAGCAGCTGGCGCACGATCAGAGGCTCGCGCATGCCCAGGGCCTTCACCAGCCCGCCCTGGCTGGCGATCGCCTCCTGCGTGGCGTAGGCCTCCGCCGAGGCCTGGTTCAAGGCCTCGAGCTTGGTGCGCGTGGCCTGCTCGTTGAGGATGGCGAGGATCAGCAGGATCCCTGCCCCGATCACCGAGATGACGCCCAGCAGCGGGTGCAGGATGAAGCAGAGCGCCAGGTAGATCGGGGTCCAGGGGGCGTCGAGCATCGCCGTGGCCGCGGGACCCGAGACGACATTGCGGAAGGCGTCGAACTCCCGCATGGCCTGGCGCAGCCGCGGCCCGGAGTCGGGACCAAGGCCGCCAGTCAGTCGGGTCAACACTTCGGGAGCCAGCTGGCGGTCGAGGCGCAGGCCAAGACGCACCAGGATGCGCTGGCGGAGGCTGTCGAGCAGGGCCAGGGTGGCCAGGGCGAAGACGACCGCCACGGTCAGAAACGCCAACGACAGGAGCCCGCCGGTGGGCAGGACCCTGTCGTAGATCTGCAGCATGTAGAGGGTCGGCGCCAGGTAGAGGATGTTGACCAGGGCGCTGAAGCCGGCGGCGATCAGCAGGTGCCGCCGGCAGGTTTTCAAGGCGCCGGCCAGCGGCTCGGGAAGGGCGCGCCGCCCCGAGCCTCTCGCCCTGCCCGCGCCGCCCCGGCCGCTCATGCGAGGACGTCCTCGGCGTGGTAGCGGGTCAGCATGGTCACGAACAGATGGTCGTCGGCGCTGCAGGAATAGGCCACGCCGTTGATCGTGCCGTAGTTGTTGTACTCGTCGAGCGCCGTGTGCAACCCCGAGCCGGAGCCCTGCCAGGCCGCGCTGCTCTGCTTGATCGCCGGACCGTTGAAGTCGGCCACGCCGTCATGGTTGGCGTCGGCGTATTGCTGCAGCCAGTCGATGGCCTGGTTCATCTTGTAGGTCGGGCTGTTGGGATCAAGCGCCCCGCCAGCCCCGTTGCCGGCCTCGAAGTTCAGCCAGGTGGCGATGACGTCGCGACCCAAGACGTAGCGGGCGTCCTGCGACGGCTTCTGCGAGGCGTCGATGACCTTGAGGGCCATCGCCAGGGACATCTTCAGGGTGTCCTCGCCGGCGTCGGTGACGCCGTTGCCGTTGTAGTCGCCCAGCAGGATGTAGCGCTCTTCCTTGTTGCTGCTGCCCGGGTCGGGGCCGTCGGTGATGCTGTTGTTGAAGGCCAGCAGTTCGCCGTTCGGGAAGTCAGGACCGGACTTGGTTTCGTTGCCCACCGTGCCGTCCCAGAAGGTCAGGCCGTTGGGCGACAGCCAGAAGCCCGGGGTGCGCGTGCCGACGCAGTCGATCAGGCCGTAGTAGTAGGCCAGGTCATGGTCGCTGACCGGACCGCCGGAATAGCTGCCCGACGCGGTGGCGTCGTTGACGTGCTGGCCGGCGGTCCAGGGCGCGGAGATCTGGAACTCCGTGCTGGCGCCGACCCCCAAGGTTCCCAGATCGCGCGCCGTGCCTGCCGCCGCGCCGTTCAGATCGAACACGGAGTCGGTCACCGAGGCGTTGGTCAGGGTGACGTTGCCGGTGTTGGCCACCACGAACTTGAACATGATGTTGGCGCCGGAGGTGGCGATCGGCCCCATCGGGTCGTCCGCGTCGTTCCAGGTCGCGCCGCCATCGATCGAGACGTACTTCTCGATGTCGATGCTAGCCCTCTGCAGCACGGGCACGGTGGCGTCGTCGGTGTCGGGCCCGGTCTGGTTGGAGTCGGCCGTGGCCGTGTTCTCCAGTTGCCCGTCTCCGCCGCCGTTGGAGTCCAGCTCAGCCTGGGTGACGGTGTGCTTGGCCGTGTAGCCCCAGGTTTCGCCGACCTCCAGGAGGCCGTCATTGTCGCCCGAGACGTCGGCGCCGCGGACCAGCGATCCGACATCGGCGTAGGGGTCCGTCACCGTCACGCCGTCGAGCGTCGTGTTGCCGGTGTTGGCGACGGTGATGACGTAGCTGATCTGCTCGCCGGCCGCATCGGCCGTGCCGCCGGGGACGGTGGCGTCCTTGACGATGTTGAGACTCGGCCGGCGATCGACAGGCACGGTGGCGTCGTCGGTGTCAGGCCCGGTCTGGTTGGAGTCGGCGGTCGCCGTATTCTCCAGCTGTCCGTCGCCGCCGCCGTTGGAGTCGATCTCGGCCTGGGTCACGGTGTGCTTGGCCGTGTAGCCCCAGGTTTCACCGACCTCCAGGAGGCCGTCGTTGTCGCCCACGACATCAGCGCCGCGGACCAGGGATCCGACATCGGCGTAGGGGTCGGTGACCGTCACCCCATCCAGCGTGGTGTTGCCGGTGTTGGCGACGGTGATGACGTAGCTGATCTGCTCACCGGCCGCGTCGGCCGTGCCTCCAGGCACCGTCGCATCCTTGACGATGTTCAGGCTCGGCCGGCGATCGACGGGCACGCTGGCGTCGTCGGTGTCCGGGCCAGTCTGGTTGGAGTCGGCGGTGGCCGTGTTCTCCAGCGCGCCGTCTCCGCCGCCGTTGGAGTCGATCTCGGCCTGGGTCACGGTGTGCTTGGCCGTGTAGCCCCAGGTTTCGCCGACCTCCAGCAGGCCGTCATTGTCGCCCGAGACGTCGGCGCCGCGGATGATGGATCCGGCGTCGGCGTAGGGATCAGTGACGGTGACGCCATCCAGCGTGGTGTTGCCGGTGTTCGCGACCGTGATGACGTAGCTGATTTGCTCACCGGCCGCGTCGGCCGTGCCTCCAGGCACGGTCGCATCCTTGGTGATGTTCAGGCTCGGTCGGGGGGCGACTGGGACGCTGGCGTCATCGGTGTCGGGGCCGGTCTGGTTGGAGTCGGCCGTGGCCGTGTTCTCCAACTGCCCGTCGCCGCCGCCGTTGGAGTCCAGCTCAGCCTGGGTGACCGTGTGCTTGGCCGTGTAGCCCCAGGTTTCGCCGACCTCCAGGAGGCCGTCGTTGTCGCCAACCACGTCGGCGCCGCGGATGATGGATCCGGCGTCGGCGTAGGGATCGGTGACGGTGACGCCATCCAGCGTGGTGTTGCCGGTGTTGGCGACCGTGATGACGTAGCTGATCTGTTCACCGGCCGCGTCGGCCGTGCCGCCGGGAACGGTGGCGTCCTTGGTGATGTTCAGGCTCGGTCGGCGATCGACGGGCACGCTGGCGTCGTCGGTGTCCGGGTCCGTTTGATTGGAGTCGCCGGTCGCCGTGTTCTCCAGGGCGCCGTCTCCGCCGCCGTTGGAGTCGATCTCGGCCTGGGTCACGGTGTGCTTGGCCGTGTAGCCCCAGGTCTCACCGACCTCGAGCAGGCCGTCATTGTCGCCAACCACGTCGGCGCCGCGCACGATCGAGCCCACGTCGGCGTAGGGGTCGGTGACAGTCACGCCGTCCAGCGTGGTGTTGCCGGTGTTGGCGACCGTGATGACGTAGCTGATCTGCTCACCGGCCGCATCGGCCGTGCCTCCGGGCACCGTCGCGTCCTTGACGATGTTGAGGCTGGGCCGGCGATCGACCGGCACGCTGGCGTCGTCGGTGTCGGGGCCGGTCTGGTTGGAGTCGGCCGTGGCCGTGTTCTCCAGGGCGCCGTCGCCGCCGCCGTTGGAGTCGATCTCGGCCTGGGTGACCGTGTGCTTGGCCGTGTAGCCCCAGGTTTCGCCAACCTCCAGCAGGCCGTCATTGTCGCCAACCACGTCGGCGCCGCGCACGATCGAGCCGGCGTCGGCGTAAGGGTCGGTGACGGTGACGCCGTCCAGCATCACGTTGCCGGTGTTGGCGACGGTGATGACGTAGCTGATCTGCTCACCGGCCGCGTCGGCCGTGCCGCCGGGGACGCTGGCGTCCTTGGTGATGTTGAGGGCTGGATTGCGGGTCAGGGCCACGGTCTCGGGGTCGGTGTCCGACGCCGTCAGGCCGCTGGCCGAAACGCCCGTGGCCGTGCCGGTGTTGGTGTAGCCGGCGGCCTCGATCTCGGCCTGGCTGAACACGTGGAGCAGGCTGCCCGTGGCCGACGCTCCGGGCGCGAGGTCGTCGGCCTGGCCGTCGCCGTCACGGTCGGTGAGGCCCGTCAGGGTCACGGGGATGTCGTCGGCCGTGTTTCCAGGGGTGCCGTTGTCATCCATCAGGGTGACGTTCAGCAGATTGATCGTGCCGGTGTTGGTGACCGTGAAATTGAAGAGCTGGGTGTCGCCCGCGTCGTCGCCATTGGCGTCGCCGTCCGTGCGGGTTCCGGCCGTCTTGACCACGTCGATATGCGGCGGGATCGGCTGGTTGCCGATCTCGACGTTGTAGGTGGTGGCCGCGCTCAGGGTGACGGTCTCGAAGGCGCCGGTGGTCTGGGTCCAGCCGTCCTGCAGCACCTCGTCGACCTGGACCGAGCCCAGGGTCAGCGGCAGGCCGCCGAACTGGAACGAGCCGTCGGCGCCGGTGACCGTCGAGCGTTCGCCCGCGTCCAGCACGCCGTTCTTGTTGTCGTCGATGAAGATCGTCCAGCCCGCCAGGCCCGCCTCGCCGGCGTCCTTGACCCCGTCGCCGTCGGTGTCGAGGAACTTGACGCCGCTGATGATGGCGGCCTGCTCGGTATTGAATTCCTCAAAGCCGTCGTCGGCGCCGTAGGCCGTGCCGGGGCGGCCAAAATCGGCGTACATCGTGATGTAGGCGCTGCTCAGGTCCGCGCCGCCGAACAGCGAGACCGGCACGTAGAAGATGTAGTCGTCATTGCCGCTGCCCGACGAGAAGGCGTCCATAAGCAGGGTCTTGTCGCCGCCCGCGTCGAGGTCGAAGATCTTGGTGAAGTCGGCGTCCAGTTCGTGCGTGGCCGCCACGTAGTCGGCGCCGGTCGCCGGCGCCGACGAATAGTAGATCTTCATCGCGTTGAGCGCGGTCAGCGGATTGGCGTTGGTCTCGTTCAGGTCCAGCCGGAATTCCAGGTACTGCACGCCGTCGATCACCCGGATCGGGATCTGGTTGAAGGTCAGGCTGCTGGTCTTGCTCTGGTCGGTGTCGAGCACGCCGTTGGCGTCGGTGTTGAATCCCTCCTCCTCGCCGTCGTTGTCGCCGATGGCCAGAAAGGGCGCGTAGTTGCCCGTGCCGGAGCCTATGGCGTCGCCGCGTGTGATGATCACGCCGTTGACGGTGGTGCTGCTGCCTGGTGCGGTGATGTCTATGTCGGCCATGACTGGCTCCTGAACGCTTCGCGCGCCGGCCCGAAGGGCTCGTCCGCGCGACCCAAAGGAAGTCCTCGATCACAAGTCGACGGGGGAGACGAATGGCGCGTCCAGGGTCGGCGCATGAAAGCGTTCGCGCGGATACCTGAAGTTCGCGGCGGCTTTCTGGGATGCGGTCATCCGCCCCCTTGTCGCCGTTCAAGACATTCATGCAACGCGAAACGCCTACGCGAGGCGAAACAGCGGCTAGCGATCTGCCTAGTTCGGCTCCACGTCAATAACTCGACCTTAGCAATGCAAAGGCGTCATGCAGAATGCACTACGGTGAAAGCCTCAGATTTCGCCTCAATTGCGCATTCAGAAATCAGTGATTGAAATATATTAGACTTTCGCCAGGGTGGAGGCGTCCGAAAACTCGCCAAATAACGCAGCGTGGATCCGCCGCCGCCGTACAGTCCGCGAGGCGGGCCGCTGGACCTAGAGCTCCGAGGCCATGCACCAAGCCAGCATGCTTATCGGAGGCAAAAAAGAAGGCGCCCGAAGGCGCCTTCCTTGATCACTCCCACTCGATCGTGCCGGGCGGCTTGCTGGTCACGTCGTAGACGACGCGGTTGACGCCTCGGACCTCGTTGATGATCCGGGTGGCGGTCTTGCCGAGGATTTCCCAGGGGAATTCGAAGAAGTCGGCGGTCATGCCGTCGGTCGAGGTGACCGCGCGCAGGGCCAGGACGTTTTCGTAGGTGCGGGCGTCGCCCATGACGCCGACGGTCTTGACGGGAAGCAGCACGGCGAAGGCCTGCCAGATCTTGTCGTAGAGGCCGGCGTTGCGGATCTCTTCGAGGTAGATGGCGTCGGCGTCCTGCAGGACCTTGACCTTCTCGGGCGTGATCTCGCCGGGGATGCGGATGGCCAGGCCCGGGCCGGGGAACGGGTGGCGGCCGACGAAGGCCGGAGCCAGGCCCAGCTCGACGCCCAGGGCGCGAACCTCGTCCTTGAAAAGCTCGCGCAGCGGCTCGACCAGCTTCAGCTTCATGTAGTCGGGCAGGCCGCCCACGTTGTGGTGGCTCTTGATCACCGCCGACGGACCGCCGCGGGCCGAGACGCTCTCGACGACGTCGGGATAGAGGGTCCCTTGCGCCAGGAACTGCGCGCCGTCGATCTTGGCGGCTTCCTTGTCGAAGACCTCGATGAACAGGCGGCCGATGGTCTTGCGCTTGGTCTCGGGGTCGGAAACGCCGGCCAGCTCGCCCAGGAACAGGTCGCCGGCGTCCACGTGGACCAGCGGGATGTTGTAGTGGTCGCGGAACAGGGTGACGACCTGGTCGGCCTCGTTCTTACGAAGAAGACCCGTGTCGACGAAGACGCAGGTCAGCTGGTCGCCGATGGCCTCGTGGATCAGCACGGCGGCCACCGAGCTGTCGACGCCGCCCGACAGGCCGCAGATCACCTTGCCGTCGCCGACCTGGTCGCGGATCTTCTGGACCATCTCCTGGCGGAAGGCCGCCATGGTCCAGTCGCCCTTCAGGCCGGCCAGGGCCAGGAAGTTCTTGTAGATCTGGGGGCCGTTGACCGTGTGGTAGACCTCGGGGTGGAACTGCAGCGCGTAGATCTTCTTGGCGTCATTGGCGATGGCGGCGAAGGGCGCGCCGTTCGAGGTGCCCACCACCTCGAAGCCTTCCGGGATGGCGGTGACGCGATCGCCGTGGCTCATCCAGACGGTTTCCAGCTCGCCGACGCCGGCCAGGCCCTGGAACAGCGGGCTTGTCTTGCCGATGGTCAGCTCGGCGCGACCGAACTCGCCGGCGTGGCCGCCCTCGACCTTGCCGCCCAGCACGTCGCACAGCAGTTGCTGGCCGTAGCAGATGGCCAGCAGCGGCAGGCCCAGATCAAACAGCTTGCGGCCGATGCGGGGGCTGTCGGCCTCCAGCACGCTGGCCGGGCCGCCCGACAGGATGATGGCCGAGGGCTTGTACTCGTCGACCAGCGCTTCGGCCTTGTCGAACGGATGGATCTCGCAATAGACGCCGGCCTCGCGCACCCGGCGCGCGATCAGCTGGGTCACCTGGCTGCCGAAGTCGACGATCAGGACGCGCTGGTGGTGGGTTTCGGTGGTCATCGGGCGGGTCTCCAGCGGTCGTATGCGTCGATCAGGGGGCGTAGGTGGAGCGCTGCAGCACGGCGGCGAAGAAGCCGTCCGTACCGGCGCGGTGCGGGGTGAGGCGCAGATAGCCTTCCGGGGTCACGTGAGTGACGCCGTCCAGGGCGATCGGCTTGACGGTGAATTCGGGGTGGCGCTCGAGGAAGGCCGCGACGCGGTCCTCGTTCTCCTCGGTCAGCAGCGAGCAGGTGACGTAGACCATGCGGCCGCCGGCCTTCACGAAGGTCGAGGCGTCCTCGATGACGCTGTCCTGCTCGATCTGGCGCTTGGCCAGCTGGTCGGGCGACAAACGCCATTTCGCATCGGGGTGGCGGCGCCAGGTACCGGCGCCGGTGCAGGGGGCGTCGACGAAGACGACGTCGATCTTGCCTTCCAGGCCCTTCAGCGGCTGGGCCTCGATCGGCGAGCGGATCTGCAGGTTGCGGACCCCTGCCCTCTGGCCGCGACGGATGGTGTCGGCCAGGCGGCGGGCGTCGCTGTCGTGGGCGAAGATCTGGCCGCTGTTGCCCATGGCGGCGGCGAGCGCGAGCGTCTTGCCCCCGCCCCCGGCGCAGAAGTCGAGCACCTGCTTGCCCTTGACCTCGCCGGCCACGGCGGCGGCGATCTGCGAGCCCAGGTCCTGGACCTCGAACCAGCCCTTGGAGAAGGCCGGGACGGCTTCGACGGACGGGGTGCGATCGGCGGCGGCGGGCGCGGGGATGCGGAAGGCCGTGGGCAGGATCCCTGCCGGGGCGGCGTTGATCGGGGCCAGGGCCTTGGCGCCGCGCTCGGCGTCGGTCTTCAGGGTGTTGATGCGCAGATCGACCGGGGCGCGTTCCGACAGGGCCGCCATCTCGGCGACCTGGTCGGCGCCCAGCGCGCGGGCCAGATGCGGTTCGAGCCAGTCGGGATAATCGCCGGCCACCGGCGCGGGCGCGCCGTCCAGCGAGACGGGATCCTTCAGGCGGGCCTGTTCGGTCTCGGAGAGCGCGCCGAAGCCGTGCTCTTCCGAAGCGGCTTCTGCGATGCGCTCGGCCGGCCATTTCCAGACGAAGGCCAGCACGCCGAGCACGACGCCGCGCGCGGCGGGATCGCCCATCGCCCAGCCCAGAGAACGCTTGCGGCGCAGGGCGTCGAGCACCAGGCCCGAGACGAAGGCCCGGTCCTTGGAGCCGGCGTAGCGCGCGGCCTCGCCCCAGCGCTTGAGCGCCATTTTCACCGGAAAATGCCGCGTCTCGATCTCGGTCAGAACCTCGATCGCCGCGGAAACCCGCCCTCCGTCACGCATGTGAGCTATATCACCAAGGCCAGGAGAACGAGGCCCAGGCCCGCCATCGAGGCGACCCAGACCAGGCTGCGAACGACCGGCACGCCGAACGCATAGAGAAAGACATAGACCGCCCGGGCGCCGACATAGAGCGCGGTTCCGGCGACGGTCAGCGCGCCGAGCCGGCCGCCCAGATAGGCGACCAGCACGGCGGCGACGAAGAACGCGAAGGTCTCGCGGAAGTTGGCGAAGGCCCGTTCGAGACGGCCCGCCATGCCGGTCAGCACGACGGGGGTCTCGCGGGAGCCGACGTTCCACTTCAAGCCGCGCTGGGGCTGGGCCGCCGCGCTGGCCCACAGAAGGTGGACCAGCCCGATGACGACCGCCGCCGCCAGCATCTGCAGCTCGAAGGCCATCTGCATGGCCTAGACCGCGCTCGGATAGTTCGGAGCCTCGCGCGTGATCATCACGTCGTGGACGTGGCTTTCACGCAGGCCGGCGCCCGTGATCCGCACGAAGCGCGCGCGCTCCTGCAGTTCCGCGATCGTGGGAGCGCCGACATAGCCCATGGCCGCCCGCAGGCCGCCGACCAGCTGGTGCAGCACCGGGGCGATCGGACCCTTGAACGGGGTCTGGCCCTCGATGCCTTCCGGCACGAGCTTGAAGCTGTCGGTCACTTCCTTCTGGAAGTAGCGGTCGGCCGAGCCGCGGGCCATGGCGCCCACCGAGCCCATGCCGCGATAGCTCTTGTACGAGCGGCCCTGGTACAGGAACACCTCGCCCGGCGCCTCTTCGGTGCCGGCGAACATCGAGCCCATCATGGCGGTCGAAGCGCCCGCGGCGATGGCCTTGGCCAGGTCGCCCGAGAACTTGATGCCGCCGTCGGCGATCACCGGCACGCCGCTCTCGCGACCGGCGCGGACGGCTTCCATGATCGCGGTCAGCTGCGGCACGCCCACGCCCGCGACGATGCGGGTGGTGCAGATCGAGCCCGGGCCGATGCCCACCTTCACCGCGTCGGCGCCGGCGTCGATCAGGGCGCGGGCGGCGTCGTAGGTGGCGATGTTGCCGGCCACGATCTGGACGCGGTTGGCTTCGCGCTTCAGACGCGAGACCGCCGCGGCGACCTGGCTGGAGTGGCCGTGGGCGGTGTCGATGACGACGACGTCGACGCCGGCGTCCACCAGGCCCATCGAGCGCTCGAAGCCTGCGTCGCCGACGGTCGAGGCCGCGCCGACCAGCAGGCGGCCCTTGTCGTCTTTGGCGGCCAGGGGGTGAGCCTGGGCCTTCTCGATGTCCTTCACCGTGATCAGGCCGACGGCGCGGTAGGCGTCGTCGACGACGATCAGGCGTTCGATCTTGTGCTTGCGCAGCAGCTCGCGAGCTTCGCGGCTATCGACGCCCTCGCCCACCGTGATCAGGTTCTCGCGGGTCATCAGCGCCGAGGCCGGGACGCTGGCGTCGCCCTCGAAGCGCATGTCGCGGTTGGTCAGAATGCCGACCAGCTTGCCCGTCTCGCGCTCGACCACCGGGAAGCCCGAGATCTTGCGGCGGGCCGTGATCTCGCGGACCTCGGCCAGGGTGGTGTCGGGATTGATGGTCAGCGGGTTGATGACCATGCCGCTTTCGTAGCGCTTCACTTCGCGCACGTGGTCTGCCTGCTCCTCGTTGGTGAGGTTGCGGTGCAGGATGCCCATGCCGCCGGCCTGCGCCATGGCGATGGCGAGGCGGCTTTCGGTGACCGTGTCCATGGCGGCGGACACGAGCGGGATGTTCAGACTGATTTCACGCGTGAACTTGGTCTCGGTCGTCACTTGCGTCGGCATGACGTCGGACGGACCAGGTTCGAGCAAAACGTCGTCGAAGGTGAGCCCTTCGCGAATCTCCATCGGATTCTCCATTTTGCGGCGCGGGTATAGTCGCGAGGCGGGCGTTTGTCGACCCGCCCGGAGCCGGAAATGGAGATGATTTTCCGGAATGGAAGCCGGGAAGGAGCGGCTCGCCCCTCCCCGGCCGCCGGGTCACTTCACCGGCTTGGCGCCCGGCGTGCCGCACTTGGCGAACTTGCCCTTGGCGTCCTTGCACTTGACCGGCTTGGCCGGCGCGGCGGCGGCCGGGCACTTGATGAACTTGCCCTTCGCATCCTTGCAGGGAGCGGCCATGGCGCCGCCGGCCGCGGAAACAGCGAAGGCGACGGCGAGCGCGGTGACGAGCGAACGGGTCATTGGGGGATATCCAGTCTGGCGAGCGCGGGGGATACGCTCACGCCGAGATCACACCCGCGCGAAAGCCAGAGCAAGATCACCCAAGGCTGCAAGCTACAGTATTTTCGAAGCAAACCTCGAAAACACAACCCATGGGCAAGTCTCGATAAATATTCCCGAAAGACGCGTCACGGACATCGCGGCGGCGCAATACTCCAGTCCATTCGCCGGAACGTTCTCACCGATCGACGCAAAGTACGGCGCCGAAGCCTGCTGAACTCAGAGTCTTGGTCAGGCGGCGGGGCGACTCACGCGATCGCGCCGCCGTCTGCTGATCAGCGTCCCTTGAAGCCCGTCGCCACGAGGAAGACCTCGGAACTGTCCTGGCGGCTGGCCTTGGGCTTGAAGTGCTGGACCTTCTCGAAGTTCTTCTTCAGCCGGGCGATGACCTCGGAGGTCTCGCCGCCCTGGAAGGCCTTGGCGACGAAGGCGCCGCCGGGACGCAGGGTCTCGATGGCGAATTCCGCCCCGATCTCGATCAGGCCGACGATGCGCAGGTGGTCGGTCTCGCGATGGCCGACGGTGTTCGGAGCCATGTCCGACATGACGAGGTCCGGCGCGCCGCCCAGCAGCTCGAGCAGCTTGGGCGGACAGGCAGGATCCGTGAAGTCCATCTCGATGATGTGAGCCGGCTCGACCGGATCGACGTGTAGCAGGTCGACGCCGACCAGTTGGGTCACGCCTCGCTCGACCGCGATCTGCAGCCAGCCGCCGGGGGCGCAGCCGAGGTCGATGACGCGCGCCCCCTTCTTGAAGAAGCGGAACTTCTCGTCGATCTCGCTGATCTTGAAGGCGGCGCGGCTGCGATAGCCGAGCGCCCGGGCCTTGGCCGAGAACGGATCGTTGATCTGGCGCTCCAGCCAGGCCTGCTGGCTGGGCGTGCGACCGTCGGCGGTCTTCAGGCGCGCGGGCTTGGCGCGACCGTCGGCGTTGCCGCCCGTGGGCGGCTTGACCATCCGGCGTCTGGGGGGCTCGTCGTTCATGCGTTCACCGTTCGGGCCGAACCGGCCCCGCCGCGCCGCCGACGGCGGGGGCGCTTCTGCCGATCCGACATCAGAGACATCAGGAGCCCCTCTCTAAGCCCTCGATCGGCGACTCGCACGCGCGAACATGGCCAAAGCTCTTGAACGGCTTGAAGAATGGCCGCGCCGGCCAGGACGAGGTCGGCCCGGTCGGCGCCGATGCAGGGCTCCAGCGCCCGCTCCTTGGCGGTCAGTTGCAGCAGACGGTCGGCGGCGGCCTCACAGTCGGCGCGCTGCATCCACAGCCCGTCGACGACGTTGCGGTCGTAGCGCGGCAAACCAAGGTGCAGGCCGGCCAGGCTGGTGATTGCGCCGGAGGTGCCGACTAGGTGGGCCCGGCCCGCGTCGAAGGTCTTGCGCATCGGGGCGGCGTGCGGAAAGGCCGCGATCTTGGACTTCACTTCCTCGACCATAGCCCGGAACCAGCCGTCGTCGGCCCGCTCGCCCTCGGGGAAGCGCTCGGCCAGGGTGACGACGCCGATCGGGATCGACAGCCAGGCGCGGATCGGCAGCTTCCAGGCCTCGAACTGGCGCGGCTTGGCGTCGAGCCCGCCGGCCTTCAGATCGACCCACGACAGCTCGGTCGAGCCGCCGCCGACATCGACGACCAGCGCCGCGTCGGCCTGGCGGTCGAACAGGCTCATGCAGCCGGCGACCGACAGCTGCGCCTCTTCGCGCGGGGTGATGATCTGGAGCCGCAGGCCGGTCTCCTCGGCCACGCGGCGGACGAACTCGGTGCCGTTGGTCGCGCCCCGACAGGCCTGCGTGGCCACGGCCTTGACCCGGATGGCCTTGCGGCGGCGGATCTTCTCGGCGCAGACCTTGAGGGCGGCCATCGACCGCTCCATCGCCGCGTCGGACAGCTGGCCTGTCTGGGAAAGCCCCTCGCCCAGCCGGACGATGCGGGAATAGGCCTCGACGACGCGGAAACCGCGCGGCGAAGGCGTCGCCACCAGCAGGCGGCAGTTGTTGGTTCCGAGATCGAGCGCCGCGTAGCACGGCTGCTCGCCCGGAGGCCGGCGTCGTTCCCGGCCGTCCTGGGCCTGGGATGCGCCGGGCGCTCTCGGCGCCTCCGACATGGTCTTTCCACCTTGTCTCGCAGGCGATTCGTGACGAACCGCCTCACTTCGTCGCCGACCATAGCAATCGAGTTCGCCTCTCGGAAGCATGGCGTTGCGCGACAATGGGCGTCGTTTACGTTCAGGATTCAGTCAGGAGACTCGTCGTAATCTCTTCATCATGAACGAGAGACTCGCCAAATTCGCGATCGGCCAGATCGTCAAGCACCGCATCTTCCCTTTCCGGGGTGTGGTGTTCGACGTCGACCCCGTATTCGCCAATACGGACGAGTGGTGGGAGTCTATCCCCGAGGACATCCGGCCGTCCAAGGACCAGCCGTTCTACCACCTGCTGGCCGAGAACGACGACAACACCTACGTGGCCTACGTCTCCGAGCAGAACCTGCTGGCCGACGAGACCGGCGAGCCCGTGCAGCATCCGCAAGCCGCGCTGATCTTCGAGTCGTTCGATCACGGCGCCTACAAGCTTCGCCCCCGGATCTCACACTGACGGGCATGCCTATCCGCCCGAATGGCGGTTGCGCGCAAAAATCGAACGGAACTTGCCGCTAGGCGGGCGTAACGTCGTTTCATGAGCGCAGACGGTTTCAGCGGCGGGCCGCCCCCAGGGGCGCGGCCCGATTGGACGATCGACCAGGGCTGGGAAAGCTACGGCCAGGCCGAGCACGACGTCTGGATCACCCTCTACGAACGCCAGGCCAAGGTGCTGCAAGGCCGCGCCTGCGACGAGTTCCTGCGCGGGCTCGACGCGCTGGACCTGCACCGCACCGGCATTCCGGACTTCAACCGCATCAACGAGGAGCTCCAGCGCCTGACCGGCTGGAGCGTGGTGGCCGTGCCGGGCCTGGTGCCCGACGACGTATTCTTCGACCACCTGGCCAATCGCCGCTTCCCGGCCGGCCAGTTCATCCGCAAGCCGCACGAACTGGACTACCTGCAGGAGCCGGACGTCTTCCACGACGTGTTCGGCCACGTGCCGATGCTGACCGATCCGGTCTTCGCCGACTACATGCAGGCCTATGGCCAGGGCGGGCAGCGGGCGCTGGGCCTGGGGCGGCTGGCCAATCTGGCGCGGCTCTACTGGTACACCGTCGAGTTCGGACTGATGGCGACGCCGGCGGGGCTGCGCATCTACGGGGCGGGCATCGTCTCGTCGCGCACGGAGTCGATCTTCGCCCTCGAAGACCCCTCCCCCAACCGCATCGGCTTCGACCTGGAGCGGGTGATGCGCACGCCCTACCGCATCGACGACTTCCAGCAGGTCTATTTCGTCATCCCGTCGATCCAGACGCTGCAGGAAGTGACCCTGCGCGACTTCGGCGCGCTGTACGAGCGGCTGGCCGGCGCGCGCGACATCGGCATCGCCGAGATCGTCGGCGGCGACCAGGTGCTGACGCGGGGCAGCCAAGCCTATGCGACTGCCGGCGGAAGACTGGCTTCGGCCTAGCGCTTTACCGCCCAGAGCAGCTTCTCGACCTGCCCCCCGCCGCCGGCGATGGGGCTGTCGGCGTGCTCGCGGACCGTCCAGCCCGAAGCCTCCAGGAAGGCCGACACCCGCTCGACGCAGGCGGCGATGATCTCGGGATCCTTGACCAGGCCGCCCTTGCCGACGTTCTCGCGGCCGGCCTCGAACTGCGGCTTGACCAGAGCGACGAGGTCCGCGCCGGGCTTGGCCAGGACCAGCGCCGCCGGCAGCGCCTTTTCCAGCGAGATGAAGCTGACGTCGGTGACGACGAGGCCGACGCCGTCCGGCGCGTGCTCGGCGGTCAGGGCGCGCGCGTCCAGCGGTGACAGATCCTCGACACGGGGATCGGCCTTGAGGCTGGCATGCAGCTGGTCGCGGCCGACATCGACGGCCAGGACGCAAGCTGCGCCCTTCGACAGCAGCACCTCGGTGAAGCCGCCGGTCGAGGCGCCGACATCGATGGCGATCCGGCCTTCGACGGCGACCGGCCATAGCTCCAAAGCGCGTACAAGCTTCAACGCGCCACGGCCGACCCAGGGATGGGCGGCCTCGGCGACGATGTCGGCGGCCTCGTCGATGGCTTCCGAGGCCTTGGCGACGACCTTGCCGTCGGCCGTGACGCGGCCGGCCTCGATGGCGGCGCGCGCCTTGGCGCGGCTGTCGAACAGGCCTTTCTCGACCAGAAGGATGTCGGCGCGTTTGCGGCTCATGGCGCGCTGATAGCAGACTCGCACTTAAGCCGCTTCGGCGTCGTTGGCGGCCAGGCCCAGCCGCGCGCTCACCGCCTCCATCGGCGCGCCACGCGGAACGACGACCCATTCGCGAGGCCTCGAAGCGTTGACCGCGACGACAGCGTCCTTGGGACAGACGTCGAAGCAATCGACCTCGATCACCGCCAGCGGCGCCTTGCGGTCCTTGCCCTTGCCGCCACCGGAGGCCTTGCGCAGGGCCTTGGAGAAGCTCTGCTCGCCGCCTTTGCCGAACCCGCCGTCCAGCTTGCGCGAGCACTTGCGGCAGACGAGGACCACTTCGTTCCAGTCGGCGCGCACGCGCTTGATCGGCCTATCTTTGCTCACCTGAGCCTCGTTGCGTTCGGACTGCCCAGCCCGAGGCTTGGACATGGGAAGTCGCCTCGCGAAGTGCTAGAGACGCCCGCTTCAACGCTTCGGAGGCCGTCATGGTCCGCAATCTCAAGGGCAAGCTCGCGCCGCCCGCCGCCGACCCGACCGCCGCCGAGGACCTGGCCTGGTTCGCCGCCAAGGCCGACCGCGCCTTCCGCCTGCGCGACCCGGCCCCGCTGGAGTTCGGCCCGCTGGGCGATCCGGGCGACGGCTTCAGCTGGCGCGTGCTGGTGGCCCGCCTGCCCGACGGCGGCCGTCTGCGCCTGCCGATCTCCCTGGCCTGGGACCTGCACAACGACCACGCCAAGGACCAGCACCTGTCCATGCTGTTCGACCAGGTCGCCCCGGCCGAGGCCAAGGCGCTGCTGAAGAAGAAGGCGAACTAGGCGATGCGGGCGCTGCTGATCGCCTTCGGCCTCGCGGCGCTGGCGCCGGCTCAGGCCTCGGCGGCCGACTTCTATCTGACGGACAGCGGCGGCGGCCGCATTCGGGTCATCGACGTCGAGGCCCTGGTCGGTGACGGCGAAGGCGCCCGCCTGGGCGAGGTGCGCGGCTTCGGCCCGGCGGGAACGACGACGGAGAAGGTCCGCTTCCATTGCCGCGCCGGGCTTTACGAACTCGTCTGGCGCCTGTCCGGTCCGACGGACGAACAGACGACCACGTCGGGCTTTCCGGCGCGACGGCCCAAGGCCGGTTCGCCCCAGGCCCTGGAAATGAAGATCGCCTGCGAGGGCGCTCGCCCCGCCGACCGCCGGTTGGGCGACAAGTCCGCTCAAGACCTGATCGCCCGCGCGGCTTCGGCCAACTGAACGTCAGCCCTTGCGCATCCACGCCGCGACCGCCCAGGAGTGGGCGTCGTGGCGCAGGGCGACGACGGCGTCGCGGGGGTCGAGCCAGACCAGCTTGTGGTCTTCCTCGACCTTGAGTTCGGGCCGCTCGCCGATCGCCTTCACGGCGTAGATGCCGCCGTAGTTGCGCACCGGCTGGCCGTCGGACTTCAGGAACGGCTGCGAAACGTCGACCACGCGCGCGCCGACCTCGACGACGAGGCCCGTCTCCTCGCCGAACTCGCGGACCAGGGCCTCGCCTTCGCTCTCGTCACCATCGACGGCGCCGCCCGGCAGATCGAAATAGGGCGCCTTGCCGGGCTTGGTCACTTCGACCAGGGCGATCCGCCCCTGCGTGTCCTCGGCGATGCCGAAGGCGGCGTGACGGTCCTGGTAGGCCAGGGACGCGTCAGGGGCGTAGAACGCGATCAAGGATGTCAGTCCTTGCCGAACAGGTCGTTCCACGGATCGGCCTTGCCGGACTCGACGTCGGCGACGCTGATCTCCGGACGGTAGCCGATCTTGCCGTTGGCGCTGGCCTTCCAGGCCATGGTCACGACGTCGCGCAGCTCGGCGGCGCCGGCGGCCAGGCGGGCGTCGACGAAGGCCTTGGCGCGCGGATCGGTCTCGACCATGCCGCCGGCCTTTTCCAGCTGGTACAGCGGCTCGGTCTGCTTCCAGGTCGTGGTCAGGTAGCCGACCATGCGGGTCTCGATGCTGCAGGCGCAGTCGACCGGGGCCGGCATCAGCGCCTTGACCTCGTCGTCCTTGGCCACGGCCTTGACCAGCGGCCCCTCGAAGGCGCCGTGGGTGCCCTTGCTCTGGGTGTAGTTGTTGGGGTTCGGATAGTCGCCCCAGCCGTTGTAGTGCACGCTCATGTGCAGCGGCTGGCTGCCGTCGCCGATGTAGTGGGCCCAGACGCCCAGGTCGCGCAGCAGCAGCTCCTCGCGGCGCTTGAGGTCGGCGGCGTACCAGGCCTTCTTCTGGGCGTCGGTGGTGTTCTTCTCGGCCGCGACCAGCACGCGCCAGTAGGTGAAGTCCTTCACCAGCTGCTGGTAGCCGTCGATGATGGCGTACGGCAGGTAGCCGGCCTTCCAGCTGTCCTGGCCGGCGGCGCGCAGGGCGGTCTCGTAGTCGGCGCGGGTGGCCGGCAGGGTCTCGACCGTGAACTTCGGCCCGCCGAACATCCGGCCCTCGTCGTCGAGATCCAGGAAGTGGGCGGCGTCGCGATCGGTGTCGTGCACCTTGCCCGAGCCCTTCCAGCGGTCCGGCTCGCGGGCGTATTCGCCGATGGCGGCCACGCCGTAGGGGCTGCGCACGAAGGCCGGCACGTCGTCCGGCAGGGTCGAGGCGCCGAGCACGCCGACCATGCGGTGGCCCGAGGCGCCCCAGGCCAGGGCCGACTGGGCGGGCGCGGCCAGGGCGGCGGCGAGGACGAGAATCTTGACGGTGGAAGACGGCGACGTCATGCGCGCTCCGAGGCGTTTCAATCTATGCCGAGGGCCGTCTCGACGCGGCCCACCCAGGCCTTGACGGCCGGATAGCGCGACAGATCGAAACCGCCCTCGTGGGCGACACGGGTGTAGGCCACCAGCGCGATGTCCGCCAGGGTCAGGCGGTCGCCGACCAGGAAACCGCTGCCGGAAAGGCCGTTTTCCAGGCGCGCCAACGCCGCATGGCCGCGCTCGACGATCTTTCCGTCCAGCGACTCGACCGGCTTGCCCATGTAGGCGACTTGGAACCTCGCCACGGCGACATAGGGCTCGTGGCTGTACTGCTCCCAGAACAGCCACTCGTACATCTTGGCCTTGAGGTAGGGATCGGCCGGGATCAGCACCGAACCCTCGGCCAGGTGCAGCATGATGGCGTTGGACTGGGCCAGGAAACGACCGTCCTCCAGCACCACGGCGGGCACCTGTCCGGCCGGGTTCATGGCCAGGAAGTCGGCGGTTCGCGACTCGCCCTTGAGGATGTCGACCTCGATCCATTCGTAGGGAAGACGCAGGCGCTCGGCGGTCCACTTCACCTTGAGGCAGTTGCCCGACTTGCCGTCGCCGAAGATCCGCAGCGTCATTCCGTCGCCCTCCCTCACTTTTCAAACGGCGCGCTAAACGATTGAATTTTCAACCGAGTTCCGAGCTTGACCAGAAGTTTTCATCCGATTCCGGCCCATTTGGGCGGTTTTAAGCGGGTTGTCACGGAGCCGTGATCGGCTTAAGGAGACCGCCGAACCGACAGATACGCCGATAAGAGGACAACCTCGATGCGACGCACGCTCGCCGGAATTTTGGCCTTCATGGCCATGTTCGCCGCCCTCCCCGCCGCCGCGGGTCCTGACTCCGAGCGCAAGGACCCCCTGGGCGAACTGATCGCCGGCGCCCTCACCGGCAGCCTGCCCGGCTCTATCGAATACAAGATGAAGGCGACGCTCTACCACGCCGGCGCCCGGGGCATCCGCGCCCTCGACAGCCTCGGCTGCAAGGTGGTGGCCATGCGCACCCTGGCCGTCGACACCAAGGTGATCCCGCGCCGCACCGTGGTTTTCATCAAGGAAACCGTCGGCCTGCCGATGCCCAACGGCGAAAAGCACGACGGCTACTGGTACGCCTCCGACATCGGCGGGGCGATCAAGGGCAACAAGATCGACATGTTCAGCGGCCAGGGCCCCGGCTCGATGAAGCCGCTGGCGGACCTGAACCTCTCCAGCCTCTCGGTGACCAAGGTCGGCGAGTTCAAGGGCTGCCCGCCCGAATAGGCTTCGGCCTTTTCCGACAATTCCTCGATGACGCCGGCGCTTTACGCGCCGGCTTTCGCTTGCGCGCCTGGCGTGCAACGCCGCCCCGGTTAACCAAATGCGCGATGTTCGCGCTGGCCTAGCGCGCGGTTCTGAACCACTCTGGATAGGTGCTCTTCGACTCCCCTATAGCTAAGCTTGCAGGCATGGCATGGCATCGAGGCGATCCGATAGTAACCAAGCGTCCTCGCCTTCGGTCCTGATAGCGGACGACGACGCCCTGCTCCGGGAGATCCTGGAGCACAAGCTCAGCATGGCCGGCTACGAGGTGAGCGTCTTCGAGGACGGCCGCGCCGTGCTCGAGGCGGCCCGGACCGCGCGGCCGCAGGTCGTGGTTCTGGACGGCATGATGCCGATCATCGACGGCTTCGAGGTGCTGCGGCGCATGAAGGGCGACAACGCCCTGCGCGACATCCCCGTGGTCATGCTGACGGCCCTCAAGGGTCGCAACGACATCGTCACCGCCCTCAACCTCGGGGCCGCCGACTACCTGCCCAAGCCGTTCGATCCGGACGAGTTGCTGGCGCGGCTGTTCCGCATCGCCCCGGTGGCTGCGTGATCGAAGCGCCAATCCAGGAAACCCAGGCGGCCGACCCGGCCTACGCAGCGGCGGTGGCGGCGCGCCAGGCCGGACGCACGGGCGAAGCGATCGCCGCCTTCGACCTGCTGTCCAAGCAGCGGCCCAAGGATCCCGACGTCTGGCTGAACCTCGGCCTCTCGCGGATGGCCGCCCAGCGCTACGCCGAAGCCGACCGGGCCTTCGAGACCACCCTGGCGCTAGCTCCCGACTATCGCGACGCCCGCATCGCCTATGCCCGCTCGGCCCTGTTCGCCGGACGCCCCGAACTAGCCAGGCGCCGGCTCGCGCCCCTGCTGGCCGGCGGATCCGCTGATGCGGAGGCCCGCGCGCTCGACCAGCAGATCTCGGCCACCCTGGCCATGCCGGGCGAGCCGAGCTGGCGGCTGGACATCGCCTACGCCCGCAGCGAACTCAGCCAGGACCTGGGCCACTGGAGTTCGGCCACCCTCGCCCTGTCCCGCCGCATCGATCCGCACATGACGATCGGCGGCTCGATCGAGCACACCGAGCGGTTCGGCGTTGCCGACACCTATGGCGAGGTGCTGGCGGCGCGAACCTTCTCGCCCCGCTGGGACGGCTTCATCGCCGTTGGCGGCGCGCCAGACGCCGACTATCGGCCGGAGTTCACCGTGCGGGCCGGCGGCTCGGCTGGGCTGCGGACGACCGGAAGCTTCCGGGCGCGACTGGGCCTCGACGGCGTCTGGTCGCGCTACGCGGTCGGCGAGGTCAAGAGCCTGCAGCCCTATCTGGTGCTGGCGGCCGGGCCGGTGTCGCTGACGGCCCGCTCGATCAACACCGAGGATGAACGCGGCAAGCATCAGTCCGGCTACACCCTGAACAGTGAGTGGTCGGCGACCGAGCGCCTGCGCCTGCGGCTGGGCTGGGCCGACGCGCCGGAAAGCGCCGACGGCGCCACCGTGCCCGTCGAGGCGGTGTCGGCGGGGGTCGCCTTCGATCTTGCGCCGCGCTGGACGGTGCAGGTCGCCGGCGCCCATGAGAAGCGCACGGCCTATGACCGCGACGAGATCGGCGTCGCCGTCACCCGACGGTTCTAGATGTCGTCGCTGACGCTGATCTGGGTCATCGCTCTCGTCCTGATCGCCGGGGCGCTGACCTGGATGAGCGCGCTGATCGTCGCACGCCTGTTCAAGGAGGCCGGCGCGGCCGATCGCGCCAGCGAACGCCGGATCATCATCCAGGCCCTCTCCGGTCTGCTGCGCGGTCAGACGGAGGCGGCGGACGACCTGGGCCGTTTCCTGAGACGGCCCGAAGTGCTGGCCGAGGCCATACTCGACTTCCAGGGCATGATCCGCGGCGCCGACCAGGATCGCGCCATGGCCGCCCTCAAGCGGCTGGGCCTCGTCGCGGCCCTGGAAAAGCGCGCCACCCGCGGATCGCGCGACGAGCGCCTGACCAGCGTCGAAGCCCTGGCCGCGCTGGGCGGCGAGGAAGCCAAGGCCGCCCTGCGCCGCGCCATCGGCTCCAAGGACCCAAACGTGCGTATGGCCGCCGTGAAGGGCCTGGCGGCGGTTGGAGCGCCGCCCTCGGCCTCGCGCCTGCTCGACTATGCCGGCTCGGGCGAGCTGACCCCGTCACGGGTCTATGCCGAACTGATGCGCCAGGCGGTGGCGGCGCGGCCGGCCGACGGCCTGCTGGCGCTCGACCGCCAGGGCCTGACGCCGCTGATGCGGGCGCTGCTGCTCGACGCCCTGGGCCGCTCGGGCGCCTACGAGGCGGTGCCGGCGCTGTCGGCTGCGGCCAGCGATCCCGACCTGGACGTGCGGACGGCGGCGGTGCGGGGCCTTGGCCGGCTGCAACATCCCGCCGCCGCCGCGCCCCTGACCGCCGCGCTCACCGACGAGGCCTGGACCGTACGCTCGGCCGCCGCCGAGGCCGTCGGCGCCGCGGGGCTGGCCAAGCTCGCCGCCCCGATGGCCGCGCTGCTGGACGATCCGGAATGGTGGGTGCGCTTCCGGGCCGGCGACGCCCTGGGAAAGCTGGGCAAGACCGGCCGCGCCCTGCTGGAGGCCGCCGCCGGCGACGACACCCGTCCCGTGGCCCAACGCGCGGCCGAGCGCGCCCTGGCGGAGGGCGCATGACCATGTTGCCCGAACTGGAGGTCCTGGCCCTCGTGGTCGTCCGCTTCGCCGAGACCATCGCCTGGGCGGTGATCGCCACCGGCCTGCTGCAGAACGCGCTCTATCTCTACCAGCTGATCCTGGCGGCCCGCGCGCTGTCTCAGGCCCCGCCGGTCAACCAGGCCGCCCTGCTCTGGCGGCGCTACGCCGAGGCCGCCCCGCCGATCACCCTGATGGCGCCGGCCTATAACGAGGCCCTGACCATCGTCGAGAGCGTGCGCTCGCTACTGGCCCTGCAATACCCCCACTTCGAGGTGGTGGTGGTCAATGACGGCTCCAAGGACGAGACACTGCAGGTGCTGATCGACGCCTTCGAGCTGCATCCCGTCGAGCGCCACTATGACCTGGCCGCCTCGTGCCAGCGTATTCGCGGCCTCTACGCCGGCGCCAACCAGCCGCGGCTGCTGGTGGTCGACAAGGACAATGGCGGCAAGGCCGACGCCCTGAACGCGGCCATCAACCTGTCGCGCTCGCCGATCGTCTGCTCAATGGACGCCGACTCCCTGCTGGAGGTGGACGCCCTGCTGCGGGCGGTGGCGCCGTTCGTCGAGGATCCCGATCGCACGGTGGCCGTGGGCGGCACGATCCGCATCGCCAACGGCTGCAAGATCTCGTTCGGACGGGTGGTCGAGGTGGGGGTCCCGAAGAACCTGCTGGCCCGCTTGCAGACCGTCGAATATTTGCGCGCCTTCCTGATGGCGCGCCTGGCCTGGAGCCGCATCTCGGCCCTGACCATCATCTCCGGCGCCTTCGGCCTGTTCCGCCGCCAGGCCGTGCTCGACGTCGGCGGCTACAGCCACGGCACGGTCGGCGAGGACATGGAGCTGGTGGTCAAGCTGCACAAGCACTACCGGCGCCTCGGGAAGCCCTATCGCGTGGCCTTCACGCCCGAGCCGGTGTGCTGGACCGAAGCGCCGGAGACCATGGCCGTGCTGTCCCGACAGAGGGCGCGCTGGCATCGCGGGGCGCTGGAGACCTTCTTCCGGCACCGGGACATGATCCTGAACCCGCGTTACGGCCGGATCGGGCTGATCGGTTTCGGCCACATCCTGGTGGTCGACGTGCTGGGGCCGCTGATCGAGATCTTCGGCTATGTGCTGATCCCGGCCTTCTGGCTGCTGGGCGTGCTGGACATCGACTATCTGTGGGCGCTGCTGGCGGTGACCTTCGGCTTCGGCATCGTCATCAGCGTCGGCGCCCTGGCGCTGGAGGAGACCGAGCTGCGGCGCTTTCCCAACGCTCGCAGCCTCGCCGTGCTGATGGGCGCGGCGATCCTGGAGAACTTCGGCTACCGCCAGATCAACAATTTCTGGCGGCTGCGCGGCACCTGGCAGTTCCTGACCGGCGCCCAGGGCTGGGGCAAGATGACCCGCAAGGGCTTCTCGTCGCAGACCTGAGCCTCAGATGTCGCCGCCGACGTTGGGGGCCACGCCCGGGGCGCGGGCGACGTGGATGCCGCACTCGGTCTTGTCCTGGCCCTGCCAGCGGCCGGCGCGGACGTCGGCGTTGGGGTCGTCCACCGGCTTGGTGCACGGCCAGCAGCCGATCGACGGGAACCCCTGGGCGACCAGCGGGTGGGTCGGCAGCTGATGCTCGGCGACATAGGCGTCGAGCTCGGCCTTGCTCCAGTTGGCCAGCGGATTGAACTTCAGCTTTCCGTCGGCGTCCTCGACCACGGCCAGGCGCAGGCGGTCGCCGCCATGGAAACGCTTGCGGCCGGTGCACCAGGCCGAGAAGCCCTCGATGGCGCGGTCCAGCGGCAGCACCTTGCGGATGTGGCAGCAGGCGTCGGTGTCGGTGCGCCAGAGGTCCGACTTGGGATCGGTGACCGCGAGATCCGCGAAGGCCGGACGCAGGTCGCGCACGTCGGTCAGGCCGAGCTTGGCGGCCAGGCTCTTGCGATAGTCCAGGGTCTGGCCGAACAGCATGCCGGTGTCGAGGAACAGCACCGGGATGTCCTTGGAGACCTGCGAGGCCAGGTGCAGCAGCACCGCCGACTCCGCGCCGAACGAGCTGACCAGGGCCAGCTTGTCGCCGAAGGTCTCGTAGGCCTTGCGCAGGATAGTCAGCGGATGGGCGTCGCGCAGTTCGGCGTCCAGCCGCGCCGCCAGGGTCGGCGCGGCGTCGGTCTGGTCGTAGGCCATCAGAGGGCGCCTTCCTTGGCTTGGGCCCGCTCGTCCGCCGCGATCGGGCGGGCGTCGACGGCGCGCTGATAGACGTGGCGGAAGCGGCCCGCGGCCTTGGTCCAGGCCTCGGGCGTGGCGCCGTCGTTGGGCTCGAAGGCGTCGAAGCCGACTCGGACCATGAAGCCGGCCTGCTCCTGCAGCACATCGCCCACGGCGCGGATCTCGCCCTGGTACTTGAAGCGCTCGCGCAGCAGGCGGGCCGAGGTGTAGGCGCGGCCGTCGCGGTACTTCGGGAAGGCCAGGGCCACCACCGACAGGCGCGGCAGGTCGTAGGCCAGGGCCTCGACCTCCTCGGCTGGCTCGATGCGCACGCCGACGCGGCGGCTGTTGGACGACAGCAGCGCGTCGCCCTCGGCCTGGAAGCGGGTCAGCGACAGGATGACGTCGCCGGCGTCCGGGATGGCGTCCTCGTCGGCGACGTTGACGAAGGCGTTCTCAGCCGATTGGGCCGAGCCGTCGATCAGCTTAATCAGCTTGGGCATAGACCGCTTCCTTGAAGGGCTCGAGGCCGACGCGGCGATAGGTGTCGAGGAAGCGTTCCTCGCCCTGGCGCGCGGCCAGATAGGTGTCGACCAGGGTGTCGATGGCAGGGGCGACCTTGTCGGCCGGCAGGGCCGGGCCGAGGATCTTGCCGATCGTGGCGTCTTCCGCGCCGGAGCCGCCGAGCGAGAGCTGGTAGAATTCCTCGCCCTTCTTGTCGACGCCCAGGATGCCGATGTGGGCCACGTGGTGGTGGCCGCAGGCGTTGATGCAGCCGCTGATCTTGATCTTCAGCTCGCCGATCGTCTCGGCCCGGTCGGGGTCGGCGAAGGTCTTGGCGATATCCTGGGCGATCGGGATCGCGCGCGCATTGGCCAGGGCGCAGTAGTCGAGGCCCGGGCAGGCGATGATGTCGCTGACCAGGTCGATATTGGCCGTGGCCAGGCCGTTGGCCTCGAGGATGGCGTGAACCGCCGGCAGGTCGTCGAGCTTGATGTGCGGCAGGACGAGGTTCTGGGCGTGGGTCACGCGCAGGTCGTCCAGGCCGTAGCGCTCGGCGAGATCGGCCACGACGTCCAGCTGGTCGGCGGTGGCGTCGCCCGGCGTCTGGCCGATGGCCTTCAGCGAGACCTCGACGATGGCGTAGCCCGGCTTCTTGTGCGGCTTGACGTTGTTGCGCGCGAAGCGCGCCAGCGACGGGCTGGCCGCCTTGGCGGCCTCGAAGACTTCCGAGCGGGCCGGCAAGGTCTCGAACGGGGTCTGGGCGAAGGCGCCGCGGATGCGGGCCAGTTCCAGGTCGCCGAGGTCGGCCCGATCATGGTCGATCTTGGCCCACTCTTCCTCGACCTGGCGGCCGAACTCCTCGGCGCCGAGGGCGGCGACCAGGATCTTGATCCGGGCCTTGTAGATGTTGTCGCGGCGGCCGTGGCGGTTGTAGACGCGCAGAACGGCTTCCAGATAACTCAGCAGGCTCGAGGCCGGCAGGTGCTGCTTGATGGTCGGGCCGACATAGGGCGTACGCCCCTGCCCGCCGCCGACGATCACCTCGAAGCCCAGCGAGCCGTCGCGGGCCCGGCGCAGGATCAGGCCGATGTCGTGCACCTTCACCGCCGCGCGATCGGTCAGGGCGCCGGTGATGGCGATCTTGAACTTGCGCGGCAGGTAGCTGAATTCCGGATGCAGGGTCGACCACTGGCGGATCACTTCGGACCACACGCGCGGATCGTCGATCTCCTCGGCGGTGGCGCCGGCATAGGGATCGGCCGTGGTGTTGCGGATGCAGTTGCCGCTGGTCTGGATGGCGTGCAGATCGACCTCGGCCAGAGCGTCCAGGATGTCCGGCGCGTCCTTCAGCTTGATCCAGTTGAACTGGACGTTCTGACGCGTGGTCATGTGCCCGTAGCCCTTGTCGTAGGTGCGGGCGATCCAGGCCAGGCGGCGGGCCTGGCGGGCGTTGAGCGAGCCGTACGGGATGGCGACCCGCAGCATGTAGGCGTGGAGCTGCAGATAGAGGCCGTTCATCAGGCGCAGCGGCTTGAACTGGTCCTCGGTGAGGTCGCCGGCCAGGCGGCGGGCCACCTGGTGACGGAACTCGTTGGAGCGGTCCGTCAGGAATTCACGGTCGATGACGTCGTACTGATACATAGGGTCGGCCTACTTGCGGCGGATCAGGTCGACGCGGCCCGTCGAGCGGGCGGCGCCGGAAGCGTGGCGGATGGCCTCAACGACGGCGCCGCCTTCAGCCTGCTTGCCGTGGAGAAGTTCGTTGGTGGGCCCCAGGGCGCGGATGCGCTCGCGGTAGCTGACCGGAGCCAGGCCCAGGCCTTCGACGGTGATCAGGTCGATCGGATAGGGATCGACGATCACGGTCGGAGCGGCCTTGCCGGCGGCGACGGCGGCCTCGACCTGCTCGCCTTGTTCATCGTCGAACAGCTGGGCGTCGCCGAAGCCGTCCACCCACGCGCCTTCCTTCCAGAAGACGACCTCCCCGTCGATCAGGCGATTGGCGGTCACGGCTTTCATTGGCCCGAACTCACGTTTTGAACTTCGAAGACGGCGGCGGTTGCGACGCTGCCGGGAGATTGCCCCGATATATGGGGGATGTCGGCCATTGCCATGGCCTCGCCGACCATCAGCAGGGCCGGCCCCTTCAGCCCCTCGGTCGCGGTCGCCAGACCGGCCAGGGTGGTAAGGATGCGGCGCTCGTCGGAACGGCTGGCGTTCTCGACGACCAGGGCCGGCGTCGAGCCGGCGCGGCCGGCGGCGGTCAGGCGCTCTGCGATGAAGCCGGCGGTCGAGACGCCCATATAAACGACGACGGTCTGGTTGGGACGCGCCAAGGCGGTCCAGTCCAGATCCGGCTCGCCGTGGGCGGCGTGGCCGGTGACGAAGGTGACGGCCTGGGCGCTGCCGCGATGGGTCAGGGGCGCGCCGGCGCCGGCGCTGGCGGCCAGGGCCGCGGTGACGCCGGGCACCACGGTGCAGTCGACGCCGGCCTCGCGGCAGGCGGAAAGCTCCTCACCGCCACGGCCGAACAGGAAGGGATCGCCGCCCTTCAGCCGCACGACCTCCAGGCCTTCACGGGCCAGGGCGACCAACAGCTGGTTGATGTCATCCTGCGGCAGGGTGTGGCGCGACTTGCGCTTGGCCACGTCGATGCGGCGGGCCTGGGGCGCGAGGTCGAGAATCTCGGCCGAGACCAGGCCGTCATGCACCAGCACGTCGGCGGCCTGCAGGGCCTTCAGCGCCTTGATGGTCAACAGGTCGGGATCGCCGGGACCAGCGCCGACCAGCGTCACCCGTCCCGGAGCCGGCCGCACGCCCTCGCCGCCGCGAAGCGCGACCAGACGGGGTTCAGCCTTGCCATCCGAGGGCGACGCCATGCGCGATCCCAGGTCCTCTAAAAGCGTCCATGGACGCGCGAAAGCGGCGCGAGCCGATCGACCCTCGCCGTCCAAACCCAATGAAATACGGGGCGAACCCGAAAGCTCGCCCCGCTCTTGCTCGCCGACGAAAAGGGCCAATCCGTCAGCGAACGCTTGCAAACTGGGCGCGGGCAGGCCAATTCGCAAACAAGGACTTCTGCCGGGGCGTTCAGTAAAACTCATGGAACGACAGAACGAACGGCGCCGCCTTCCGCCTCTCAACGCCCTGCGGGCTTTCGAGGCCGCGGCGCGCCATCTGAACTTCAGCCGCGCCGCCGACGAACTGTCGGTGACTCCCGGCGCCGTGAGCCAGCAGATCCAGAACCTGGAAGACTATGTCGGCGCGGCCCTGTTCAAGCGCACGCCCAAGGGCCTGCTGCTGACCGACGCGGCCCAGACCGCCCTGCCCGCCTTGCGCGAGGCCTTCGACCGCCTGGCCGAAGCCGCGTCCCTGCTGACCGCCGCCGTCGACGGCCGCCGCCTGACGCTGACGGCCGCCCCGTCCTTCGCCGCCAAGTGGCTGGTGCCGCGCCTGGGCAAGTTCGAGCAGGCCCAGCCGCAGGTCGACGTCTGGCTGTCGGCCGGCATGGAGGTCGTGGACTTCGCCGCCGGCGAGGTGGACTTGGCCATCCGCTACGGCTCGGGCCGCTATCCAGGCCTGGAAGTCATCCGCCTGCTCAACGAGACGGTCGTGCCGGTCGCCAGCCCCGAACTGCTGGCCGAGACGCCGCTGGAAAGCCCCGAAGACCTGTCGCGCCACATCCTGCTGCACGACGGCTCGCCCGACGCCGACGATTCGTGCCCGGACTGGGCCATGTGGCTGGCGGCGCGCGGCATCAAGGGCGTCGACGGCGCCCGCGGCCCGCGCTTCAACCAATCGAGCCTGGTGATCGAGGCCGCCGCCAACGGCCGCGGCATCGCCCTGGCCAAGCGCACCCTGGCCCAGGCCGATCTCGACGCCGGCCGCCTGGTGATCCCGTTCGACATCGCGACCTCGGTCGACTTCGCCTATTACGTGGTCCACCCCAAGGCCAAGGGCCGCCTGCCGCAGGTGAAGGCCTTCGTCGGCTGGCTGAAGGACGAGGCGGCCGCCCACGAAGCGGCCCTGCTGACCATCGACAACGGCGCCGGCATCTAGGCTGGAAGGCCGCGCTCAAACCGGCTTAAAGGGGCGCATGATCAAGACGACTCTCAACGTCGACGAGCGCCTCGCGCCGGCCGACTGCCAGACCATGGTCGACGTGCGCCAGGGCGTCGACGCCCTGGACCGGGCCCTGGTGGCCCTGCTCACCGAGCGCCAGGGCTATATGGACGCCGCCGCCCGCATCAAGACCGACCGCAGCAAGGTGTTCGACCGCGCCCGCATCGAGGACGTGGTCGACAAGGTCAAGGCCGCCGCGCGCGACGCGGGCCTTTCCGAGGCCATCGCCGAGCCGGTGTGGCGCACCCTGATCGACCGCTGCATCGCCTACGAGCACGACAGCTGGGACCGGACCAAGGGCGCCGCGTGACCAAGGAAGAGATCGACCAGCAGCTGGACGAGATGGCCGCCGAAGCGCTCGCCAAGGGCGACGACGACCTGCGTCCCGGCCTGATCTATCTGAGCGACCGGGCGTACGGCACGGAGATCCGCACCGAGACCGTCTCGGCCAAGCGCGGCCAGCGCTATCGCGGCGTGCGGGTGTTCGTCTCGCGCAGCTACGACACCAAGATCATCACCCGCAAGGAAACGGCCGGCCTGGAGGTCGGCGAGTTCGAGGATCTGACGGACTCGATTCCGAACCCGGTCTAGGACGGATCCTTCTCCACGGGCTCGCGCTAATTTTTCACCGAGCATCCCCGCGAAGGCGGGGACCCAAGCCGAGTCCGCGAATGGATCACGGCCGCGCCTCCCCCTGAACGTCAGCCTGGATCCCCGCCTTCGCGGGGAAAGACGGATCTTGGGGCAACCATCAGATGAATGTCGATCCGACCTCGGACGCGGCCTCCGCCCCCAGCGTCGTTCGGCGGCGTGGCGGCGCGCGCGTCCGGCATCACGCCGACCGCGATTATCTGTAGGCACGTACCTACAGTGACAACGTTGTCCAAAACCTGTTGCCAGCCGAGTTTTCGCGTTGTTAGCGTTCCCTCCAGGGATGAAACGCGACCGCTTCCAAGCGGCGAAAATCACAGGGGGACGCCGTGACGCCGGCTGAATTGAGCGTAGCCTTTTTCCTGCAGATGTTCGTCATCGTGGCGGCTTGCCGCGCGAGCGGCTGGGTCATGAAGCGGTTCTTCGACCAGCCCCAGGTGATCGGCGAGATGATCGCCGGCATCATACTGGGTCCGTCGCTGTTCGGCCTGTTGGCCCCCGACATCCAGCACATGATCTTCCCCAAGGAGACCAAGTCGGTCCTGTTCGTCGGCGCGCAGCTGGGCGTGGGCCTCTACATGTTCCTGGTCGGTGTCGGCTTCCGCGCCGATCACTTCAAGGCCAACGCCAAGAGCGCGGTGACGGTGTCGCTGTCGGGCATGATCGCGCCGTTCCTGGTGGCGATCGCCCTGACGCCGTGGCTGATGAGCCTGAACCTGTTCGGCAAGGGCGTGCAGTCGTTCCAGGCCATGCTGTTCATGGGCGCGGCCATCTCGATCACCGCCTTTCCGGTGCTGGCCCGCATCATCCAGGAGCGCGGCCTGACCAAGACCCGGCTGGGCTCGCTGGCCCTGTCGTCGGGCGCCATCGACGACGCCGGCGCCTGGACGGTTCTGGCCATCGTCCTGGCCAGCTTCGGCGGCGGCCCCGCCGTGGCGATGAAGGCGGCGATCGGCGGCGGCGCCTTCGCCCTGTTCATGCTGACCCTGGGACCCAAGCTGCTGGCGCCGCTGGGTCGCTGGGCCGAGCGCGAGGGCAAGATCACGCCGCCCCAGCTGGGCGTGGTCATCATGCTGTTCATGCTCAGCGCCTGGGCCATGGACGCGGCCGGCCTGCACTCGGTGTTCGGCGGCTTCCTGCTGGGCACGGCCATGCCGCGCGGCGTCCTGACCCGCGAGCTGAAGAAGTCGCTGGAGCCCCTGACGGTCGCCCTGCTGGTGCCAATGTTCTTCACCTTCTCGGGCCTCAACACCCAGATGAACCTGCTGAACAGCTGGTCGCTGGCGGCGGTTGCCATGGTCATCCTGGTCGGCTCGATCCTGGCCAAGGGCGGCGCCTGCTGGGCCGCCGCGCGCCTGACCGGCCAGGACAACGCCACGGCCATGGGCATCGGCGCGCTGATGAACGCCCGCGGCCTGATGGAGCTGATCATCATCAACATCGGCCTGCAGAAGGGCATCATCGGGCCGGCGCTGTTCTCGATGCTGGTGGTCATGGCCCTGGTCACCACGCTGATGACCTCGCCGCTGTTCGAGCAGGTCTACGGCAAGAAGGCCCGCGAGCGGGGCGAGCTGGGGGCGCTGAACGAGGACGAGGAAGACGACCTCGCCCCGGCCGGCGCGCCGGCCCGCTGATCCGGACGCCAGGGACGGGGGCCGCCGAAATGACCGCTCAGGCCGCGGCGCTGGCCGCTTCCGTCCAGACCTCCTATGCTGCCAGCGCCGACTTCAAGGACGTGCTGGCCCACCTGGCCAGCGGCGTCGCCATCGTTTCCTGCTGGGATGGCGACACGCCGCGAGGCCTGTTGGTCAGTTCGATCACCGGACTGTCGGTCGAGCCGCCGCGCTTCCTGTTCTGCGTGCGGAAGGAAGCCGGCTGTCACGAGGTGTTCCTGCGCCGCCCGGCTCTGTCGATCGCCCTGCTGGGCGCGGCCGACAAGGACGAGGCCCTGCGGTTCGGCGGCCCGAGCCTGGCCCACGAACGCTTCGCGCCCGAACGCTGGCGACTGACGCCGGACACGCCGCCGACCTATCAGCGGGGCCTGGCCGTCGCGGTCTGCGAGATCGACAGCATCGTCGAAGCCCAGACCCATTCGGTGTTCATCGTGACCGCCACGCAGCACCAGCTCACACCGGCCTCGCCGCTGATCGCCTGGAACCGGTCGTTGATCGCGGTCGGCTGAGGGGGCGCTACCCCTTCAGCGACCGCAGCGCCTGCTCGTGGACATAGGCGGCGATGTCGAGCAGCACCGCATCGAGGGCCGTGATCACCTCGTCCAAGCCGGCCTCGCCGGCCTCGGCGCGCTGGCAGACGTCGCCCAGCGCATTGGCCCCGACGCCGCGCGCCGCGCCCTTGACCGTATGGACCGCGTCGCGCCAGCCGGGGTGGTCGGGCGACAGCATCGGAGTCCACAGCGCGGCCTGTTCGCGGAACAGGGCCAGCACCTCCTCGATCACCGTGGCGTCGCCGGCCGCGAACCCTTCCAGATAGGCGAAATCCACGGCTCCGCTGATATCTCGCCTGGCCATCGAAAAAGTCCTTGCGCTCTCAAATTCATTGCGTATGTTCCGCGCCTCGCCGCCGGGACGCTTCAGCGCTTCGGAATCGCGAATGGGTGTATAGCTCAGTTGGTAGAGCAGCTGACTCTTAATCAGCGGGTCGTAGGTTCGAATCCTACTACACCCACCATTCTCCGCAAAACTTGATCCAGTAAAGAATTCCCCCTCCGGGGTCCCCTTGCTACGCCCGTACGTCTGGCTTCAGATGCGACGAATATATCCACACCTAATGTTCTGAAGTGGATTGCACTTACCGCGCCTTGGCGTATGTATCGCGCCTCGCCGTCGGGGACGCGAAAGCGACTTCGAAACGCGAACGGGTGTATAGCTCAGTTGGTAGAGCAGCTGACTCTTAATCAGCGGGTCGTAGGTTCGAATCCTACTACACCCACCATTCTCTCTCAGAACTCGTGATCTGAAACCGGATGGCCGCGCCAGACGGCCGCGAAGGCGGCTGGCGCCGAGGCTTCGCGCAGCCGCACGCTGTTTTGACCTGTCAGTGTCCGACAGTCGGGCGCCGGCTCTCGCGCCCCCTTGAACCTTCGTTTCGCGCCTAGCGTCGCCGATCCCTATCATCGGATCCGCGCCATGACCGCCGCCAAGCCGCCCTCGCCCCGCCTGCCCCTGCTCGTCCACGCCGGCTACGGCGCGGGCCAGATCGCCGGCCAGGTGTTCCGCGACGCCCCCTCGCTGCTGCTGCTGTTCTTCATGACCAATGCGCTTGGAGTCGAGCCGGCGCTGGCCGGGGCCGCGATCTTCTTTCCCAAGCTGTTCTGGGGCCTGATCTCGGACCTGACGGTGGGCCTGGTGTCGGACCGCTGGAAGGCCCGGGTTCCGCGCCGGCTGTGGCTGCTGGTCGGGGCGCTGCTGGCGCCGGCCGCGCTGATCCTGCTGTTCCACGTGCCGGAAGGGAGCCCCGCGCTGAAGGCCGGCTACGTGGCCGCCGCCTTCAGCGTCTACATGATCGTGTTCGGGGCCTTCTCGGTGCCCTACCTGGCGATCGGCACGGAACTTTCCGACGATCCCAAGGAGCGGACGGTGGTCATGGCCTGGCGGATGGGCTTCTCGGCCATCGGCCTGCTGGTCGGCAACGCCCTGGCGCCGGTGCTGGTGCAGACCTGGGGCGGCGGACGGCCGGCCTATTCGCAGATGTCGCTGGTGCTGGCGGCGGTGTGCTCGATCAGCCTGCTGATCGCCTTCCTGGCCTCGCCGCGCCCCGTGGTGCAGGCGGCTGGCGCCCCGGCCATGCGGCTGAAGGCGATTCTCAGCGCCGTGGCCGACCCGACCTTCCGGCCGCTGCTGGGCGCCTATGTTCTGCAGCTGGTCGGCTCAGGCCTGGGCTATGCGGCCATGGTCTACTTCCTCAGCTACAACATGGGCCGCGCGGACGCCCTGACCCAGATCGGCATGATCGTGCTGGTGATGAGCGCCGTGGTCATCGCCGCCCAGCCGCTGTGGATCAGGCTGTCGACCGCCTTCGGCCGCAAGCGCGTCTATATCGCCGCCGCTTTGGGCCATGCCGTGGTCCAGGCCGCCTGGGGCGTGATGGCCGGCGCGCCGCTGCCGGCGATCTACGCCGTGGTGGTGCTGTTCGCCCTGTTCAATTCGGGCTGGAGCCTGATGGGCTACAGCCTGCTGTCGGACGTCATCGCCAAGGACGAGGCCGAGCATGGCGAAAGCCGGGCCGGCGTGTTCTCGGCCCTGTGGACCGGCGCCGACAAGATCGGCTTCGCCCTGGGCGGCACCCTGCTGACGGGCCTCATCCTGTCGGCCTTCGGCTTCTCCAGCGCCCTGGCGGTGACCGGCGCCGCCCAGCCGGGCTCGGCGCTGGTCGGGGTGGCGGTGGCCTTCGCCTATGCCCCGGCGGCGTTCAACCTGGCGGCGGCGGCGCTCTATGCGCGGTTCGGGAAGGCCTAGGCTCTCCGCGCCCCTCCCAGCTCGTCATCCCGGCCGAAGCGAAGCGCAGAGCCGGGACCCAGGCGACTGGGCGCGGCGGCGCTAGGGCTCGCAAACGAACAGGGGCCGACGCAGTGCGCCGGCCTCTGGGTCCCGGATAAGCCCTGCGGGCTTTCCGGGATGACGACTGTTTGAAATCGTTGGCGGAAGGTCGGCCTCAGCCCACCTTCACCAGCGTCTTGCCGGCGTTGGCGCCCTTCATCAGGCGCTCGAACTGCGCCGGGGCCGACTCGATGCCCTCGCCCAAGTCCTCGACCTGCACCAGGCGGCCTTCCTTGAGCCAGGGCTCGGCGGTCTTCACCCACTCGTTCCAGCGCGGATAGAAATCGTAGACCACCAGGCCCATGACGGCGGCGCGCTTGCCGACGATGGGACCCAGGCCGAACTGCGGCGGCGGGCCGTCGGCGTGGTAGTGGGCCGACAGGCCGCAGATCACCACGCGGCCGTAGGTCTTCAGCAGACCGAACACCGGGTTGAGGATCGGCAGGCCGACGTTCTCGAAGTGAACGGTGGGACCGCCGTCGGTCAGGGCCTTCAGCTCGTCGACCCAGCCTTCGTTGCGGTAGTCGACGGCGCCGTCGAAACCGTAGCGCTCGATCACCTGGGCGACCTTGTCGGCCCCGCCGGCGATGCCGACGGCCTTGGCGCCGAGGATCTTGGCGATCTGGCCGGCGGTGCCGCCGACGCTGCCGGCGGCCGCGTCGACCGTGAAGACGTCGCCCGCGCCGACCTTGGCCAGCTGGGTGACGCCGGCCCAGGCGGTCAGGCCTGGCATGCCCAGCACGCCCAGGTGGTTGGAAACGCCCAGCGAGGCGTCGACCTTGCGGGCGAACTTGGCGTCCATCAGGCCGACCTGCGTCCAGCCGGCGTCGCCGACCACGTGGTCGCCGGGCGCGAAGTCTGGATGGCCCGAGGCGATGACCTCGGCCACCGACGAGCCCGGCAGGGTCTCACCCGGCGCCGGGCGCGGCTCGCCCATGTGCCGGCCGCGAAAGCGCGAGCCGAGATAGGGGTCGAGCGACAGGTAGAGCACCCGCACCAGCAGCTGGCCGGCCGGGGCTTCGGTCGGGGCGGCCCGCTCGATCACCTCGAAATCGGCGGCGACGGGCACGTCCTCGATCGTGCGCTTGAGGACGACTTCCAGGGTCTTGCTCATGGTCGGCTTTCGCTCCGGCGGGCGCCGCCTGTCGGAGAGAGCCTGCGCCCCCTGCCCGGCCGCCCCGCGGTTGGGACTATCGATGGGGCGACCCTAGCTTTCCGGACCTGCCCGTGGCCGCCGCCAAATCCGATCCATCCGCCAGCCGAACTTCCGCGCTCGCCGCCCTGCGGGAGATCGTCGGCGAAACCGGCGTCCGCGACGACGAGGCGGCCCGCGTCCTCTTCAGCCAGGACATCTTCGCCATCGCCGACGAGACGGTGCTGGCCGTGGTCGCCCCGACCAGCGTGGAGCAGCTGGCCGCCGTGGCCGCCCTGGCCGCGCGCGAAGGCCTGGCCCTGGCCCCGCGCGGCGGCGGCATGAGCTACACCAAGGGCTACATCCCCACCCGCGCCGGCACGCTGAGCCTGGATCTCTCCAGGCTCGACCAGATCGTGCGTATCGACGCGGCCGACATGGTCGCCACCGTCCAGGCCGGCTGCACCTGGAAGACACTGGACGACGCCCTGGCGCCGCTGGGCCTGCGCGCGCCGTTCTGGGGGCCGATGTCGGGCCTGACCTCGACCATCGGCGGGGGCCTGTCGCAGCAGAACGCCTTCTTCGGCGCGGGCCACTACGGCACCACCAGCGAGAGCGTCGTGGCCCTGACCGTGGTGACGGGCGAGGGCCGCATCCTGCGCACCGGCGCGCGCGGCAAGGACGGCGAGCATCCGTTCTGGCGGTTCTACGGCCCCGACCTGACGGGTCTGTTCGGCGGCGACTGCGGGGCGCTGGGCATCAAGGCCGAGGTGACGCTGCGCCTGATCCGCCGCCCCGCGCACGAGGCCTACGCCTCCTTCGCCTTCACTGACGCCGCCTCGATCATCGAGGCGATGGCCGAGATGACCCGGGCCGGGATCGCCAGCGAACTCTGCGGCTTCGATCCGAACCTCACCAAGGTGCGCCTGCGCCGCTCGTCGCTACTGAGCGACGTCAAGGTGCTGAAGGACGTGGCCGCCAAGCAAGGCTCATTGCTGAAGGGCGCCGTCGCCGCCGCCAAGGTGGCCCTGGCCGGCCGCGATTTCGTCGGCGCCGACGACTATCCGCTGCACGTGATCTGCGAAGGCCGCAGCAAGGCCGGCGTCGAGGCCGATCTCGCCGAAGCGAAAGCGATCGCCAAACGCTTCGCCGGCCGCGAGATCGAGAACAGCATCCCCCGCATCATCCGCGCCCAGCCCTTCCCGGCGGCCAACAGCATCCTTGGCCCCGGCGGCGAGCGATGGGCGACCCTGCAATGCGTCGCGCCGCTGTCGCGCGCCGTCGCGATCCACGCGGCGATCGAGGCGGTCTATGCCGAGATGGCGGGCGCCTTCGCCGAGCACGGGATCGACACGGCCTTCATGTTCACGGCGCTGTCGACCAACGCCTTCGTCATCGAGCCGACCTTCTACTGGCCCGGCGCCCGCCACGCCCTGCACGAGGCGACGATCGAGCCGCACCTGCTGGCCAAGCTGCCCGCCCTGCCGCACGACCCGACCGCCTTCGCCGTGGTCAGCCAGGCCCGCGCGCGGGTGATGGCGATCTTCCAGGCCGAAGGCGCCGGTCACCTGCAGATCGGCCGCGTCTATCCCTATGCCGACAGCCTCGACGAAGCCTCCCGGGCGCTGCTGGAGGCGGTGAAGGCCGCGCTCGACCCGCAAGGCCTGGTCAATCCCGGCGTCCTCGGCCTCGGAGCCCCGAAATGAGCACCTACCGCGCCCTCGAACTGCGCCGCTTCGCCCGCACCCTGCGCGAGGCCACCGACGTGGTGGAGATCTCGATGCGCGCGCCCGGCCCCGGCGAGGTGGCGGTGCGCAACGCCTGGTGCGGGATCAACGGCCTGTTCGACGTACAGATCGCCCGCAACGCCGTCAGCTACGTCAAGGTCTCCCCGCCGATGCCGATGGGCGTCGAAGCGGTCGGAATCGTCGAGGCCGTCGGCGAAGGCGTCACGGATCTGGCGGTCGGCGACGCGGTGGCCAGCGTCCGCTTCGGCGGCGGCTATCGCGAGATGAACATCGCGGCGGCCAGCACCTTCGTGAAGGTTCCGGCGGCCGACGAGGAGTCGCTGATCCTGGCCTCGACCGGCGTCTCGGCCCATGTCGCCTTCCACCAGATCGGCCAGGCCAAACCCGGCGAGACCGTGGCGATCTCGGCGGCGGCCGGCGGCCTGGGCCACATCCTGGTGCAGATCGCCAAGGCCCACGGCTGCAAGGTCATCGCCGTCTGCGGCGGCCCGAGGAAGGCTGACTTCGTGCGAAGCCTCGGCGCCGACGCGGTGATCGACTACCGCGCCGAGCCGGTCGCCGCCGCCCTGGCCCGCGACTTCCCCGAGGCCCTGGACGTCGCCATCGACACCGTGGGCGGCGAGATCTTCGACGCCTTCGCCGACAACCTGGCCCGCCACGGTCGCCTGGTGGTGGCCGGCGTCGCCCAGGACATGGACGGCGGCGCCGAGATCGTCAGCGCCCCGCGCATAGCCCACAAGCTCTACTACAAGGCCGCCTCGATCCGCGGCTTCATGAACGGCCTGCTGACCGAGCACTGGCCGGCGGCCCGGGCGGACCTGGCGGCGCTGAAGGCGGCCGGCAAGCTGAAGGCCGTGGGCGACGACACGCCCTTCGAAGGCGTCGCCGCGATCTACGACGCGGTGGACTGGCTCAACTCAGGCAAGTCGATGGGCAAGGTGACGGTAAAACTCTAGCGCCACGGCGCTCAACCTTGAGCATTGCGGCGACCGCGTGCGACAAGCTTGGCCTTGCCTGATGGAGCCAAGTCTTGCGCCCTACGACAGCCCTGCTTTTCGCCTCGATCGCCCTGGCCTCCTGCGGCGCCGGTGATCCTGCGCCCAAGCTGTCGAGCAAGGCGGAGGCGGTCGTCGCCCGCTCCAAGACGACGCAAGCCACCTACGCCGCCTAAGCCTGGACCAAGGTCGAGCGGGATGGCCGCATGGTGGAGGAGTGGTCGGCGGAGTTCCACGACGGCACCAAGCACCGTGTCGAGACGCCGAGCCATCGCCTGATCGCCGACTGCGTCGCGGGCGTGGGCAAGGCGCTGACGGTGGCGACCGGCGAGATCTACGACGACCCCAAGGTCGCCGTCGCCGCCTGCGGCGTGAACACCAATCCAAAGACCAGGGCGTCTGCCTATCTCGGCTCGATCCAGACCCCGTTCGGCAAGGCCGATCGCATCACGGTCACCGACGCCGAGGTCATCCGCAGCTACGACATCACGTCCCAGGGCGTCATCGTCGGCGGAACCTATCGCGTGAACGACGAGAACAAGAGGCTGGTTTTGGAAGCTCGCGCCGTGGCCGTGGAAAGCATGCTGCCGGCCGCCGACATGTTCGACGCTCAGTCCCTGCAGAAGAGCTTCGTGCCCGAGCGCTACAAGGCCCCGCCGGCGAACTCTTGAGAATCCAGCGCCTTGCGCATGTGAACCACGACGCCGTTGGCCAGGGCCTCTTCGCGATCCACGACATAGCCGGCCTGGCGGTAGAGGGCGATGTTCCGCTCGAAGCGCTGGTTGGTGTAGAGCCGCACGGTCGAGAGCCCCGCCTCGACCGCCAACGCTTCCGCATGAGCCAGCAGGCGGCGGCCAAGGCCTCGGCCATGGCGAGCTGGATCGACCGCCAGGTTGACGACCAGCAGGTGATCGGCCGCCAGCACGGTCTCGACCAGGGCGACCAGTACGTCGCTTTCCCCCAGCAAATCGAAACGGTTGACCGCAAGGGCCTGGGCGTAGTCGACGGTCATCGGCAGCGGTTCGCGGCCGATCAGCGTGACCCAAGGCGCGTAAGCGGCGCGGGTCAGGCGGGTGATCGCCTCGGCGTCGGCCGCCGTCGCCCGTCGCCCGTCGCAGGCCCGGATCGCTCATGCCTCCCCCATTGCCAAGCTCAACGCCCCCGTGACCTGATGCACAGGGGGGAGTGAACCATGCTGACCATCTGGGGCCGCCGCAACTCGTTCAACGTGCAGAAGGTGCTGTGGCTGGCCGACGAGTTGGGGCTGGCCTACGAGCACGTTCCGGCCGGCGGCGGCTTCGGCGGGCTGGATGATGCCGACTTCAGGGCGCGCAATCCGCACGGCCGGGTGCCGGTGATCGACGACGGCGGCGTCGTGGTCTGGGAGTCGCACGCCATCCTGCGTTATCTCGCGGCCCGTCATGGCGGCGAGCGCTGGTGGTCGAACGAACCGGCCGCGCGGTCGCAGCAGGATCGCTGGATGGACTGGTCGCAGGCCAGCCTGCAGCCAGACTTCCTCAACGGCGTGTTCTGGGGCTTCTATCGCACGCCGTCTGCGCAGCGGGACCTGCCACGCGTCGAGGCGGCGATCGCCCGGTGCGCGGGATATTTCCGGCTGTTGGACCAGGTGCTGGCTGAGCAGCCCTGGCTCGGCGGCGAGACGATCGGCCTGGCCGACATTCCTGCGGGGACGGCGCTCTATCGTTACTTCGAGCTGGAGATCGCGCGGCCGGAGGTTCCGAACGTCGTCGCCTGGTACGAGCGGCTGCAGGCGCGGCCGGGGTATCGGGCGAACGTGATGGTTCCGTTCGGAGAGCTCGAAGGGCGGCTGGCGTATTGAGAGCCGTCAATCGGCGGCAGGGTTTCCGTTTGCCCGCGACCCCACCCCGTAAAATCCCCGCGAAAGCGGGGACCCAGGTGTTTTATCGTCGAGCGCCGCGGGTTTCAGAAAAAGCCTGGGTCCCCGCTTTCGCGGGGATTTTACGGATGAGGGCCAGGCCCCTCAATGCGGCTCCTCGCCGCCCGAGACATTCAAGCTCTCGGCGGTGATGTACTTGGCGTCGTCGGAGCAGAGGAAGGCCACCGCGTCGGCGGTGTCTTCGGCCTTGCCGGGGCGGCCGAGCGGGATGCGGGCGGCCATGGCGGCGAGGTAGGCCTCGACCGAGGCCGCGCCGGTGACCTTGGCGAAGTATTCGTTCTGCCAGGCGCCCAGCCCCGTGGTCACGTGGTTGGGGCAGACGTTGTTGACGGTGATCTGGTGCGCGCCCAGTTCGATCGCGGCCGAGCGGGTCAGGCCGACCAGGCCGTGCTTGGAGGCAGTGTAGGCCTGGGCGTGCGGAAAGCCGGACTTGGCGGCCTGGCTGGCGATGTTGACGATGCGCCCGCCCTTGCCCTGGCCGATCATTACTTCCGCAGCGGCCTTGAGGCCGAAGAAGGCGCCCGTCAGGTTGACGTCGATGACCGCCGACCAGTCCTCCGGCCTCACATCCATCAGCGGCTTCATGATGTAGCCGATGCCGGCGTTGTTGACCCAGATGTCGAGCGAGCCGTGGGTTTCCTTGGCATGGTCGGCCAGCGCCCGGACCTCCTCCCAGCGACGCACGTCGCAGGGCTGGGTGCTGGCCGACCCGCCGTACTGGCGCAGATCGGCGGCGATCGCCTCCATCTCCTCGGTCCCGCCGATCATCCCGGCTGGCGTGGAAGGATCGACGGGGCGACCAAGATCGGAAACGACAACCGCCGCTCCCTCCTGCGCCAGGCGTCGTGCGATGGCCTCCCCCAGGCCTCCGCGCCGACCGGACCCGGTGACGACCGCCGTCTTGCCCTCAAAACGTCCCGTCATGCTCAGCCCACCTTGTCGGTGACGATGAAGATCGGGTCGGCCAGGGCCTGGAATTCGGCGGCGATCGCCTGCATCGTTTCGCTCGCCACTTCGGCCCCGAAGGCGTCCATGTCGGCGACGTCGATGATCTCGACATATTGGTAGGGCGGCGGCGCCTCGGTCCCGAGCAGGGCGGCCGAGCGGAAGACCTCGAACTTGTCGATCGACGCCAGGCCGTTGACGGTGGGCAGGTCACGTTCCTTGGCCCAGGCCTCGTAGTCGGCGGCCGAGACGCCGGGCTTCAGGTTGAACAGGGCGACAATCCGCGTGACGGCCATCGGGCGCTCCCTCCGTTGCGGCTCCAGCGCCGCCGTGAAGATTGAAGCCGCATGCTGGATCGCCGCCCCGATGGGCGCGAGCGCCGCGCTCAGACTGTTCGCCTCTTGGAGAAAGCCCCCATGCCCGCACCTGACGATTTCCGCTGGCCGGACGGCTCCTCCCTGGCGCTGTCGATCGTCGTCAATGTCGAGGAAGGCGCCGAGCACAACATCCGCGACGGCGACAAGGGCCCCGAGCCGGTCGACGAGCTGGGCGCGGTTCCCAAGAAGCCGATGCGCATGCACGGCAGCGAGAGCAACTATCTCTACGGGATCAAGGCCGGCGCGCCACGCATCCTGCGGATCCTCGACCAGCACGGGATCGAGGCCACCTGGACGGCCGCGGCCCTTGCCCTGGAGCGCGCCCCGGACCTGGCCGCCGCCATCCGCGCCCGAGGCGACGAGGTGGCCGCCCACGGCTATCGCTGGACCCACCAGTTCTGGATGGACGAGGCCAAGGAGCGGGAGTTCATCACCAAGGCCGCCGCCTCGATCGAGCAGACGATCGGCACGCGCCCGTCCGGCTGGCTGTCGCGCTACCTGCACACCGACCACACCCGCCGGCTGCTGGCCGAGGCCGGGTTCAGCTATCACATGGACGACTATTCCGACGACTTCCCGTTCTGGGACCGCGTGGAGACCTCGGACGGCCAGAGCAAGCCGATGGTCATCCTGCCCTACGCCATGGACTCCAACGACATGAAGTTCTGGCTGGCCCCGTCGCTGACCGCCAAGGACTGGCTGGACTACGCCGTGGCGACCTTCGACGAGCTGCACGCCGAGAGCCAGGAGGTCGGGGCGCGGATGATGAGCCTGGGGCTGCACCTGCGGATCATCGGCCGTCCGGGCCGCATCGGCGCCTTCCGCAAGTTCCTCGAACACGTCCGCGCCCACGACGGCGTTTGGATCGCCTGTCGGAGAAAGATCGCCGAGGCGTTCGCGCGAGGGGTCCTGATCGGCGATTGACGGCCAGGGCGATTGTCCTGACATTTCAACGACACGGGCGGCTCAGCCGATCATGACCTATCGCTCGCTGCTCTTCGTGCCCGGCACGCGCCCGGACCGCTTCGGCAAGGCGCTGGACGCCGGCGCCGACGCGGTCTGCATCGACCTGGAGGACGCCGTGCCGCCGGCCGGCAAGGCGCAGGCGCGGGCCGCCGCCCTCGCCTTTCTCGCTGAGCCGCACACCGCCGTGGTCGGCCTGCGGATCAACGGCGTGCGCACGCTGGAGGGCCTGAAGGACCTCGTGGCCCTGGCCGACAGCGGCGCCCGACTCGACTTCCTGATGATCCCCAAGGTCGCAGCCCCCGAAGACCTGCTGACCGCCGGCGAGATCCTGCCGGGCCTGCCGCTGTGGCCTGTGGTCGAGTCGGCCGAGGGCCTGCGCCGGGCCTTCGAGATCTGCGCCGCGCCCAGCGTGGCCGGCGCCCTGTTCGGCGGCGCGGACCTGTCGGCCGACCTCGGCTCGACCATGGACTGGGACGCCCTGCTGCTGGGCCGCGGCACGCTGATCGCCGCCTGCGGCCGCGCCGGCGTCGCCTCGCTGGACGTGCCGCACCTGAACATCGCCGATCCGAACGACCTGACCGCCTCGACCCTGCGGGCCAAGGCCCTGGGCTTCACCGGCCGGTCCTGCATCCACCCGGCCCAGGTGGCCGCGGTGAACGCCGCCTACACCCCTTCGCCCGCCGAGATCCAGCGCGCCCGACGCGTGGTCGAGGCCTTCGACGCCGCCGGCGGGGCCGCCGCCCTGCTGGACGGCAAGCTGATCGAACTGCCGGTCATCCGCGCCGCACGGCGCGTTCTGGAGCGTGGCAGCTGAAAGTGGATGCCGGTTTCAGCGTCCGCCACGCTCAATTTTTAGGTGGGAATTTCCCTTCGGGAAATTCCTGCCGCGCTTAGACCTAGGAGACTCCCCCATGTCGCAGAACTGGAAAGAGGTCGGTCCGCAGCGCTACCGCGAGACCTTCGGCCGCTATTTCGAGGACTTCATCGTCGGCGACGTCTACGAGCACCGCCCCGGTAAGACGGTGACCGAGTACGACAACCACCTGTTCACGCTGCTGACGCTGAACACCCACCCGATGCACTTCGACGCCGAGTTCGCCAAGGCCTCGGAGTTCAAGAAGAACCTGGTGGTCAGCCCCTACACCCTGGCCCTGCTGATCGGCATGAGCGTGACCGACGTCTCGCAGAAGGCCATCGCCAACCTCGGCATGGACGAAGTGAAGTTCAGCGCCCCGGTGTTCGCCGGCGACACGATCTATGGCGAGAGCGAGGTGCTGGCCAAGCGCGAGAGCAAGTCGCGCCCCGGCCAGGGCATCGTCACGATCCTGACCACGGGCATCAACCAGGACGGCACGGTCGTCTGCACCTTCAAGCGCAACATGCTGATCCCGGCGCGCGGCCACGCCGTCGAGGACAAGGTCGGGAACTACTAGGATGAGCGAGATCTCGGAAGCCGACGAACGCGCCATCCTCGACGCCATCGACAAGTGGCTCGAAAAGAAGGTCGCCCCCGTGGCGATGCAGCTCGAGCACGACGACGAGTATCCCCATGCCCTGGTCGAGGACATGAAGGAACTGGGTCTCTTCGGGGCCCTGATCGACCCGGAATACGGCGGCCTGGGGCTGTCGGCCCTGACCTATTCGCGGATCGTCACCAAGATCAGCGCCGAGTGGATGAGCCTGACGGGCGTCTTCAACTCGCACCTGATGATGGCCATGGTGGTGCAGAAGTTCGGCACGCAGAAGCAGAAGGACTTCTGGCTGCCCCGCTTCGCCAGCGGCGAGATGCGCGGCTGCCTGGGCCTGACCGAGCCGGACGCCGGCACCGACCTGCAGGGCATCCGCACCGTCGCCAAGCGCGACGGCGGCGATTACGTGGTTAATGGGACCAAGACCTGGATCACCAACGCCATCGAGGGCCACGTCTCGGCCCTGCTGGTGAAGACCGATCCGGAAGCCCAGCCGCGCCACAAGGGGATGAGCATGCTCATCACCCCGAAGATCGATCCGGAGACCCGCGCCCCCATCGCCGGCGTCACGAACGGCCGCAAGCTGGAGAAGCTGGGCTACAAGGGCATCGACAGCGGCGAGTTCATCTTCGAGGACTATCGCTGCGACGCCGAGCTGTGCCTGGTCGGCGGCGAGGAAGGCCAGGGCTTCGTCATGGCCACCGGGGGCCTGGAGATTGGCCGCATCAACGTCGCGGCCCGCTCGGTCGGCATCGCCAAGCGCGCGCTGATGGAAAGCGTCAAGTACGCCCAGCTGCGCAAGACCATGGGCAAGCCGATCGCCCAGCACCAGGCCATCCAGCTGAAGCTCGGCGAGATGGGGGCCAAGACCCGCGCTTCGGAGCTGCTCGTGGAAGACGCCGCCAAGGCCTACGACCGCGGCGAGCGCGTCGACATGGAAGCCGGCATGGCCAAGTACTTCGCCTCGGAGACGGCGCTGGAGGTGGCCACCGAGGCCATGCGCATCCACGGCGCCTATGGCTACTCGAAGGAATATCCGATCGAGCGGCTGTTCCGCGACGCCCCGCTGATGTGCATCGGCGAAGGCACCAACGAGATGCAGCGGATCATCATCGCCCGCCAGCTCGTGGCTCGGAACCCGGTCTGATGGCTGGTCAAGTGCGTCGCCCCCTGGCCGGGATCAAGGTGCTGGCCGTCGAGCAGTACGGCGCCGGCCCCTACGCCACCCAGCTGATGGCCGAACTGGGCGCCGAGGTCGTCAAGATCGAGGCCCCGGCCATGGGCGGCGACGTCAGCCGCGCCACCGGCCCGTTCTTTCTGGGAACGGCCGACAGCCAGTTCTTCCAGACCTTCTCACGGTCGAAGAAGTCCATCGCCGTGGACATCAAGACCCCCGACGGCCGCGCGGCCTTCGAGCGTCTGGTGGCGGCCGCCGACATGGTGGTCGACAACCTGCGCGGCGACCAGCCGGGCAAGATGAAGCTGACCTATGACGACCTGAAGGGGGTGAACCCCGCCATCGTCTGCGGCCACCTTTCCGCTTACGGACGCGGCAACAGCCGGGCCGGCTGGCCGGGCTACGACTACCTGATGCAGGCCGAGGCCGGGCTCATGAGCCTGACCGGCGAGCCCGACGCGCCGCCGGCGCGGCTGGGCGTGTCGATGGTCGACTTCATGACCGGGACCATGCTGGCCTTCGGCGTGGTCAGCGCCCTGCTTTCGGCCCGCACGACGGGCGAAGGCTGCGACGTCGACGTCTCGCTGTTCGACGTGGCCTTGCACCAGCTCTCCTATCCCGCCGTCTGGGCGATGAACGAGGGCTACAAGGTCCAGCGCCTGCCGCGCGGCGCCCACCCGTCGATCGCACCGTCGCAGGCGGTGAAGACCGCCGACGGCTGGGGCCTGGTCATGTGCCAGACCCCGAAGTTCTGGGAGGCGCTGTGCGACCTGGCCGGCGCCGCCGAGCTGAAGGCCGATCCGCGCTTCGCCGACATCCCCAGCCGCCACGCCAACCGTCCGGCGCTGAGCGAGGCGATGGACGTCCTGTTCGGGACCAAGACCACGGCCGAGTGGACAACCCTGCTCGGCGGCAAGGTCCCGTTCGCGCCGATCCTGGAAATGATGGACGCGCTGGACAACCCGTTCGTGGCCGAGGTCGGCATGCGCGACGTGGTCGCCCATCCTGACCGCGCGGAAGGCTTGGCGATGCTGGCCTGCCCCGTGAAGATCGACGGCGAGCGGATGCCTGGCGTCCGCGCGCCGAAGCTCGGCGAACATACTGACGAAGTGCTGGGAGCTGCCTCGTGAAGCTGGAAGGCGTCCGCGTCCTCGACCTGTCGCTCTTCCTGCCGGGGCCGATGCTGACCCTGATGATGGCCGACCACGGCGCCGACGTGCTGAAGATCGAACCGCCCGGCGAAGGCGATCCGGCCCGCGAGATCGGCTATCGCAAGAACGGGACGAGCGTCTGGTTCCGCAACACAAGCCGCGGCAAGCGCAGCCTCCAAGTTGATCTGAAGTCCGCCGAGGGCCGCGCCCTGCTGCTCGACCTCGCCGCCGAAGCGGATGTCGTGGTCGAGGCCTTCCGGCCCGGCGTCATCCAGCGGCTGGGTTTCGACTACGAGGCCGTGAAGGCGCGCAATCCGGGCATCGTCTATGTGGCGATCTCGGCCTTCGGCCAGACCGGCCCCTATCGCGACAAGCCGGCCCACGACATCGCGGTGCAGGCCCTGGCCGGCATGGTGTCGTTGAGCGAAGGCTTCGACGGCAAGCCGACCCCGCCGAACATGCCGGCCGCCGACGCCCTGGCCAGCCTCACCGCGCTCTCGGGCGTGCTGATGGCCCTGCTGCGGCGGGAGAAGACCGGCCTGGGCGACTATGTCGACGTGGCCATGTACGACAGCGTGCTGGCCTGGACGCCCAACGTCACCGGCAAGATCTTCGCCACGGGCGAGGCCCATGTTCCCAAGGACGAGCGCTCGTGGGGCGGCAACGCCATGTACGGCCTCTACGAATGCGCCGACGGCCAGTGGATCTGCCTGGGCGGCTCGGAGGTGAAGTTCGCCCGCAACCTGCTGGCGGGCCTGGAGCGCCTCGACCTGCTGCCCTATGCCGAGCTTCAGCCCGGCCCCGGCCAGGAGCCCCTGCGGGCCTTCCTGCGCGAGGCTTTCATCACCAGGACGCGAGTCGAGTGGGAAACTTGGTTTGACGGCCGCGACGTTTGTTTCGCGCCGGTTCGGACCCTGAAGGAGGCCTTCGACGATCCGGCCCTGGCCACGCGGGGCATGCTGTCGCGCGACGCCGACGGCAACGAGATCGTCGGCACGCCGATCCTGTTCGGCAACGAGCCGGCGGTGATCGACCCGGTCCCGCCCGCGCTGGGCGCCGGTCCGGCGGGGTGGCTGGAACGCTAGACTGATCCGGACTTCAGAAACTCTCGGCTACTTTTTCACCGAGCATCCCCGCGAAGGCGGGGATCCAAGCCGAGCTTGCGGCTCGTCCACGGCCTCGCCCCATCCTGAACGTCTGCTTGGATCCCCGCCTTCGCGGGGAAAGTCGGATTGAGGGGGTGGTGGCAGACGTTTGCCGGGCCTCCCCCTTCCAAAAGCCCGCCGTCCCGACCAGAGCGCCGGGACGACGGGCAAGTTGGAAGAGGAAGACGTCAGGATTCCGTCCGCTCGCGTTCCATCTGGTCGAGCAGCATCGGTCCGGCTTCCATCAGCAGAAACGCGCTGGTCAACAGCAACAGAACACGCATCAGCATGGCGGCTCTCCCGGCTTGCGGACGATCCCCCGATAGTCCGCAGAAGGAAGGCTGAACCCGTCCCGCCCGCGCGCGATGGGGATTTCGCATTTGGCCGTCTGGCGGACAGCCGCGCCGTTGTCCGCTGTGCGCGCAAACCCGAACGCCGCGTCCGAAGGCGACCGGCGCCGCTGCTAGCGTCGCCGCATGATCGCCGCCGAAGCCCTCGTCGACCACGCCCTGTCCCTACGCTGGGAGGCCCTGCCGGACGCCGTCCAGGCCGACGCCCGCCGGCTGCTGCACGACGCCGTGGCGGTGTGCGCGGCCGGCGCGGGCGCTGCCTATTCGGACGCCATCCTGGCGGCTGCGCGCGGCTGGGGCGGTGAAGGCGCGGGCCTCGTGCTCGGAAGGCCCGGCGTGCGCATCCCGCCAGCCCAGGCCGCCTTCGTCAACGCTTTCCAACTGCACGGCCAGGAGTACGACTCCGTCCACGAGAAGGCCGTGCTGCATCCGCTGCCGACCATCGTGCCGGCCCTGATGGCCGAACTCGACCGCTCGGGTCCCTACAGCGGCGAAGAGGTGCTGGCGGCCATGGTCGCGGGCGTCGACGTCGCCATCGCCCTGGGCGTGGCCGCCACGACCGCCCTGCGCTTCTTCCGGCCGGCGACGGCGGGGGTGTTCGGGGCGACAGCGGCGCTGGCGCGGCTGAAGCGCCTGCCGCGCGAGACGGCGATGGACGCCATGGGCTACGCCCTGGCCTTCAGCAGCGGCACCATGCAGGCCCACACCGAGGGCAAGCCCGCCCTGCCCGTCCAGATCGCTGCGGCGGCCCGCTCAGCGCTACAGGCCATCGACGTCGCGCAGGCCGGCCTGCCCGGTCCGCGCGACTGGCTGGAGGGTCCGTTCGGCTACCTGCCGCTGTTCGAGGCCGGCTTCGACCTCGGGCCGGTGCTGGCCGACCTGCCGAGCCGCCGCCGGATCGCCGAGGTGTCTTGCAAGCCTTTCCCCACCGGCCGCGCCTGCCATGGCGGGCTGGTGGCCGTGCGCAAGCTGGCGACCGAGCACGGCGTCGGTCCGGACGATCTGGAGAGCCTGACCTACTCGGCCCCGCCGCTGATCCGCCACCTGGTGGGCCGCATCGCCAAGCCGGAGATGGACACCGCCTACGCCCGCCTCTGCCTGCCCTATCTGGCCGCCGTCATGCTGACCCGCGGCCGCGTGGGCCTGGACGACTACACGCCGCAGCGCCTGAACGAGCCGGACGTCCTGGCCCTGGCCGCTCGCATCGTCGTCGAGAGCGACGGCAATCCCGATCCCGCCGCCTTCGTGCCGGCCCGCGCCGTGGCCCGCCTGAAGGACGGCCGCGAGATCGTGCTCGACGTCACCGCCCAGCTCGGTTCGCCCGACTTCCCGATGAGCCGCGACGAGCACCTGGAAAAGTCCCGCTCATGCCTGGCCTTCGTTGGCATGGAGGCCGCCCACGCCCCGCTGACCGACCTCTTCGACCGCTTCGACACCCTGGCCGACGCCCGCGAGGTCTTCCTCCTCGCCAGCGGCGGCTAGCTTTCTCCCCCAAGGTTCTCATGTCTCACCAGACCTACTGGCAGTCGCTCGACTACCCCGCCCTCGTCGCCGACCACCCGATCGGCGAGGCCTTCACCCAGTTCGCCACCACCACCAGCCGCGACGAGCTGCGCTGGCGGCAGAACCGCCTGTTCCTGCGCTGCGTCGATCGCGCCTGGAAGACGCCCTTCTATCAGCGCCTGTGGGGCGCGGCGGGCGTCCAGCCCGGCGACATCCGCTCGCTGGACGACCTGCCGGGCCTGCCCAGCTTCGACAAGTCCGACATCATGGACTCGCTGGAGCGCAAGCCCCCGTTCGGCGACTTCGCCGGCTTCGAGGGCTACCCCGAAGGCCAGCGGCCGCCGGTGATGCTGCACACCACCTCCGGCACCACGGGATCGCCGCAAGTGCTGCTGTTCGGGCCCAAGAGCCGCGAGGTGCAGAACCTGCTGCTGGCCCGCAACTACCAGTTCCAGGGCCTGCGGCCGGACGACGTGATCCACTCGGTCTACGGCCACGGCATGATCAACGGCGGCCACTATGTGCGCGAGGCCGTGACCCGCTGGACCAGCGCGACCTTCCTGTCGGCCGGCACCGGGGTCGAGACCCGCTCGGCCCAGCAGGTCGAGGTGATGAAGCGCTTCGGGGCCACCGTGCTGGTGGGCTTCGGCGACTATCTGAAGAAGCTGGCCGACACGGCGCTGGAGATGGGCATCGAGCCCGGGCGCGATATCCCCGTGCGGCTGATCTCGGCGCACCTGGGCCGCGAGGACCGGGCGGCGATGGAGAAGGCCTGGGGCGGCGCCAAGTGCTTCGACTGGTACGGCGTCGGCGACACCGGCCTGATCGCCGGCGAAGGCCCCGACCGCGACGGCCTCTACGTCCATGAAGACGCCCACTATCTGGAGATCTGCGACATCGACACCGGCGCGGCCGTGGCCCCGTGCGAGCTGGGCGACATGGTCGTCACCTGCCTGTTCAAGGACGACCTCTATCCGCTGATCCGCTTCAACACCCACGACGTGACCCGGGCGATCCCGAAACCGTCGTCGATCGACGTGGTGTTCCAGCGCATCGAGGGCTTCCTCGGGCGATCGGACAACATGGTCAAGATCCGCGGGATCAACATCTTCCCGCAGGGCGTGGGGGCGATGCTGGAGCACGCGCCGGCCTTCGCGGGCGAGTTCATCTGCCGCGCGCGTCGCGACGCCACCGGCCGCGACAGCTTCGCCGTGACCGCCGAGACCACGGCCGACACGTCCGAATGGCGAGATATCGCAAGCTTCTACGGCGAGATCCTCAAGCGCAAGATCGGCATCGAGGTCGAGATCGAGCTGGCCCCTAAGGGCGCCACGGCCGGCCTGACCCAGATCGACGTGCGCCAGAAGCCGATCCGCCTGATCGACGAGCGCTACTGAGGTGGCGAGCTTCTCCGACCCCATCGTCGCGGCCGGCGTCGCCGGCCTGCCGGCGCTCTACGCGGCGGGCCTCAGCCCCGTCGACGTGACCGAGACCTATCTGGCGCGGATCGAGCGGCTGAACCCGGCGATCAACGCCGTGGTCGAACTGGACGCGGCCGGCGCGCGCGCCGAGGCCCGAGCCAGCGCCCAGCGCTGGGCGGCCGGAACGCCGCTGTCGCCGATCGACGGCGCGCCGATCGCCGTGAAGGCCAACATCGCCGTCGAAGGTCTGGTCCACAGCGCGGGGATCAAAGCCTACGCCCGCAATGTCGCGCCGACCGACGCCGCCTGCGTGGCCCAATTACGGGCGGCCGGGGCGGTGATCCTCGGCACGTTGAACATGCACGAGGCCGCGCTGGGCGCGACCAACGACAACGTCTTCCTGGGGCGCTGCGAGAACCCACATCGCGCCGGCTTCACCCCCGGCGGCTCGTCGGGCGGCTCGGCGGCCGCCGTGGCGGCCGGGCTGTGCGCGGCGGCCCTGGGCACCGACACCATGGGCAGCGTGCGCCTGCCGTCGTCCTATTGCGGCGTCGTGGGCTACAAGCCGGCCCTGGGCGCGATCGCGACAGGCGGGGTAACCGCCTTGTCCTGGACGCTGGACCACGTGGGCGTCCACGCCCGCTCGGCGGCGGACGCGGCCTTGATCGCCCAGGCCTGCGGCGTGGCGACCACGACCGCGCCGGACGGCCGGCCTCTGGCGGTGCTCGACCTCGACGGCCTGGTGCAGCTGGAACCGGCGGTGGCGGAGAATTTCGCCCGCACGCTGGAAGCCCTTACGGCCGCCGGCTGGCGGTTGGAGAAGCTGCGAATCGACGATCTGGACCTGGGCGCCCTGCGCCGCGCCGGTCTGCTGATCAGCGAGGTCGAGGGCGGCGTCGAGCATCGCCGCGCCCTGGCTCTGGACCCGGAAGGCTTCACGCCGGAGCTGCGATCACTGCTGGCTTGGGGCGCGCGCCAGACGCCGGCCAAGCTGGCCGAGGCCTATCGACTTCTGACTGAAAGCAGACGGAAAATCCTCGCTGCGACAGCGCCCTATACCGGACTTTTGACGGCGACAACACCGCATCAGGCTTTCGCTTTCAGCAACGCGGTTCCAGCCAGCCAGGCCGACCTCACGGCGCTCGGCAACGTGCTGGGCGCCCCGGCCTTCGCCCTGCCGGCCGGCGAGGCCGACGGCCTGCCGCTGTCGCTGCAGGTGATCGGTATGACCGACGGCGCTACCCAAGCGCTGGCCGCACGGCTCTCCGAAGCCCTGCCCTCAGCCGCCGTTCCGGAGGCCTTCCGATGACCGCTTTCGCCGACGGGGCGCTGACCCTGACCATCGACGGCGACGTCGCGACCCTGGCCTTCGACCGGCCGGCCAAGCGCAACGCCATCGCCCTGGCCATGTGGCGCGCCCTGCCCGACGCCTGCGCGGCCTTCGCCGCCTCAGAGGCCAAGGTGCTGGTCATCACCGGCCGTGGCGGCCATTTCGCGGCCGGGGCCGACATCGGCGAGTTCGAGGCGGTCTATGCCACGCCGCAGAGCGCGGCCGACTACAACGCCGCCATCGCGGCCGGGATCGGGGCGATCGCTGGCTTGGAAAAGCCGGTGCTGGCCGCCATCGAAGGCGCATGCGTCGGCGGCGGCCTGGCCGTGGCCCTGGCCTGCGACCTGCGGATCGCCGCGCCGGACGCGCGGCTGGCGATCACCCCGGCCAAGCTGGGCCTGACCTACAGCCTGGAAGACACCAAGCGCCTGGTCGACGCCGTCGGGGCGTCGGCGGCCAGGGACATCCTGTTCACCGGACGCCTGCTCGGGGCCGAGGAGGCGCTGCGGCTGGGCCTGATCGACGCGATTGAAGCGGATGTTCCGGCCGCCGTTGCGACCAAGGCGGCCGAGATCGCGGCGGCGTCGCAGCGCTCGGTGCGGGCGATCAAGGCGACGATCCGGGCGATCCTGGCCGGCGCGGTCGAGGACGACGTAGCGACGCGGGCGGCGTTCGTGGCCTCGGTGTCGGGGCCGGATTTCATCGAGGGCCGGACGGCGTTCCTGGCCAAGCGGAAGCCGGTGTTTCCGGAGCGGTGAGCTCCCTTTTTCGCCCCTCTCTCATCGAGAGAGGGAGGGGCCCGCGCCGCAGGCGTGGGAGGGTGAGCGGTTATAATCTCTCAGGATCGAGCGCGGTTGTTCCGCGCATGTTTGGTTGGCGAAAAGCTTCGCCACTTCAAGGCAATGTCGCGGTCTGTTGAAGGTTTCCACCACCAGCCGGGATTTGCCGGCAAGCGGTGAAACCTCTCACCCTCCCACCGCTTCGCGGCGGGCCCCTCCCTCTCTCTAAGAGAGAGGAATTTGCGACTGCGCCCCTACCGCTCCAACTCCACCAGTTCGTACCAGGTCTGCATGTACCCCCCGACGCCGCCCTTCACGAACAGCGAGTCCTCATCGGCCGTGACCCACATGTCGTAGGTCGGATGCTCGCCGTCCTTGCTGACCATGCCGCCGTCCTCGCCGAGGAAGCGGAAGTGGCGGCAGGCGAAGGTTCCGGCCGGCGTGGTCGCCTCTTCGTCGCCGACATATTCGAGCGTGATGCCGCTCTCGACGATCTGCGGCGGGGTCGCACCACGATGGTCGACCGAGGGCAGGAAGACGCGAAGCTTGCGCTTGTGCGGCCCCTTGGCGACGTCCATCACCTTGCACATGTAGGCGTCGCCGATGATCGGATGGGTGCCGAAGCCGTCGAAATGGCCGTTCATCGGCACGCGCTGCGACAGGCGGCCGATCGACGGGCCATAGCTCTCGCACTCGATGAAGTCGTCGCCGAAGCGGAACCAGCCCGAGCCCATGAACTTGTCGCCGACCGTCAGGCGCAGGTGGAAGTCCATCGGGCGATTGTTCTCGTCGAGGGAGTAGACGGCGTCGCGCAGGACGGTGGGATCCGGCTCCTCGATCTCGCATTGGGCGCGGATGGTGACCTTGCCGTCGGTGTGGCGGGTCATGGAGAAGTGCTCGCGGCCCCGCTCCTGGCCTTCGCGGCCCGGCTTGCGCGAAGTGTAGAGGATCTTGCCGCGGATGGTCTGGTGCTTCATGGCGGTCTCGATTGTGGAACCGCCCTCGTCCTTCGACAGGCTCAGGATGAGGGCTACGGAAACGGCGGTTCAGTCGAGATCCTCATCCTGAGCTTGTCGAAGGACGAGGATCTCGCGCGATCAGAAAGCGGCGATCCCCGTGATCGCCCGGCCCAGGATCAGGGCGTGGACGTCGGCCGCGCCTTCGTAGGTGTTGACCGTCTCGAGGTTGGCCGCGTGGCGCATCACGTGGCTGGCGCCGGAGATGCCGGCCCCGCCGTGGATGTCGCGGGCCTCGCGGGCGATGATCAGGGCCTTGCCGCAGTTGTTGCGCTTCAAGAGGCTGATGGCTTCCGGCACCCAGTCGCCGGCGTCGAGGCGGCGGCCCAGGGCCAGGGCGCCTTCGAAGCCGAGGGCGATCTCGGTCTGCATGTCGGCCAGCTTCTTCTGGATCAGCTGGCGGGCGGCCAGCGGACGGCCGAAGACGACGCGGTCGGCGACATAGGCGGCGCTGGTCTCCAGGCAGAAACGCGCCGCGCCCATCGCGCCCCAGGCGATGCCGTAGCGGGCCTTGTTGAGGCACGAGAACGGTCCGCGCAGACCCTTGACGTTCGGCAGGATGGCGTCGTCGGGCACCAGCACGTCCTGCAGGACGATCTCGCCGGTGATCGAGGCGCGCAAAGACAGCTTGTCGTCGATCTTCGGGGTGGTGAAGCCTTCGGTCCCGCGCTCGACAAGGAAGCCGCGGATCTCGCCGTCGAGCTTGGCCCAGACCAGGGCGACGTCGGAGATCGGGCTGTTGGTGATCCACATCTTGGCGCCGTTGAGCACGTAGCCGCCGTCGACCTCGCGGGCCACGGTGCGCATCGAGCCGGGATCGGAGCCACCGTCGGCTTCGGTCAGGCCGAAACAGCCGATCAGCTCGCCGCGCGCCATGCCCGGCAGCCACTTCCGCTTCTGCTCTTCCGAACCGAATGCGTAGATCGGGTACATGACCAGCGAGGACTGCACGCTCATGGCCGAACGATAGCCGCTGTCGACGGCCTCGATCTCGGCGGCGGCCAGGCCGTAGGCCACGTGGCTGACGCCCGCGCCGCCGTATTCTTCCGGCAGGGTCGAGCCGAGCAGGCCAAGCTCGCCCATCTCGGTCATGATCTGGCGATCGAAGCGGCCGTCGGCATAGGCGCTGACCACACGCGGCAGCAGTTGCTCTTGCGCATAGGCGCGAGCGGCGTCGCGGATCAGGCGCTCGTCCTCGGTCAGGCGGGCGTCGAGGGCGAGCGGGTCCTTCCAGTCGAAGGCGGGAATGGTGCGAGCGGCGTCGAGGGGCATCGTAGTCCTCCGGCGGCCGGAAATGACCGCACAGCAATTGATCTGAACTTCCGCCTTTCTAGCCGGGGGCCCCGCGCCTACCCCGGTCGCCGCTGGATTTGACCGGGAGGCGATTAGGTTGGTTGGCCAAGTGGGCGGCAAGACGCTCGTCGAGAAGGTGATCGCCAAGGCCGCGGGCCTGCCGAGCGTGCGCGCCGGCGACCTCGTGACGGCCAAGGTGGATCTGGCCTTCGCGCACGACAGCAGCGGCCCGCGCCGCTGGCGTCCCCTGCTGGAAGAGCTGGGCGTGGGCCTGTGGGACCCGTCCAAGGTGGCCATCGTCTCCGACCACTACGTGCCGGCCGTCGATGCGGAATCGGCGGCGATCCTCAAAGGCACGCGCGACTTCGCCCGCGACTATGGCGTCTCGGCCTTCTTCGACATGGTCGGCATCTGCCACCTTGTTTTGCCCGAGCACGGCCTGATCCGTCCGGGCGCCTTCATCGCCGGCGGCGACAGCCATACGCCGACGGCCGGGGCCTTCGGGGCCTATGCCGCCGGTTATGGTGCCACCGACATGGCCGCCATCGCCGCCACGGGCGAGACCTGGCTGGCCGTTCCGGAGACGATCCGCGTCGAGTGGACCGGCGCCTTCCAGCCGGGCGTGACGGCCAAGGACGTCATGCTGTTCCTGTGCCGGGAACTGGGCATGGACAACGCCTTCAAGGCGGTGGAATTCGCCGGCCCGCTGGTCGAGGCCATGCCGATGGCCGAGCGCATGGTGCTGGCCAACATGGCCGCCGAGCTGGGCGCCGAGACCGGGGTCGTGGCGGCGGACGCCGTGACCTTCGCCTATCTGGCCGCGCGCGGCGCGCCGGTGACGGACGAGGCGGCGGCCCTGGCCCTGCATTCGGATGCCGACGCGACCTACGCCGCCGTCCATCGCTTCGACGCCTCGGACCTTGCGCCGCAGATCGCCGCGCCGCACTCCCCGGCCAACACCCGCGACGCGACCGAGTTTACCGAGGTCCGCATCGACCAAGCCTATATCGGCGCCTGCGTCGGGGCCAAGATCGAGGACCTGCGGATGGCCGCCGCCGTGCTGCGGGGGCGCCGCGTGGCGGCGGGCGTGCGGCTGCTGGTGGCCCCGGGCTCGGCCCGCACCGCCGAACTGGCTGCCCGCGAGGGTGTGATGGAGACCCTGCTGGCGGCCGGCGCGGTGCTGATGCCGTCGGGCTGCGGCGCCTGCGCCGGCATGGGCGCGGGGATCCTCGCCGAGGGCGAGACCTGCATCTCCTCGACCAACCGCAACTTCCAGGGCCGGATGGGCCACGCGGGGGCGAACGTCTATCTCGGCTCGCCCTACGCCGTGGCCGCCGCCGCCACGGCCGGCCGCATCGTCGATCCCCGCCCCTATCTGACGGGAGCCGCCTGATGTCCCGCGCCTTCGTCTTCGGCGACGCCATCGACACCGACCTGCTCGCCCCGGGCAACCTGATGAAGCTGCCGCCGACCGAGCTGGCGCAGCATTGCCTGCGCGCCATCGCCCCGGACTTCGCCAGCACTGTGCGGCCCGGTGACGTGGTGTTCGCCGGTGCAAACTTCGGCCTCGGCTCGTCGCGCGAGCAGGCGGCCGTCTCCCTTCGACTCCTTGGCGTCTCTGCGGTGCTTGCGACTTCGTTCGCCCGCATCTTCTACCGCAACGCCATCAACCTCGGCTTGCCGGCCTTCGTGTTTCCCCAGGTCGGCGAGATGACGGACGGCGATCGGATCCTCCTGGATCCGGTCGCTGGACGCCTCGAGAACATCACCACGGGCAAGACCTACGCCCTGACGCCGATCCCGCCGCACCTGATGGCGATGATCGACGACGGCGGCCTGATCCCCCACCTGAAACGACGCCTGAAGGGAGCCGCCGCATGAGCCTGCGCGACCGCCTCGCCCAAGACACGCCGCTGCTGGCCCCCGGCGCCTATGACGCCCTCTCGGCCCTGCTGATCGAGCAGGCCGGGTTCGAGGCCGTCTACCTCTCCGGCGCCTCGATCGCCTATACGCAGCTGGGCCGGCCCGACATCGGCCTGGTGTCGTTCGACCACGTGGCCGACGTGGTCGGCCGAGTGTCCGAGCGGGTGAACCTGCCCCTGATCGTCGACGGCGACACCGGCTTCGGCAACGCCGTCAACGTGCAGCGCACGGTGCGGATCTTCGAGCGCATGGGGGCCTCGGCCATCCAGCTCGAGGACCAGACCTTCCCCAAGAAGTGCGGCCACCTGTCGGACAAGGGCCTGGTCTCGACCCAGGAGATGTCGGGCAAGATCCGCGCGGCGCTCGACGCCCGCGCCAGCGACCAGACCCTGATCATCGCCCGCACCGATGCGATCGGCGTCGAGGGCTTCGAAGCCGCGCTCGACCGCGCCCACGCCTATGTCGAGGCCGGCGCCGACGTGCTGTTCGTCGAGGCCCCTCGGTCTCTGGGCGAGATGAGCGCCATCGCCCATGCCTTCGCCGGGCGCGTGCCGCTACTGGCCAACATGGTCGAGGGCGGCAAGACCCCGCTGCTCGACGTGACGGAGCTGGGCAATATCGGCTTCAAGCTGGTGATCTCGCCCGGCGCCCTGGTGCGCGCCCTGGTGCCGACGGCCGAGGCCTTCCTGGCTAGCCTGAAGGCCAATGGCGCGACGCGTCCGTTCGCAGAGCGGATGATCGACATGGGCGGGGTGAACGACCGCATCGGCCTTGCTGAAATGGTCACGACCGGCGCGGCCTACGCCGCCGGCTGAGTGGAGCGTCAGATGCAGGCCGATCCCAACCTCTACGACCATTGGCCCTACAGAGACCGGCCCAAGATCGTCTGGCCGGACGGCAAGAAGCTGGCCTTCTGGATCGCGCCCAACATCGAATATTACGAGTTCGATCCGCCCAAGAACCCGCAGCGTCCGGGCTGGCCCAAGCCGTCGCCGGACGTGGTGGGCTATTCGCAGCGCGACTGGGGCAACCGGGTCGGCCACTGGCGGCTGATGGAGCTGCTCGACAAGTACGGCATGCGCGGCTCGATCTCGCTGTCGGTGGGCCTGCTCGACCATCACGCTGAGATCATCGAGGCCTGCGTGGCGCGGAACTGGGAGTTCTTCAGCCACGGCATCTACAACACCCGCTTCTCCTACGGCATGGACGAGGCTCAGGAGCGGGCGGTGATCGAGGACTCGATCCGCTCGGTCGAGGCCGCCACCGGCCAGCGCATCCGCGGCTACCTGGCCCCGGCCCTGACCCACACCGAAAAGACCTTCGACCTGCTGGCCGAAAACGACTTCTGGTACACCTGCGACCTCTTCCAGGACGACCAGCCCCAGCCGGTGAAGACCAAGACCGGCAAGCTGATCTCGATGCCCTATTCGCTCGAGGTCAACGACGTCATCACCTACGGCGCGCTGTCGATGAGCCCCTGGCGCTACGCCGACGTGCTCAAGCGCCACTTCGACCAACTGCTGGAAGAGGGCGAAAAGTCGGGCACGGTGATGTGCATCCCGCTGCACGCCTATCTCGTCAGCCAGCCGCACCGCATTCGGCCGTTCGAGGAGGCCCTGCGCCACATCGCCGGCCACGACGAGGTGTGGATCACCACGGCTCGCGAGATCGCGCAGCACTATCGCGAAAACTACTTCGACCAGACCGTGGCCGACATCGCCGCGCGCGGCCTGGCCACGCCAGGAACGGGGTTCGACCATGCCACTGCCTGACGAGCATCTGATCTATCCGCACAGGTCCTACGGCATGGACCAGGACCGCTACGCTTGGCGGCCCTCGACGGTGCGCCCCCCGATCGCCTGGCCGGGCGGCTCGGCCGTGGCGGCGATGATCGTCGTGCCGATCGAGCACCATCCGCTCAATCCACCGGGCAAGCCGTTCAAGCACCCCGGCGCTATGGTCACCCCTTATCCGGACCTGCGCCACTACACGACGCGCGACTACGGCAACCGGGTGGGCGTCTACCGCATCCTCGACGCCCTGAAGGCCGCTGGGCTGAAGGCGACCTTCCCGATCAACGCCGACCAGCTGGAGCGGCTGAAGCCCCTGGTCGAGGCGATCCTGGCCGACGGCCACGAGATCGCCGCCTATGGCCTGTCGACCACCCACATTCATTGGGGGGGCCTCGATCGCGAGACGGAGGCCGCCTGGGTGGCTGAGGTGCGGGCGCGGTTCGACGCGGCGGGGCTCAAACCCCGCGCGTGGCTGAGCCCGGCCCGGCAGCAGTCGTTCGCGACGCTCGACCTGATCAGCGCGGCGGGCTTCGACATCTGCCTGGACTGGGAGCAGGACGAGGTTCCGGTGGCCATGACCACCGACGCCGGCGAGGTGATCGGCCTGCCGCTGTCCAACGAACTCGACGACCGGTCGCTGATGATCGACCGCCGCCAGACCGAGGACGAGTGGGCGGGCCAGGTGCTGGAGGCGGCCAGCTATCTGGCCGACGGCGCCGAGCGGTTCGGCGGGCGGGTGCTGGGCTTCACCCTGACGCCGTACGTGACCGGGCAACCGTTCCGGATTTCGGCCTTGCGGCGGTTGCTGGCGGGGCTTGAGGAGATCGGCGTCAAGGCGATGACGGCGAGCGAGATCGCCTCCTGACCCTTCTCCCCTTGCGGGAGAAGGTGGCGGCGAAGCCGACGGATGAGGGGTCGCGCGGAACGTTCTGAGAGACCCCTCACCCGACCTCGCTCCGCGAGGCCACCCTCTCCCGCAAGGGGAGAGGGATCAGAGGATCAGCCCCATCGCGATGTCGTCCTCGAACGTCCCGTCCGGGAACCGGCCGCGCTTCTCCAGCCGGCCCTCGATGCGAAACCCCAGCCGCTCATAGAGCCGGATCGCGCCCGCGTTCCCGGCGCCGGTCCCCAGCTCCACCCGCACGATCGGCGGATCCATCGCCCGCGCGGCCGCAAACAACGCCTGGAACAGGGCCGAGCCGACGCCCCTGCCCCGCCAGTCCGGATGCACGGCCACGGTCAGGTCCGACAGCACGTGCGAGAACAGCTTCACCGGAATGCGTACGGCGTGGATCTCGCCGATGACGACGCCGCCTTCGTCCACAGCCACCAAGCCCACGCCGTCGGCCAGGGCTTCGTGCAGAATCCGGTCGATATAGCCGTCGGTGATCTCCTCCGGCTGGCGCGCGATGCCGCCTGGCATCGCGGCCGTGGCGCGATGGACGGCGGCGACCGGGATCGCGTCGTAAGCGCGGGTCGGGCGGATAGAGAAGCTCATGCGTCTCTCTGGAAGGGATAGAAGCCGCCGCCGAGATCTAGGATCGCGGTCAGCTCGTCCAGGGCCTCGCGGCTTTCGATCAACAGCGACGGATCGGCCAGATCGGCCGGCGCCAGGCGGTCGCGGTAGCGTCGAGCGCCCCAGTCGGCCAGGCGCGCGTGTAGGGCCGCGTCGAACCGCTGGGCGGGATTGGCGGCGGCCAGTTCCTCGTCGGTCAGCACCACCCGCAGCCGCAGGCAGGCGGGACCGCCGCCATTACGCATGCTCTGGCGGACGTCGGCGTATTCCACCCGACCGATCGGGCCGTTGGAGGCCAGCAGCCCCTCAGCGACCGCGCGGGCGCGGGGATTGTCGCGGGTCTCGCCGGGCGCCAGCAGCACCAGGCGGTCCTCGCCAGGCAGGACGAGAAGCTGCGAGTTGAAGAGATAGCTCTTCACCAGGTCCTCGATCGGCAGGTCGACCTCGGAGACCTCGACGAACACCGGCTCGAACAGGCCCTCGGCGGCGCGGCGGACCTGCGCTTCCATGGCGGCGCGATCCTCGAAGGCGGCCTCGTGGAAGAACAGGGTCTCGCGCGTGCCGACGCAGACGACGTCATTGTGGAAGGCCCCGCCGGCGATGGCGCGGCGGCCCTGGCGGGGGAAGACGGCGCGGGCGGCGGCGTGGCGGCGCTGGATCGCCTCGAAGGCCTCGCGGGTCTGGCGGGCCGGATAGGCACCGCTCCAGTGCTCCCAGGCCTCGCGGCCCCAGACGAACAGGTTGACGCCGCTCGCGCCGTGCTCGGCGCAGAGCCGCACGTGGTTGGCCGCGCCCTCGTCGGCGAAGTGCGGCTGGGTCGGCAGCGGGTCGTGGACGGCGAAGCGGGCCTCGTCCGGGAACAGCCGGCGCAGAGCCCTGGCGGTCTGCGGCCCTTCCAGGCTGCGGTGCAGGTTGGTCAGCAGGTTGGCGGGCGTGAAGTGCACCCGGCCGTCGGCCGCATCGGCGCTGGGCGTCACGGTGGCGGCGTTGGCGGCCCACATCGGCGAGGCCGAGCAGGCGGCGGCGGCCAGGGCCGGGGCGGTCTTCCAGGCGGTCTCGATGACGGCGGCGTCGGAGCCCGTGAACCCGATCGCCTTAAGAAAACCGACGTCCGGACGCTCGTGGGGCGGCAGCACGAACTGCGGCACGCCCCAGTCGGCCAGGCGGCGCATCTTGTCGAGCCCCTCCAGCACCGCCGCGCGCGGGTCGGAGACCTGGCCGGCGTTGACCTGGCTGGCGATGTTGCCGGGTGACAGGCCGACATAGGAGTGGGTCGGGCCGACCAGGCCGTCGCAATTGGCCTCGACGGCCGTCACGGGCGAAGGCCCTTGATGTCGCCGGTCGTGTCGAGCACCGCGCCGGCCTCGAAACTGGCGACCGGATAGGCGCAATAGTCGGCGGCGTAAAAGGCGCTGGGCCGGTGGTTGCCCGAAGCCCCCAGCCCGCCGAACGGCATGGTCCCGGCCGCGCCGGTGGTCGGACGGTTGAGGTTGACGACCCCGGCCCGAATCCGCGCCAGGAATCGGTCCCAGAGAGCCGGGTTCTCGGTCACGAGCCCGGCCGACAGGCCGTAGCGTGTGGCGTTGGCCGCAACGAGCGCCTCGTCGAACGAGGCGACGCGGCGCACCTGCAGGACCGGCGCGAAGATCTCGTCGTCGGGCACATCGACGCCGGTAACGTCGATCAGGCCCGGCGAGACGAAGGCGCCCGACAGGCCCTCGACACGTCCCGGTTCCAGCAGACGCTTGCCCTCGATGCGGCCGGCGGCGGCCAGGGCGTGGCCGGCGGCGCGTTCGGAAATCAGCGGGCCCATGAAGGGCTCCTCGCCGTTCCAGGGACCGATCGACAGCTTTGGAACCAGGGCCAGCACGGCCTCGACGATCGCCTCTCCCTCCGAACCGTCCGGCACAATCAGGCGGCGGGCGCACGAGCAGCGCTGGCCGGTGGTGATGAAGGCCGACTGCGCCACCAGGGCCGCGACGGCGGCCGGGTCGCCGGCCTGCCAGGCCACCAGCGGATTGTTGCCGCCCAGCTCCAGGGCCAGGATCACGTCGGGCCGGTCGGCGAAGTGGCGGCGGAAGAAGGTCCCGGCCTGGGCCGAGCCGGTGAACAGCAGGCCGTCGATCTCCTGATCGATCAGCGCCTGGCCGACCTCGCGTCCGCCCTGCACCAGGTTGACGACGCCGGCGGGCACGCCTGCCGCCTCCAGCGCCTCGACCAGCAACTGGCCGGCCAGGGGCGTCTCTTCCGACGGCTTGAAGACCACGGTGTCGCCAGCCAGCAGGGCCGGCACGATGTGGCCGTTGGGCAGATGGCCCGGGAAGTTGAACGGCCCCAACACCGCCATCACGCCATGCGGCCGGTGGCGCAGCACGGCGCGGCCGAAGGGCATGGCGTTTTCCGCGACGCCCGTCCGCTCGTCATAGGCCTTGATCGAGGCGTCGACCTTGCCGGCCATCGAACCGATCTCGGCCTTGGTCTCCCACAGCGCCTTGCCGGTCTCGCGGCTCAGGGTCTCGGCGTAGGGTGCAGCGCGTTCGAGCAGCACATCCTTGTAGCGGCGCAGGATGGCGATCCGCTCCTCGCGCGGCAGGTCGGCCCAGGGATGGAAGGCCTTGCGAGCCGCCGCCACGGCAGCCTCGACATCAACGGACGAGGCCGTGGCCTCGCGCCAGACGACCTCGCCGGTCGCCGGGTCGGTGGAGACGGCCTCGGGCCCCTGCCCGCTCTTCCAGACGCCGTCGATATATACGCCGCTCATGCCTTCACCCGCACATGGTCGCCTTCGCCGACGCCGAGAGCATCGGCCGCCTCGCGATCGAGGATCGCCGCCTCGCCGTCGATCAGCACGGCGGCCCGCACCGCCCGGAAGCGGGCGACGTCGGTGGTCGAGATCAGGGCCTCCTCGCCGAACGCATCCTCGCCGATCTTCACCCGCAGGCGGCGGGCGTCACGCACGGTACGAATGTCGTCGCGCGGCGCGGCGACGGTCGGGCCAGCGTCGAACAGGTCGACCAGACCCTGGTAGCGGAAGCCCTCGCGCTCCAGCATCGCCCGGGCGGCCTCGCCGTCGCGGTGCACCTTGCCGATCACATCGCGGGCGGCGGGGGCCAGCAACTCGGTGTAGATCGGGTGGCGCGGCGCCAGGTCGAGGATGAACTGGCCGTTGGTCGAGGCGCTCATCAGATCGGCCTGGTCGAAATCCAGCCGGAAGAACTTGCTGGCCGCGTGCTCCCAGAACGGGCACGAGCCGTCCTCGTCGAACCAGCCGCGCAGCTCGGCCAGCACCATCTCGGCGAAGCGCTGCGGCTCGATGCCGATCAGCATGTAGCGCGATTGAGCCAGCAGGCGCCCGGCCCCGCCCTTGCGCTTTTCCGGTCGCAGGAACAGCGACCCGACCTCCGACCAGCCGGCGCATTCGTTCACCAGGACGAGGGCCTTGTGGTCGAAGCGCATCTCCAGCACCGGCGACGACTGGGCCAGGGTCACCACGCGGAACGAGAAGAACGGCCGCTTGAGGCCGACGCTGGCCTTGACGCCTGCGACGCCGTCGATGACGCCGGTCTCCAGGTCTTCCAGCATCAGGGTGTACCAGGCCTCGGGCGGGGCGACCCCGGCCTGGAAGCTGGCTTCCGACAGGGCCAGGCGTTCGCGCAGGGTCGGCTCGTCCTCGGGCAGGCTGGTGAAGCCCCGCCCCGACAGCACGGCCAACTCCATCAGGGAGTCGAAATCCGCCGAACCGGCGGGACGGACGACGAGCATTCAGAGGATCTCCGGTACGGCGGCCATGGCCGCGCGGATCGCGTGGGCGTCGATATCGCCGTTCGCGAGCTTGATCAGGGTGAGCGCCGAGAGCTGGGCGCGCTCGACGAAGCTGGCCGGCCAGGCGTGCTCGGCCTCGCTGTGGATGTCGCCGCCGCGCACGCCCAGGCTGTCGATGTTGGGCAGGCCCGAGGCGAAGAGGTTGTTGCCCTCGCAGACGCCGCCGGACGGCTTCCAGGCGATGTCCTGGCCCAGCAGCGCGCCGACCTCCTTCACCGCGCCGAACAGCCGCTCCTGAGCGGCGTTGAACGGCTTGGCGCCGCGGGTGATGCGGCCGTGCAGGTGGGCGTGCAGGCCGTCGGCCGAGGTGGAGGCGACGATGTCGGCGATCTCGCCCTCCAGCCAGGCGGCGTCGACGGCCGAGGGGAAGCGGACGTTGAACCGCAGCACGGCGATGTCGGGCACCATGTTGAGCGGCGAGCCGCCGTCGATCTTGGCGATGTTGAGCGTGACCCCCTCGCGGCGGCCGTTCAAGGCGTGCAGGGCCTGGGCCAGACGCGCGGCCTCCATCACCGCGTTGCGGCCCGAGGCGAAGTCGCGGCCGGCGTGGGCGGCGCGGCCGTGGACCACGACGTGGAAATTGCCCGAGCCCTTGCGCACGCTGGCCAGCGCCCCGTCGGCCAGGGCCGGCTCGTAGGTCAGGCCCACATGGCCCAGCCGCGCGAAGTCGGCCAGCACCGGGGCCGAGGCGATCGAGCCGATCTCCTCGTCGGGCGACAGCAGCACGCGGTAGCCCAGATTGGCTGCCTTGGGGTGGCGCTCGAATGCCTCCAGAGCCGCCAGCATCACCGAGATCCCGCCCTTCATGTCGGCGATCCCAGGCCCGTGCAGCGCGCCGTCCGGACGGGTGGAGACTGTCTGGAAGGCCGAGGTCTCGGGGTAGACGGTGTCGTAGTGGCCGGTCAGCACGACCTGGACCGTCGCCTCCGGGCGCACGACGACGGCGATGGCCGGCGGATGAAGCTGCGCGATCTCCCGCCCGTCGGCGGCGATCTCGGGCGAGGCGGTCAGCGGGATATCGGTCGGGGCGGCGGGCAGCACCGAGAAGGCTTCGGCAAGAACCTGCCGCTGCCGCTCCAGGCCCGCGATGTGACGGCTTCCCGAGTTGATGGCGCACCAAGCCACGGCCCGGTCGATGATCCGGGGGCCGTCGGCCGCCAAACTCCCCAGGACAGCCCGATCTTCGTCGTCGATCCGCATGGATTCGCTGTCTCCCTTGACCAGAGCCTAGTCCAAGGGCCGCGGGCAAAACGTTGTTTCCTTTGGCGAGGAAACCGCAGGCCCGCGCAACAGCCTTGCGCTACCTATAGTTCTTTCGCCATTTCACCGAAAGCTTGGCGTCGCCGTCGCCGCCCAGGCGCGAGACCAGCGACAGCGCCCGGCGAATGCGCCATTCGACCTGCGCCGCCGGCCCTTCGCGGCCGCCGCCGATGATCTCCACATAGACGTCGTCGGTGACGTACTTGCCGCCCGACACGGTCATGCCCGTCGTGCCCTCGGCGAAGGCCAGGCGGTCGAGGCGGGCGAAGCTGCGCAGGTTGCCGATGACGTCGAAGCCGCCGCCGCCGGCCAGCGACGCCAGGGCCGAGGCCAGCTGGGCGGCCTCGATCGGCGACAGCTGGGCGGCCGACGATCCGAACAGCACCTGCGACAGCACCTCGTCCTGCGGCAGTTCCGGGGTCGAGGTCAGGGTGATCTCGGGCTTGGCGGCCGTGCCCGAAATCTTGATGACGGCGGTCAAGGCGTCGTCCTCGCGGGTGGCGGTCAGGTCCAGCCGGATCCGCTCCAGTTGGGTGGCCAGGCGCACCACGCCGTCGTCGTCGAACTCGAAGCGCTTGCCGGCGAAGTCGTACTCGCCGCGCACCACGCGGGCCACGCCGTCGAGGCTGGGGCTTGCCGTGGTGCCGCCGACATGGGCGTCGAGCGACAGTTCGACGTCCAGGCCCCTGCCCTTCACGAAGATCCGCCGCGGCGCCTTCAGGGTGACGTCCAGCGCCATGCCGGAATCGGCCCGCCGCTGGCGAACCTCGACGCCCTGGACCAGGTCCTGCGGGCGATTGCGCTCGATGACGTCCATCGAGACGACGCCGGCCGGGGTCTTGGACTGGGCCGAAACGTCGGCGCGGTCGATGGTCAGGGCCCCGGTCAGCTTCACCTTGCCGGCGGCGTCGCGGTTAATCGTCGTCTGTCCGGTGGCGGACGCTTTCGCCAGCTCGTTGTCGATGACCTGGAAGTTCTTCATGTCGAGGCGGAAGCTGCCGACGCCGTCGCGCGCCAGGCTGATCCGCCCCTGGCCCGACACTGTACCGCCTCGGCCGTCGGCGCCCTGGGCCTGGCTGACGTCGATGGCGTTGTCGGCCAGGGCCAGGGTGATGGCGACGTCCTGCAGGCGCAGGCCCGACTGGCCGTCCTCGAACTTGCCGCCGGTCAGGGCGGCGCGGCCGATCAGGCGCGGGTCGGCCAGGGTGCCGGCCAGCGAGCCCTCGGCGTCGATCTTGCCCGACAGGCCGCGCTCGGGCCCGATCAGCAGGTCCCATAGCGGCTTGATCTCGCCCTGGGCCAGGAAGCGGCCCTGCACCGCGCGGCGGCGGTCGATGGCGAGGCGGAACGGCTTGGCCGAGGCTTCGGTCGGCAGGGTAAGGTCGGCCTCGGCCTTGAGGCCCTGCGGGTTGGAGCCGCTGGCCTTGATGGTCATCACCCGGTCGCGCAGGTCGCCGTGGATCGTGGCGTCCAGCGACTGGTTCTCCTTGGCCCCGCGCTCGCGGGCGCCCGACAGGTTGGCGTCGAGCTCGCCGTCCAGCGCCTCGCCCTGGCCGCGCATCGAGACCCGGGCGTCGATGCGGCCGGCCAGATCGGGATTGAGGGCTGTCAGGCTGACGCCCACCAGGTCGGCGCGCAGATTGGCCAGCTCGCCGCCGACGTCGAGATCGAGGTCGGCGCGGCCGTCGCCGAGGTTCAAGCGCAGGCTGCTGGTCGTGCGCGCGCCGCCAAAGCGGATCTGGGCGGACTCGCGGGTGGAGATGTCGGTCCGGGCCATGCGGCCCTTGGCGTCGAGGGTCAGCAGGTAGTCGTCGGTCTGCTGGGCCAGCACCCCGGCTCCGGCCAGGTTCCAGCGACCGGCCGGCGCCTCGCCGCGAGCGTCCAGGGTCAGCGGCAGGCGGCTCATCGGGCCGTTGGCCTTGATGGTGGCGGTGCGCAGCTTCCAGGCGCCGCCTGCGACGTCCTGGGCGACGAGGTCGAGCGTGGCGTTCGGACCGCCGGGCGCGTCGACCAGCTTGACCGCGCCCTTCACCGAGCCCTGGGCCAGGAAGGCGCCGGGGCCGACGGCCACGCTCAGGTCGGCGGTCGCGGGACGGCCGTCGCGCAAGGAGGCGCCGCCCTGGGCCTTGAGGCCGCCGGCGTCGATGTCGAGATCGGAAAGCTCCAGCCCGCCCGGCGCGAACCGGAAGGCCGTCTTGCCGCGCGCCGGCCCGTACTGGCTGGTCGCCTGCAGGGACGCCGTGCCGTCGCCGCCGTCAGGCAGCTTGGCGAAGGTCAGAGCCAGCTTGGCGTCCTTCAGCGGCAGGCGCGGCAGGTCGATGCTGTCGAAGGCGGCCTTGAGGTCGGCGCGGGGCGCGGTCAGCGTCCCGGTGATCGCGCCGTCGCCCGAGGCCTTGCCGCTGACCTCCACCGGCCCGGCGCCGAACGGCCCTTCGGCCGACCAGTCGAGCTTGAAGGCCAGGTTGTTGCCGGGCGTCATGACCCCCGAGGCCTTGGCGCGGGCCGAGGCGCCGTCGAGCTTGGCGTCGGCCACCGACAGCTTGCCGTTGTCCCAGGCCGCGCGGGCGCTGAGCTTGGGCGCGGCGCCGAGCAGGCGGTCGAGCTCGGAAAGACCCGTGGCGAAGCCGGCGCCCTTGGCGTCGGCGGTGAAGTTCCAAGGCTTGTCGCGGGCCTGGCTGGCCGACCACTTGATGTCGGCCGCGCCCTTCATGCCCGGACGGATCGGCGTCAGCGAAGCGACCTTGGCCGAACCGTCGAACGACAGGCCGCCGAGCAGGCCGCGCTCGCCCTTGCCGTCGACGACGATGTTGGGAGCGACGATCTTGGCGTGCTTGATCAGGAAGCGGCCGTCCTTCAGGCGCGCGCCCTCGAACTCGGCCTTGGGCGAGCGCCCCAGCGGCGCCAGCAGGCCCTCGCCCGCCCCGCCCTCGGTGGTCGCCGAGGCGCGGATGGTCAGCTCGCCCTTCTTCCAGCCGACGAAGGCCGGACCGCGGGCCCGCGCCAAGCGGTAGCCGAGCAGCTCCAGATTGGCGACGTCGGCCGGCCCTTCGATCGAGAAGCCGTCGGCGCCGAGCTTGAAGACGCCCTGCGCCTTGGCAGCCCCCATCTTGGGGATCGGGGTGATCTTGGAGAGATCGCGAACAGAGGCCGAGAAGGTCACGCCTTCCGGCGCGGTGCGGCGCTGGCTGATGTCGGCCAGGCCCTTGGCGTCCAGGCTGAGGTTCGGCGCGCGCAGCTTCAGGGAAAGATCGGTCGAGGACCCGGCCTTGCGGCCGACGAGATCGACGTCCACCGCCGCGCCGAACATCCGCTCGTACAGGTCGGTGTGGCTGGAGGCCGAAAGGTCGACATGGCCGCTGGCCGAGCCGCCCTGGGCGGTCCAGGCGCCGCCGGCCCGCAGGGGAACGGTGTCGCCGGTCTGGGCGCGGATGGTGAAGGCGCCGGCCTGGGTGGTGCCGTTGGCCTTGGCGTCGAGCTGGAACGGGCGGTCCGCGGGCAGGCCCAGGCTCCCGGCCAGGGCGCCGCCCTTGGCCTCGCGTCCCGTGGCGGTCAGCAGCAGGGTCTGGTCGCGGCCGAGGTCGAAGACGAGATCCAGGTGATCGCCCGGGTGCAGGCGGCTGGCGGCCGACAGCCGGCCGGCCTGGCCTCCCAGGCGCGCCATCTCGAAGGCGCCGGAGACGTCGAAGTCCCCCAACACGTTGCTGAACGCCGGCCGCGAGACCAGGCGCAGCTTGAAGGCGTCGAGATCGACCGACACCGGCGCGGCGCTCGACTTGCCCTTGGGACCCAGCGTCGGGCGGCGCACAAGCGTCACCTGGCGGGCCTCGATGTTGTCGGCGTGGAAGCGGCGCCACCAAAGCTCGCGCGGCCGCCAGACGACGTGAAGGTCGGCGCCCTCCAGCCAGACGCCCTTCTCGTCGGAGATGGTCAGCCGGCGCACGCCGAAGTCACGCCAGATGTCGCCCGACAGGCCCTCGATCTTCAGCGTGCCGATGCGGCCAAGCTTCAGGCCGCTGGTGCGGGCTTCGAGGAACGCCCGCCCCTGCGGCGTGATCACGCCGTAGCGCACCACGCCCAGGAACAGGGCGACGATCGCCACCAGGGTCACCGAGACGATGATCAACCAGCCGGGCCCGCCGATGCGGCGCGCGACCTTGACCGCTGCTTCTGCGACCTGCTCGACGGGTTCTGGCGGCGGTGCGGCGTCGGTCAAAAGCTCTGCCCGATGCTGAGATAGATCTGGAAGGCCGGGTCGCCCTTGCGCTTTTCGAGCGGCACGGCGAAGTCGGCGCGGATCGGGCCAAAGCCCAGGTCGTAGCGGACGCCGAAGCCGACGCCGGCGCTGAAGTCGTCGGCGCTGGGCGTGGGCTCGACGCCCACGGCGCCGGCGTCGAGGAAGAACACCCCGCCCCAGCGTTCGGTGAAGCGATGGCGCACTTCGAGGGAGGCCTCGAACAGCGACAGGCCGCCCTGCGGGGTGTTGTCCGACAGGCGCGGGCCGATGGCCTGGTAGGAATAGCCGCGCACCGAGCCGCCGCCGCCGGAATAGAAGCGCCGCGAGGCCGGCACTTCGGGCATGGTGCCGCCCAGCATGGCGCCCAGCTTCAGCCGACCGGCCAGCACCGTCTTGGCGTTCTCGCCGAACGGGATATAGGCCGCGCCCTGCGCCTGGGTGCGGATGTAGACGAGGCTGGTGTCGCCGGTGATCGCCGTCGGCTCGGCCCGGGCCTCGATCCGCCAGCCCTGCTTGGGATCGAGGATGTTGTCCGAATGGTCCCAGGCGTAGGCGGCCAGGGTCGTGAAGGTCGCCAGGTTCAGCCGCTGGCCCACAGTGCCGCCGCTGGCCGAGGTCAGTTCGGTGGTCTGCGACAGGTCCAGCGACACGCCGTAGGTCTGGTAGCGCGTGGCCTGCAGGCGGCGCGTCAGGTCGGCGCTGATGGTGGCGCCGGTTTCGTCATAGGCGTCGGTCGTCTCGCCGAACACCTTGCTGGTCAGCTTCAGGGTCTGCTGCGGCCGGCCCCAGTGCGGCAGGGCGACCGAACCTTCCAGGCTCTTTTCCAGCTTGGCGACCTGGGTGGTGATGGTCGTGGTGTCGGCCCGGCGCAGGCGATTGTAGCGGATCCATTTGACGTCGACGCCGGGGCCCTCGCTGGTCGAATAGCCGGCGCCGAGTTCCAGCGTGCGCGAGGCCCGATCGGCCAGGGTCACCTGGATCGGACGCAGGCCGTTCTCCAGCGCCTTGTCCTTGGGGGCCAGCGCCACCGAGACGGTGTCGTAGACGCCGGTGTCGCGCAGCCGGCGCTCCAGCTCGGCGACGTCCTCGGGATCGTAGACGTCGCCCTCTTTCCAGGGCGCGAGGCGACGCAGCCAGACGATGTTGGTGCGGCCCTTGGTCGAGAGCTCGACGCCGTCGACCTTCACCAGTTCGCCCGAGGCGATGACGAAGGTCGGGCGCACGGTGTGGTCGGCATGGTCGACGATCACCTGGCGCGGATCGGCCATGGCGTCGGCATAGCCCAGCTTCTGGACCTGGGCGACCGCGCGCCCCTCGGCCCCCAGCACCTCGGCGGCGCGGCCGGCCGAGCCCTCGGTCAGGCCCAGCACCGAGAAGGCGCGCTCGCGAACGCCCTCGTCCGGCGGCTCGCCCGACCAGTCGATGCGGGGATCGGCGAAGACGAACAGCGGACCGGGCGTGACCTTGACCACGCCGCGCGGCGGATCAGCCTCGGTGACGTCGGGCTCGACGACATAGGCGTAGTAGCCTTCGGCGCGCAGCACGGCCACGGCGTCGTCGGCGGCGTCGCGGGCGCGGCGGCGGGCTTCGGAGCGGCTGCCGGGCGGGCCGTCGGATTCGGTCAAGGCGCGCTGAATCGCCTCGCGCAGGGCGCGATCCTCGACGCCCGTGATGGTCGCCGATGGTTCGTCCGCATGCGCCTGAGCCGCGAAGGCCGCCATGACGGCGGCCAGGCCCAGGACTGTCGTCTTACGCACCAAGCTTCGTCCCCGCGCGGAGCGCCCCCTGGCCTCGTGTAGTCGGGCGCTTCACGCCTGTCACGCCGCGAAATGCTGCGAGGGCGAACGATGGCGCCTTCTCAGGCCCGGCAATTGGCGCCCAAATGATGAGCAGTCGTGCGCATTGGCGCGGCGGAGCGCGAAATCCGCCGCGAACCTTTTCGAGGCGTTCTAGGTTTCCATCGACCAGCGCCGCTTCGGCGCGGGTCCAAGAGACGGACAACCAAGGTGGACACAGGCGTGGCGGCGAAAATACAGAGCCTGGACGAAGCCCCCAACCTGCCGATGACGGGGGCGGCCTATCTGCCCGGCGTGGCTTACGACGAAATGTTCGCTCCGGGCGGCGAAGTGCGCGGCCACTACGCCCCGCTGCAGTCGCGGATGGCGACCCTGGGCGCCTCGGCCCTGGCCGATCGCCAGAAGACCCTCGAGCGCTCGTTCCTGCTGCAGGGCATCACCTTCACCGTCTACGGCGCGGGCAGCGCGACCGAGCGGATCATTCCCACCGACCTGTTTCCGCGAATCATCCCGGCGGCCGAATGGGCCAAGATCGAGTCGGGCCTGACCCAGCGCCTGCTGGCGCTGAACATGTTCCTCGCCGACATCTACGGCGAGCAGAAGATCCTGATGGACGGGGTGGTGCCCCGCGACCTGGTGCTGGGCGCGCCCTCGTACCGGCGCGAGATGCAGAACCTCTACGTGCCGCACAAGTCGTACGCCAATGTCTGCGGCAGCGACCTGATCCGCGGCCAGGACGGCCAGTTCGCCGTGCTGGAGGACAATCTGCGCGTCCCGTCGGGCGTCTCCTACATGCTGGCCAACCGCGACGCGGCCAAGCGCACCTTCCCGGGCACCTACCGCGAGGCCGGGGTGCGTCCCGTCGAGCGCTATCCCGACCTGCTGCTGGCCACGCTCAAGAGCATGAGCGCCGACTGGCGCTCGGACCCGCAGGTCGTGGTGCTGACCCCCGGCGTCTACAACAGCGCCTATTACGAGCACGCCTATCTGGCCCGCCTGATGGGCGTGCCGCTGGTCGAGGGCCGCGACCTCGTGGTCCACGACAACATGGTCTACATGCGCACCACCACGGGCCTGCGCCGGGTGGACGTGATCTACCGCCGGGTCGACGACGACTTCATCGACCCCCTCACCTTCCGCCGGGATTCGTCGCTGGGGGCCGCGGGCCTGTTCAACGCCTATCGCGCCGGCAACGTGGTGATCTGCAACGCCCCGGGCACGGGCGTGGCCGACGACAAGGCCGTCTACGCCTTCGTGCCGGACATCATCCGCTACTACCTGGGCGAAGACCCGATCCTGCCCAACATCGAGACCTATCTCTGCCGCGAGAAGAGCCAGCTCAGCCACGTGCTGGCCAATCTCGACAAGCTGGTGGTCAAGGCCGTGGGAGCCTCGGGCGGCTACGGCATGCTAGTGGGGCCGCACGCCAGCGCCCAGGAGCGCGCCGAGTTCGCCGAAGCCCTGAAGGCCGATCCCGGCAACTACATCGCCCAGCCGACCATCCAGCTGTCGACCGCGCCGTGCCTCGTGGACGGCCGCATCGAACCGCGCCACGTCGACCTGCGGCCCTTCATCCTGTCGGGCGAAAAGACCATCGTGACCCCCGGCGCCCTCACCCGCGTGGCGCTGAAGCGCGGCTCGCTGGTGGTCAATTCCAGCCAGGGCGGCGGCAGCAAGGACACCTGGGTGCTGGCCGAGGAGAACGGCCACTCCAACGGCAACGGCAATGGCCACTCCAACGGTCACAAGGGGAACGGCCAATGATGCTGGCGCTCCCCAAGTTTAAGGATTCGCTCGCATGATGCTCGCTCGGGTCGCCGACAGCCTCTACTGGCTGGGCCGCTATATCGAGCGCGCCGAACACCTGTCGCGGCTGTCCAGCGTGATGCTGAACGCCACGCTCGACCAGACCGATTCCGGCGTCCAGGCGGTGTGGATCGCCCTCTCGGCCGTCGGCGACAGCGAGACCGGCAAGGTGTCGCCCTATGACGCCGCCCTGGCCCTGGTGCTCGACCGGTCGGACCCCAATTCGGTGGTCTCGTCCCTGACCACGGCCCGCGAGAACGCCCGCCAGGTGCGCGACCAGATCACCACAGAGACCTGGGAGCGGCTGAACGTCCTTTATCTGCGGGTCACCGATCCCAATGCCGAGGCCGAGTTCGCCGACAACTCGGTGGCCTTCCTGCACGACGTCATCGCTGACGTGCACCTGTTCAAGGGCGCGGCCGACGCCACCATGAGCCACGGCGAAAGCTGGCGGTTCATGATGCTGGGCATGTACCTGGAGCGGGCGCAGCTGGTCTCCAGCCTGCTGGAGGTGTGCTTCGCGCCCTCGCCCGGCCGCGAGATCAACGACCACCTGGCGCTGGTCAGCCTGCTGCGCATGGCCTGCGCGCTGGAGCCGTACCTGCGGGTCTACACCGCCGAGATCGAGCCCCGGCACATTCTGGAGTTCCTGGTCTTCGACGAGGACTTCCCCCGCTCGATCCGGTTCGCCACCTCGCGCATCGAGGAGCACCTGGCGACCCTGGCCCGCCACGTCGAGGCCGCCGGCCGCGCCGCGCCCGAGCGCCTGGCCGGCAAGCTGAAGGCCCGCCTTCAGTTCGCCGACGTCGACGAGCTTGAGGCCGGCGGGGCCGGCTCGCTGCTGACCGCCGTGGTCAACGAGTGCGCCCGCATCCACGAAGCCATCTACGAAACCTTCGTCTCCTATCCCCTCGAACTGCGACTGCCGGCCTGATCCCATGCTGCTCGAAATCCGCCACGTCACCCAGTACCACTACGAGCGGCCGGTCCGCGAAAGCCTGATGGAGCTGTGGATGCAGCCCCAGAAGGGCGCGCGCCAGCGGCTGGTCAGCTTCGAGCTGGACATCGATCCGGCCGGCCAGCTGTTCTCCTACGCCGACAGCTTCGGCAACGCGGTCTATCACTTCGACGTGCCCCAGCCGCACGACCGCCTGACCATCATCGCCCGCTCGGCGGTGGAGACCGAACGCGCCGCCGACCTGCCCGACAGGCTCGACACCGGCGAGTGGGACCGCCTGCGCAGCGAATTCGTGCGCGGCGAGTGCTTCGACTTCCTGCGGCCGCACGGCTTCGTGCAGACGACCGACGCACTGCTGGCGTTCATCGCCAAGCACGACCTGGAAGACCTGCGCCGTCAGGATCCGCTGACGGCGCTGAAGCGGCTGAACGAGACCCTCTACCAGTCGTTCGGCTACCAGCCCGGCGTCACCGACGCCGACAGCCCGATCGACCTGGCCCTGGAGGCCGGCAGCGGCGTCTGCCAAGACTTCGCCCACATCATGCTGGCCATCTGCCGCAGCTGGGGCCTGCCCGCGCGCTATGTCTCGGGCTACCTGTTCACCGACCGCGACGCCGGCGACCGCTCCGATCCCGACGCGACCCACGCCTGGATCGAGGTCTTCCTACCCAGCCTGCGCTGGGTGGGCTTCGATCCGACCAACAACTGCCTGACGGGCGAGCGCCACGTGGCCGTGGCCGTCGGCCGCGACTATGCCGACGTCACGCCTTCGCGCGGGGTCTACAAGGGCGACGCCGAGAGCCACCTGGCCGTCGGTGTGACGGTGCGCCGGGCTCGCGCGGCCCTGGCCGAGCCGGAGTTCCTGCGCCTGGCCAAGCCCGCCGCCTTCGGCGGCCGCCGCCGCGGCGACGCCGCCGCGGTCCATCAGGACCAGCAGCGTCAGCAGCAGCAACAACAACAGCAGTAGGTCGGTTTCGTAGAGCCTCCCCCTCAGGGGGAGGCGACCAGAGGGCCGGAGGGGGCCGGCGCCAGCGCCAGACCCCCTCAGTCGCTTCGCGACAGCTCCCCCAGAGGGGGAGCATCTGGTGACTTAAGCCGCGTAGACGTGGCTCTTGGCCGCCGCAACCTTCACCGAGCCGACGAAGCGGTCGGCGTCGGCGCGCGAGGCGGCGATCTCGATCCGCCCGCCGCTGGCCAGGACGGCGTCGACGCGCACCAGGGCGCCCTGGACGTTGACGCGCTCGACCTTGGCCTCGACGCCGTCGTCGGCCAGCACGAAATCATGCGGACGGACAAAGCCCACGGCCGCGCCATCGGCGACGCCGGGCGCCGGCAGGACCAGCGGGCCGGCCGTGAAGCGACCGCCCGAGACCTGGCCCTCGAAGCGGCTGGCCTCGCCGACGAAGCCGCAGACGAAGGCCGAGACCGGATTGTCGTGCACCTCGCGCGGGGTGCCGATCTGCTCGATCTTGCCCTTGTTGAGGATGGCGACGCGGTCGGCCAGCTCCAGGGCCTCTTCCTGGTCGTGGGTGACGAAGATGGTGGTGACGCCGGTGGCGTCGTGCACACGACGCAGCTCCTTGCGCAGCGACTTGCGGACCGTCGCATCGAGGGCCCCGAACGGCTCGTCGAGCAGCAGCACGCTAGGCTGCACCGCGAGCGCCCGCGACAGGGCCACGCGCTGGCGCTGACCGCCAGACAGCTGCGACGGATAGCGGCCGCCCAGGCCGTCCAGCTCGACCAGCTTCAGCAGCTCATCAACGCGTCGGGCGATCTCGGCCTTCGGCGGCTTGTCCTTGCCCTTGCGCACGTCGAGGCCGAACGCGATGTTCTTGGCCACGGTCATGTGCTTGAACAGCGCGTACTGCTGGAAGACGAAGCCCACCCGGCGCGCGGCGGCCGAGGCGTAGGTCACGTCGTTGTCGTGGAACAGCACCTGGCCGCTGTCGGGAAATTCCAGGCCAGCGATGGCGCGCAGCAGCGTGGTCTTGCCCGAGCCCGACGGCCCCAGCAGCGCCAGCAGTTCGCCGTCGGCGATCTCCAGGTCGACATTGTTCAGCGCCGGGTAGCGGCCGAACTGCTTCTGGACGGAACGGATGGAGATGGTCATGGCGGCGTTCCGTTAGTGGCCGCCCCGGCGCACGGCCGGTTGGGCGACTTCGAGGGCGGTCTTGAGCACGAGGGTGACGATGGCCAGCAGGCAGAGCAGCGCGGCGACCGCGAAGGCCCCGACGAAGTCGTACTCGTTGTAGAGGATCTCGACGTGCAGCGGCATGGTGTTGGTCAGGCCGCGGATGTGGCCGCTGACCACCGACACAGCGCCGAACTCGCCCATGGCGCGGGCGTTGCACAGCAGCACGCCGTACAGCAGGCCCCAGCGCACGTTGGGCGTGGTGATCCGCCAGAAGGTGTAGAGGCCCGAGGCGCCCATCGAGATGGCGGCCTCCTCCTCGCTGACGCCCTGCTCCTGCATCAGCGGGATCAGTTCGCGGGCGACGAACGGGAAGGTCACGAAGATCGTGGCCAGCACGATGCCGGGCACCGCGAAGATCACTTTCATGTCGTGGTCCAGCAGCCATTCGCCAAACCACCCCTGCAGGCCGAACACCAGCACGTAGATCAGGCCGGCCACGACCGGCGACACCGAGAACGGCAGGTCGATCAGGGTGATCAGGAACGCCTTGCCCGGAAAGTCGTGCTTGGCCACGGCCCAGGCGGCGCAAAGGCCGAAGACGACGTTGAACGGCACGGTGATCGCTGCCGTGATCAGGGTCAGCTTGACCGCCGCCAGGGCGTCCGCGTGGGCGATGGCCTCGATGGCCACGGCCAGGCCCTTGCGCAGGGCCTCGGCGAAGACGGCGGCCAGCGGCAGGATCAGGACGAGCGCCAGGAAGGCCGCGACGACGGCCAGGACCAGCGCCTTGACCCAGGTCGGATCCTCGGTGGGGTGACGGGCGCGGGCCATCAGACGAACCTCCGCGAGTAGGCCTGGATGGCGTTGATCACCAGCAGCATCAGGAACGAGACCACCAGCATGACCACGGCGATCGTGGCGGCCTGGGCGTACTGGAACTGCTCCAGCTGGATGATGATCAGCAGCGGCGCGATCTCGGACTTGTAGGGCATGTTGCCGGCGATGAAGATCACCGAGCCGTACTCGCCCACGCCCCGTGCAAAGGCCATGGCGAAGCCGGTCAGCCAGGCCGGGCCCAGGGCCGGCAGGATCACCCGCCAGATGGTGGCCAAGCGGCCGGCGCCCAGGCTGGCGGCGGCTTCCTCGACGTCGGCCGACAGGTCGCGCATCACCGGCTCGATGGTGCGCACCACGAACGGCAGGCCGATGAACACCAGGGCGATGGTCACGCCGATCGGGTTGTAGGCGGCCTTGATGCCCAGAGGCGTCAAGAACTGCCCGACCCAGCCGTTGGGGGCGTAGAGGGTGGCCAGAGCGATGCCGGCCACGGCGGTCGGCAGGGCGAACGGCAGGTCGACCAGGGCGTTGAGCACGGTCTTGCCCGGGAACTCGTAGCGCACCATCGCCCAGGCGGTCAGCACGCCGAACACGCCGTTGACGACGGCCGCGACCAGGGCCGCGCCGAAGGTCAGGCGGTAGGCGGCGAGCGCCCGTTGCGAGAAGGCGGCGGCCAGGAACTCGCTCGGCGACAGCTCGGCGGCCTTCAGGGCCACGGCCGAAAGCGGAATCAGCACGATCAGCGACAGGACCGACAGGGTCACGCCCAGGGTCAGGCCGAAACCGGGAATGGCCGAACGACGGCGGAACAAGGGACGGCGCGCCGCGACGGGGCGTTGCGCGGCGGGGGAATCGGCGGTCATCGTCTGATCGTCGTCCTGGATCCGTCTGCGGCCGAAGGCCTTGGAAGATAAGAATGCGCCAGCCATCCTCCCGGCGCCGGCGCGGCGTCAAGCTGGACCGCTTAAATCCCCACCACCTCTGTGGGGTCAATTGAGATTTAGCGGGCGAACCCCGCAGAAAATCTGTCTCGCCGGCACCCTGCCCCCGCGCCTCGAAACCGAGAAGCGAAATCGGCGGCTCGCTCAACCGGCGCCAAGCGAGTTTCACAATGTGAAGTCACAACGCAATTTATGGGAAATGTGTTGCGCGTTCTGGCCGTCGTGCGAAGATCGCGGCAACAAAGTTCAAGGTCCCTTTGGGGGGAAATCATGCCTCGTCGCTTCCGCAAGGCCGCCATGCTGGCGTCCGCCGCCGCCTCGCTGCTGGCGCTTCCCGTCCTCGCCGCGCCCCGCCAGGCCGAACGCCTCGACCGCGGCCTGGTCGCCGCCCCCGCCATCGACGGCGGCGTGCTGGTGTCCTGGCGCCTCAGCGGCGACGACGCCCTGGGCCTGGCCTTCAACCTCTATCGCGACGGCAAGAAGCTGAACGCCAAGCCGCTCGCCTTCGCCACCAACTTCGTCGACAAGACCGGCGTCGCCGGCTCGCGCTACAGCCTCAAGACCGTGATCAAGGGCAAGGAAGTCGCCCTGGCCGGCGAGACCGCCGCCCTGAAGGACGGCTTCCTGACGATCCCGCTGCAGAAGCCGCCCGGCGGCGTCACCCCGGACGGTCAGGCCTACGAGTACACCGCCAATGACGCCTCGGTCGGCGACCTGGACGGCGACGGCCGCTACGAGATCGTCCTCAAGTGGGACCCGACCAACTCCAAGGACAACGCCTTCGCCGGCTACACCGGCCCGGTGCTGCTGGACGCCTACACCCTGGACGGCAAGCGCCTGTGGCGCATCGACCTGGGCCGCAACATCCGCGCCGGCGCGCACTACACCCAGTTCCAGGTCTTCGACTATGACGGCGACGGCCGGGCCGAGATCGCCGTGCGCACCTCCGACGGCACGGTGGACGGGACCGGCAAGGTGCTGGGCGACCCGAACGCCGACTGGCGCGAAGGCCCCGAGGAGCGGCCGACCAACGACAAGACCGGCGCCGAGATCAAGCCGGACGGCACGAAGGTGGCCAAGCTGACCGGGCGCATCCTCAAGGGTCCCGAGTTCCTGACCGTGTTCGACGGTCGCACGGGCGCGGCGCTCGATTCGGTCCGCTTCGCCGCTCCGCGCGACCCGACCACCGACCAGCCGACCGCCGAGCAGATGACCAAGCTCTGGGGCGACGGCTACGCCAACCGCTCCGACCGCTTCCTTGCCGGCACCGCCTATCTGGACGGCCAGCGGCCCAGCATCGTCATGGGCCGCGGCTACTACGCCCGCACGACGGTCAGCGCCTGGGACTTCCGCGATGGCAAGATCGTCCAGCGCTGGGTGTTCGACAGCGCCGCCCCCGGCGTGCCGGAAGGCTTCGGCGGCCAGGGCAACCACCAGCTGGCGGTGGCCGACGTCGACGGCGACGGCCGCGACGAGGTCGTCTACGGCTCGATGGCGATCGACGACGACGGCAAGCCGCTGTGGACCGCCAAGCTCTATCACGGCGACACCCTGCACCTGGGCGATCTCGATCCGACCCGTCCGGGCCTGGAGCGCTTCGGCGTCAACGAGAGCCCGAAGATGAACGGCGGCATCGGCTCGGCCATGGTCGACGCCAAGACCGGCGAAGTGCTGTGGACCACGCCGACGCAAAGCGACACCGGCCGGGGCGTGGCCTTCGACATCGACCCGCGCTTCCCCGGCGCCGAGGTCTGGGCCAGCAATTCCGACGTGCTCTACACCGTGAAGGGCAAGCCGATCGAAGGCGTGAAGCACCCGCGCCAGACCAATTTCGGCATCTGGTGGGACGGCGACGAACTGCGCGAACTGCTCGACCGCAACCAGATCAGCAAGTGGGACTGGACCACGGGCCAGACCAAGGTGCTGTTCACCGCCGAGGGCATGCTGTCGAACAACGGCACCAAGGCCACCCCCACCCTGTCGGCCGACATCCTGGGCGACTGGCGCGAGGAGCTGATCCTGCGCTCGGAGGACAACACCTTCCTGCGGATCTACGTCACGCCCTATCCGACCGACCGCCGTCTGGTGACCCTGATGCACGACCCGGTCTATCGCGCCGGGATCGCCTGGCAGAACACCGCCTACAACCAGCCGCCGCACACCAGCTTCTTCCTGGGTAACGGCATGAAGAACCCGGAACGTCCGGACATCGCCATCGTGAAGGTGAAGCCGTGAAGAACGCCCTGATCGGCCTGGCGACCGCTTTCGCCATCGCCCTGCCCGCCTTCGCGCCCTCCGCGCTGGCCCAAACGCCGGCCGCCGAGCCGCCGCGCGAATGGATCGACAAGGACACCGGCCACCGCGTCGTGCGCCTGTCGGACGAGCCGGGCTCGAGCAGTCTCTACTTCAACTTCAACGGCTACACGCCCCAGGGCGACAAGCTGGTGATCTCCACGCCCAAGGGCCTGAGCACGGTCGATCTGGCCACCCGCAAGCTGGCGCCGCTGGTCGAGGAGAACGGCAAGTTCCTGTTCGTCGGCCGCAAGACGCGCTCGGCCTATTTCATCGTCACCGAGGGCGAGACCCGCGTGGTCAAGGCCGTCGATATCGACAGCAGGAAGGTCCGGATCGTCGCCACGTTCGACCGTGGCGACATCCAGACGATCAACGCCGACGAGACCCTGCTGGGCGGGGTGGTGGTGAGCGATCCTAAGATCGAGACCCGCCCCGACGGCGTGCTCAAGCGCGACACCCGCTATGATCAGGCCGCCTACGCCGCCAACGGTCCGGACGGCAAGCCCCTGCCCTTCGCCGAGGCCAAGGAGGTGCGGCTGAACGAGCGGCTCGACTCGAAGATCCCGATGGAGATGTTCGTCATCGACCTGCGCACCGGCCAGAAGCGCGTGGTGCACGCGGCGACCGACTGGTTGAACCACCTGCAGTTCTCGCCGACCGACCCGAACCTGCTGATGTTCTGCCACGAGGGTCCCTGGCACAAGGTCGACCGCCTGTGGCTGCTGCGCACGGATCAGGCCGACGCCAAGCCGGTGAAGATCCACACCCGCACCATGAACATGGAGATCGCCGGGCACGAATGGTTCAGCACCGACGGCAAGACCGTCTGGTACGACCTGCAGACCCCGCGCGGCGAAGACTTCTGGGTGGCCGGCTATGAGATCGCCACCGGCAAGCGCACCTGGTACCACGTCGAGCGCAACGCCTGGTCGGTGCACTTCAACTCCAGCCCCGACGGCAAGCTGTTCGCCGGCGACGGCGGCGACGCCGAGATGGTCGCCCACGCGCCGGACGGAAAGTGGCTCTACCTGATGCATCCGCGCGGCATCCCGGACGTCGCCGGCATCCACGCCCCCGACTCCGAGCACCTGATCCGCCCGGGCGTCATCGACGCCGAGCGCCTGGTCAACATGAGCGGCCACGATTACCGCCTGGAGCCCAACGTCAACTTCACGCCCGACGGCAAGTGGCTGGTGTTCCGCTCCAACATGCACGGCGGTCAGCAGGTTTATGCGGTGGAGCTGGCGAAGGCGAAATAGCGACCTTGACCTCCGGGTACGGGAATATCCTCCCGTAAAATCCCCGCGAAAGCGGGGACCCAGGTGTTTTATCGTCAAGCACGGCGGGTTGCAGAAAAAGCCTGGGTCCCCGCTTTCGCGGGGATTTCACGGATGGTTGTCGGCAGCCGCCGCCTTCTCTTCCCGCGCCCGCCACCGGGCCTTCAGCGTATGCGAGGTCTCGCGCGACCCGTCCGGGCTCCACCCTGGCGGGCCGAACAGATAGCCCGCCACCTCACGCGGCGAACGCGCCCCCGCCAGATCCTTGCCGATGCCGATCCACTCGTGGAAGACGTTGGTGAAGAGGTTGAAGTTCGGCAGGTTCCGCACGATCCCGTAGCGACACGGCTCGGCGTCGTCCTCGGGGATGAAGGTGCCGAACATCCGGTCCCAGATGATCAGGATGCCGGCGTAGTTGGCGTCGAGATAGCGGGCGTTGCGGGCGTGGTGCACCCGGTGGTGCGAGGGCGTGTTGAACACCGCCTCGAACCAGCCCGGCATGCGGCGCACCGCCTCGGTGTGGATCCAGAACTGGTAGACGAGACTGATCCCCTTCTGGATCGCCACCATGGCCGGCGGAAAGCCCAGGAACGACAGCGGCAGCCACAGCAGCCATGTCCCGGCCACCCCGCCGGTCCAAGTCTGCCGCAGCGCTGTGGTCAGATTGTAGTGCGTCGAGCTGTGGTGGTTGACGTGGCTGGCCCACCAGAACCGCCGCTCGTGGCTCAGGCGATGAAACCAGTAGTAGGTCAGGTCCTCGGCGAAGAAGAGCACGACCCAGGCCCAGACGGCGTTCATCGGGATCGTGAAGATCCGATGTTCGTAGACCCACAGGCTGGCGGCGAAGACCGCGCCGCCGGTCAGCAGGCCGACGATGCTGTTGCCCAGGCCCATCATCAGCGAGGTCGCCGCGTCGCGGGGCTCGTAGTTGGCCTTGGCCTTGCCGAAGCGGGCCAGCAGCACCTCCAGCACGATGGCGACCACGAAGAACGGGATGGCCAGTTGGACGGGATCGAAGGCCGGCTTCACGCGGCCGTCTCCACCGGCGGCCAGGGCCGGTCGCCCAGAACGAGGCGCGGCGCGCCGTCGACGCCGGGCAGCCTGATCCGGCCGTCCTGCGCGCCGCTAGCGACGACCCCGGCCCAGGGCGCGCTGCGGGCGACATAGCTGTCGCCGCGCCGCCACAGCACCAGCGCCTCGGCGCCCGAGCGGGCGACCAGACCGGCGCCGTCGCCGGCCAGCCAGACGCTGTCGATGCGGTGATCCGGAAACTCCTCGGCCAGCAGGCGCATGGCCGCGTCGACGTCGAGCGGCGGCGTCGGCCGGGCGAGTCGCGCCCAGGCGGCCAGCGCCACCAAGGCGGCGACGGCCACGGCCGAGCCGGCCAGCTGAATGACCATGATCAAACTCAACGTTCCCCCCGATGCTCTTGTTTTCCAAGAACGTTCGGACGCGGGAACCGCCGGGTCAAGCCTCGGCGGCGGAGGCGGCTTTACGGCGAGGCTTACAACCCCATAGACTTGACGAAACCGAACCATGCGCGTTCCGCGCGAAATCCTGGACCTTTTCGATGCAGATGCTGGAGCCGTTGCGCAAGTACGCCGAGTTCGAGGGGCGGGCCACGCGCTCGGAATACTGGCTGTTCTTCCTGTTCCGCGTCTTGGTGTACCTGGCCCTGACGGTGGCGAGCGTCGTCGCCATCTTGCTCACCGGCCTGGGCGCCAACGGGTCGACGCAGCCGGACGCCGCCGCGGGCGTCGCCGCCGTGCTGCTGATCAGCCTCTTCGGCCTCGTGACTCTCGCCCTGTTCATTCCGTACCTAGCCGTCAGCGTGCGCCGCCTGCACGACAGCGACAAGTCGGGCTTCTGGCTGCTGCTGGGCTTCATCCCGTTCGGCGGCTTCGTGATCTTCATCTTCGACCTGCTCGACGGCACGCCTGGTCCGAACCGCTACGGGCCGGACCCCAAGGGTCGCGACGGCTTCAGCGGTCCCGGGACCGTTCACCACCACTATCACTACCCGACGGCCGAACAGGCTCCGCCCGCGGTCTGACCGCGCGCTCGGAAGCCGAACACGAAAAGGCGCGCCGCCCGCGAGGGCGACGCGCCTTTCTTCGTTTCAGGCCTGGAGCTTAGAACTTCCGGGCGTAGCCGACCGAGACGACGTTGGCGTCGTCGGCGTCGTTGTCGCGGAACTGCTGGCGCGTGTAGTCGACGCGCACGCCGTTCTTGTCGTCGAACTTGTACTGGGCGCCGACGCCGTAGTTGACGCTGTCGGCGTCGTACTTGCTCTGCACGCCGGCCGTGGTCTGCTTGAACTGGGTGTTGCCGTAGCCGATGCGGCCGATCAGGTCGATGTTCGGGGTCACCGGCAGGAAGCCGACGCCATAGACGGCCGCCGAGTGGGTCTGCTCGAGGTTGGAGCGGACGCCGGCGCGGTCGATGTTGTCGTCCTTCACGCCGCCGGACAGTTCGCCCTCGACGCCGAAGTGCGGGGTCAGCTTCGCGCCCAGGCGGCCTTGGATGGCGCCGGTGTCGGCGCCTTCCGCGCGCGAGCTGTTGTAACCGAGGTTGCCGTAGATCTCCGGCGACGTCGATTGAGCATGGGCCAGAACCGGAACAGCAGCGACCGACGCGGCGGCCAGGGCCGCAGACATGAGAACCTTCATTTTTTTACTCCATGGTACTGGGATTTCTTGTGCTCCCTCAGCCTCCTCTGGGTATGGGGCCAACGCGGCCCGTATTTGACCGTCCGCGGACTTGTTTGGGGCCATTGCGTGTCGTTTCCGACATTTGCACCGGGGATTGTGGCCAGCCCCGGAAGGTTCCCCAACGGCAGGGCGAATAGCCGCGGCCGATGCGCCAGGGACACGGTCGGCAGCAGGTGACGCGGGCGCGGGGCGTGCTATTGATCCCGACCAAACAGTGATCAGATCGGCGCGCCCATGTCGCGCGCCGGCCATCGGGACAGTCGCCTTGCATCAAGCCGTCATCGCCGCCACGGGACTCTTCACCCCGCCGTTCAGCATCTCGAACACCGAACTGGTCGACGCCTTCAACGCCTATGTCGAACGCTTCAACGCCGCCAACGCCGAGGCGATCGAAGCCGGCGAAGTGGTCGCCCTGGCCCCCTCCTCGCCCGAATTCATCGAGAAGGCCTCAGGCATCAAGTCGCGCTTCGTGATGAACAAGGACGGCATCATCGACCCCGAGGTCATGCGGCCGGTCCTGCCCGAGCGTCCCAACGACCAGATCTCGATCCTGGCCGAGATGGCGGTGAAGGCCGCGCAGCAGGCGATCGCCGCCTGGGGCAAGCCGGTGTCGGAGATCGGCGCGGTGATCTGCGCGGCCTCGAACATGCAGCGCGCCTATCCGGCCATGGCCATCGAGGTGCAGCAGGCCCTCGGCATCGAGGGCTTCGCCTTCGACATGAACGTCGCCTGCTCGTCGGCTACCTTCGGCATCAAGACCGCCGCCGACTTCATCGCCACCGGCAGCGCCAAGGCCGTGCTGATGGTCAATCCGGAGATCTGCTCGGGCCACCTGAACTTCAAGGACCGCGACAGCCACTTCATCTTCGGCGACGTGGCCACGGCCGTGATCATCGAAGAGGCCTCGCAGGCCACGGGCGGCTGGGAGATCCTGGGCACGCGCCTGAAGACCCAGTTCTCCAACAACATCCGCAACAACTTCGGCTTCCTCAACAACGCCGCCCCGGAAGGGATCGGCGCCAAGGACAAGCTGTTCGTGCAGGAAGGCCGCAAGGTGTTCCGCGAGGTGGTGCCGATGGTCAGCGAGATGATCGTCGAGCACGCTGGCGACATCGGCCTGGACGCCACGGCCCTGAAGCGCCTGTGGCTGCACCAGGCCAACATCAACATGAACGACCTGATCGCCCGCAAGGTGCTGGGCCGCGATCCCGAGGCCGGCGAGAACGTCATTATTCTCGACGAATACGCCAACACCTCCTCGGCCGGCTCGATCATCGCCTTCCACACCGCCAACGACGACTTCGCCGCCGGCGACACGGGCCTGATCTGCAGCTTCGGCGCCGGCTATTCGGCCGGCACGGTGTTCGTCAGGAAGCGCTGACGCCTCGGCCGGAACGCCGTCAGGCGATCGGCTCCAGCGTCACCGAAACCGGCGCTCCGCCCTCGGCGGCCAGGGTCCAGCCCTGGCCGTTGCGGCCCATCGCGTAGCAGGTGCGCGCGCCCTTCTCGGAAGTCAGGCACAGCCTGCCGCCGTCGATCGCATAGCGCCCCTGCTCCACACCGAAGTCGTGCCGCTGAAACCACGAACCGTCGGCTTTTAGAACGACGCCGCCCGTCCCCACGGGCATGGGCGGCGGCAACATCACCGTACGGCCCACGAAGGCCGCCCTGGCCGCCGCGTCGAGCGCCGCGGTCGGCGAAGCCTTCGGATGCGCCGCCTTCCAGTCCATCGCCCGCTGGATCCGGCGGCCGACGGCGGGATGGTCGTAGAAGATGATCTCCTCCAGCCGGCCCGGCGTGGCGGCGCGGTATTCGATGGTCTTGACCAGGGCCTTGGCCAGGCCGTCCGGCTCGTTGAAGTGCACCAGGCTGAAGCGGTCGGCGTCACTTTCGGCGATGCGGATCAGGCTGCTGGTCACCGGCGTCGCCAGCAGGAACAGCACGGTCAGCACGGCGCTCAGCACCGGCAGGCCGGCCGGATCGGCCACGCCCCTGACCTGGTCGGCGCCCAGCAGGCGCGCGGCCGGGGCGAACAGGCGGTCGACCAGGAAGAAGGCGGCGATCGCCAGCAGGCTCATGACCCCGGCGATCCAGATCGAATGCTGATGGGCGTAGTGGCCCATCTCGTGGCCGACTACGCCGCGCACCTCGGCGATGTCCGCGCCCTTCTTGAACATGGTGTCGCTCATGGCGACGCGGGCCGAGCCGAACAGGCCCGAGACGTTGGCGGTATAGGCGTTGGACTGCTTTGAGCCGTCATAGACGAAGATCTTGTCGGACGGCACGCCGACGGTCTTGGCCATGGCTGCGACCTCGTCGCGCACCGGACCGGCGGGCGCGGGCGTGTAGTGGTTGAAGATCGGCTCGATATAGAGCGGCGCCAGCAAGAGGCTGGCGGCGATAAACACCGCCGTCAGGCCGCCGCTCCACACCCACCAGGTGCGCGGCGCCTTTCGGATCAGGGCGTAGAGCAGCGTGAAGAACAGGCCGCCGATCACGGCGGTGATGGCCAGAGAGATCGCGCCCTCGATCAGCCAGCCGCTGAAGGCCTGGCTGGTCAGGCCGTACTGCTTCTGCCGCCACCACTGGCTGTAGACCGCCCACGGCAGCGACAGCACGCTGTCGACGACCAGATAGACGACCCCGACCACGAAACTGGCCAGCACGGGCCGCGTGCGCCGCCCCTCGACCTTGCGCCGCAGCCCGGTCAGCAGGCCGCTGCGGACGATCAGGAACGAGACGAGGATGGCGACCAGCGCGCCCCACAGCAGCAGCCAGTGGCCGCCCTGGGTGTAGGCCGTCGCCTTGGCGTGGGCCTCGGGCGGCAGCTGCGCCAGATAGGCGGCGGTGGCCGCCGCCGGATCGAAGCTCTGGGCCATCTTTCAAGTCCCCCAACTGAAACTGGCGGCAGCAAGCCAGAGCCGATGCTCCGCGTCAGGTTAAATCGCCGTCAGGTCGCGCATCGACGGTCACACAAGCGTCTTCCCCCTGGCGGCGGCCAAGCCTCGGTATAGAACTGCGCTGATGACCTTTGCTTCGAGGCCCGCCATGCGATTCCTTGCCCGTCGTGACGTCCTGCTGGGCCTGGGCGCCGGAAGCGCCCTCACCTTGGCCGGCTGCGGCGGCAAGGAGGCCGGCGCGGGCCAGAGCGGCGCGGCGCGGGTCGAGGCGACCAAGACCCTCCGTATCGGCCTGGAAGGCACCTATCCGCCGTTCAATTTCCAGGGCGCCGACGGCCAGCTGACCGGCTTCGACGTCGACTTCGCCAGGGCCCTGGCCGAGCAGATGAAGGTGAAACCCGAGTTCTTCCCCGCGCCGTTCGCCGGCCTGCTGGGCGCGCTCGAGTCGGGCCGCACCGACGTCGTCATCAACCAGATCACCATCACGCCCGAGCGCGAGGCCAAGTACGACTTCTCCAAGCCCTACACGGTCTCGGGCATCCTGATCATCACGCCCAAGGGCAAGGGCGGCGTCGTCGGCCCCGCCGACCTGGCCGGCAAGAAGGTCGGCGTGGGCCTGGGCACCCACTACGAGCAGTGGCTGCGCGACAACCAGCCGAAAGCGCAGATCCGCACCTATGACGACGATCCGACCAAGTACCAGGACCTGCGGGCCGGTCGCATCGACGCGGTGCTGAACGACCGCCTGGTCGCCGCCGACTTCCTGAAGACCGCCCCCGACCTCGTCGCCGCAGGCCCGCCCTTCGCCCCGCAGAGCCAGGGCGTGGTCATGAAGCGCGATCCCGCCCTGAAGGTGCTGATCGACCAGGCCATCGACGCCCTGCGCGCCGACGGCCGGCTGGCCGCCATCTCGCAGAAATGGTTCGCCCAGGACGTGACGCTGTAGCCGATGACCGCCGCCGAGCTCATCGCCCAGTCGACCCCGCTGCTGCTGAAAGGCGCGGTCTACACCGTGGCGCTCAGCCTGATCGGCATGGGCCTGGGCCTCGTGCTCGGTTTTGGCCTGGCCTTGATGCGGCTGTCGCGATCGCCGCTGCTGCGCTGGCCGGCGGCGATCTATGTCTCGGCCTTCCGGGGGACGCCGCTGCTGGTGCAGCTGTTCCTGATCTACTACGGCCTGCCGCAGCTGGGGCTGGAACTGCCGCCGCTGGTCGCGGCCGGCATCGGCTTTTCGCTGAACGTCGCAGCCTATGCCGGCGAGATCCTGCGCAGCGCCATCGCCGCCGTCGACAAGGGACAATGGGAGGCCGCCGCCGTGCTGGGCCTGACCCGCGGCCAGGCCATGCGCCGCATCATCCTGCCCCAAGCGGCCCGCACCGCCGTGGCCCCGCTGTCCAACAGCTTCATCAGCCTGGTGAAGGACACCTCCCTGGCCGCCACCATCCAGGTGCCCGAACTGTTCCGCCAGGCCCAGCTGATCACCGCCCGCACCTACGAGATCTTCGCCATGTATCTCAGCGCCGCGGCCATCTACTGGATCGTCTCCAGCCTGCTCGCCCTGGGCCAGGGCTGGCTGGAACGCCGTGCGGAGGCCCGCCGATGAGCGCCATCCTGGCCCAGGGCCTCGTCAAGCGGTTCGGCGACACCACGGTGCTGGACGGCGTCGACCTCGACGTCGCCCCTGGCGAGGTGGTGGCCGTCATCGGTCCCAGCGGCTCGGGCAAGAGCACCCTGCTGCGGTGCCTGGCCGGACTGGAGGCGCTGGACGGCGGCACGCTGTCGATCGCCGGCGTCGCGGCCGGCGGCAAGGTTCCCCTGGCCCGGGCGCTGAAGGGCCGGGTCGGCTTCGTGTTCCAGAGCTTCAACCTCTTCCCGCATCGCACCGCGGCGCAGAACGTCGCCGAGGCGCCGATCGTGGTGCGCGGCGATCCGCCCGCCAAGGCCCGCGAGAAGGCCCTGGCCCTGCTGACCAAGGTCGGCCTCGCCCATCGCGCCGACGCCTATCCCCGCGCCCTCTCCGGCGGCCAGCAGCAGCGCTGCGCCATCGCCCGGGCCCTGGCCATGGACCCCGAGGTCATCCTGTTCGACGAGCCGACCTCGGCCCTCGATCCGGAGCTGGTGGGCGAGGTGCTGGCGGTGATCCGCGACCTCGCCGCCGAGAAGCGAACCATGGTCATCGTCACCCATCAGATGGAGTTCGCGCGCGAGGTCGCCGACCGCACGATCTTCATGGACGAGGGCCGTATTCTCGAAGCGGGACCGTCGGCGGAGCTTTTCGCATCGCCCCGTCAGGAACGTACCCAAAGGTTTCTCAGTAAATTGCGAAGCTTGCAGCCATAATTTGGCCTCTGGCGCCCGGCACGCCTCCGGGCTACGCCGTGTGTCTAGAGGCGAGGATTCGTGAAACCCTATATCGACCTGAAAGGCGCCTCCGGCGCCGTCTATCGCTACAAGCTGGCCGAGGATCGCGACCCGCGGACCACGATCGCTGGCAATTACCTGTATCTCAACGCCGAAGGCGACGTGGTGTTCGCTGGCGAAGCCAACAATCTGCATGACTCCACGCGCGGCTTTTCCGAAGCCGTCGAGAAGCATGCGGCTGAATATCTCTACGTGCGCCTGAACGTCTCGGGCGCCGCCCGCGCCGACGAACTGGCCGATCTGCTGGCGGCGCTGTCGCCGGTCGGCAACCCCGAACCGTCCCCCGAAGCGCCTAAAGACTAACCTCGAGCCTCGGCGAAGAACTCGCCGAGCCGCTCGACCACGTCAGAGGCCGGCGTGATGATCGCCCCCAGGTGATCGCCGGCCGTCGACACGAACGGCAGACCGTTCTCCGCCGCGAAGGCTTGGGACGGCCCGTGATAGGGATCGGCGATCCCGTCCCACAGCAGCACCGGAACGCCCGCCCCGAGCACCGCCTCGGGCGCGCCGTCCAATTGGCCCAGCGCTTCGAAGCAGGCCTGCATCGCCGGCACGATCTCCGGCGTGACCCAGGCCACCAGCGCCGGCGCGACCTGCTGGGAGAAGCCCCAGAAGATGTCGAAGCGGATCGGTCCGGCCGGTCCCTTGGGCACGCCATTGACCAAGTCCCAGCCGCCGACGGTCAGCGAGGCCAGGCGTTCGGGGTGATGCTTGGCCACCCCCACCGCCATCCAGGCGCCCATCGAATAGCCGACCAGATGGGCCTTCTCCGCGCCCAGGGCGTCGAGCACGGCCACGATGTCGCCCGCCCTCTGTTCCTGGTCGTAGAGCGAGGGCTCCGACGGCTTGTCGCTGAGCCCATGGCCCAGGGAGTCGATGCAGGCCACCGTGAAGCGCCTCGCCAGAGCGGCGACAAAGCCGTTGGCTCGCCAGCTGGCGGCGTCCATGAACAGACCGTGCTGCAGCACCACGAGCGGCCCCTGGCCCTCGACCGTGTAGTGGATCTTCTGGCCGCGATGGGTGGCGAAGGGCATGCACGACTCTCGGTGAAATGACGCGCCAGTCGAGCCGATCCACAAATTCGCGCAAGGCGAACGGGACGGGAACAGCGCGGCTTGGCTATCCTGCCGCCGATGCGCCCCGAGTCGCTCTTTCCGCTGTACGCCGCGATCTCGACCCTGAAGGGGGTGGGGCCTCGCGTCGCGCCCCTGGTCGAGAGGCTGGCCGGGTCGCTGGTGCGCGACGTGCTGTTCAGCCTGCCCCAGGCCCTGATCCGCCGCACGCCGACCACGGCCGCCCTGGCCCAGGACGGTCAGGTGGCGACCTTCGTCGTCACCATCGACGCCCACCTGCCGCCGCAGCGCGCCGGCCAGCCCTGGCGGATCCGCGGCTGGGACGACACCGGCTTCGTCACCCTGACCTGGTTCAAGGGCCACGGCCCGCACCTGGAGCGCCAGCATCCGGTGGGCGCGCGGCGCGCGGTCAGCGGCAAGGTCGAGCGTTACGGCTCGGAGATCCAGGTCGCTCACCCCGACTACATGCTCGAGGCCGAGCGGGTCGACGAGATCCCGCCCGTGGAACCGGTCTACCCCGCCACGGCGGGCCTGCCTTCGCGCACCTTCCGCAAGTTCGCCCTGGAGGCCCTGTCGCGCGCGCCGCAGTTGCCCGAGTGGCAGGATCCCGCCTGGCTGGAACGCGAGGGCCTGCCGCCTTGGCGCGAGGCCTTCGAGCGGCTGCATGGCCCCGAAAGCGAAGCCGACCTCTCGCCGCTGTCGCGCGCCCGCCGGCGCCTGGCCTATGACGAGCTGCTGGCCCACCAGCTGGCCCTGGCCCAGCGCAAGGCCGGCAAACGCGCCCAGCCGGGGCCGCGCATCGTCTCCGGCGACCTGGCCGAGGCGGCCGAAAAGGCCCTGCCCTTCCGCCTGACCGGCGCCCAGGTGCGGGCGCTGGCCGAAGTGCGCGGCGACCTCGCCCACGGCGAGCGGATGAGCCGGCTGCTGCAAGGCGACGTCGGCTCGGGCAAGACGGTGGTGGCCATGCTGGCCATGGCCGACGCGGCCGGCGCCGGATTCCAGTCGGCCCTGATGGCCCCGACCGAGATCCTGGCCCGCCAGCACTACGAGACCCTGGCCCCGCCGCTGGAGGCCCAGGGCCTGGCCGTCGTTCTGCTGACCGGCCGCGACAAGGGCGCGGCGCGAACCGCCAAGCTCCAGAAGCTGGCCGACGGCTCGGCCGCCGTGGCCGTGGGCACCCACGCCCTCTTCCAGGACGATGTGGCCTTCAACAGCCTGGCCCTGACCATCATCGACGAGCAGCACCGCTTCGGCGTCAACGAGCGCCGGCGGCTTCAGGAGAAGGGCGACGGCGTCCACCTGCTGGCCATGTCGGCGACGCCCATCCCCCGAACGCTGGAACTGACTGTGTTCGGCGATCTCGACGTCTCGCGCATCGACGAAAAGCCGCCGGGCCGCACGCCGGTCGCCACCCGCGCCGCGCCGACGCCGCGCGTGCCCGAGATCGTCGATCGCCTGCGGGTCGCCATCGAGGGCGGCGCCCAGGCCTTCTGGATCTGCCCGCTGGTCTCGGAATCCGAGAAGGTGGACCTGCGGGCGGCCGAGGATCGCGCGGCGGACCTGAAGAAGATCCTGGGCTCGCGCGTCGGCCTGGTGCACGGCCAGATGCCGGCGGCCGAGAAGGACGCGGTCATGCAGGCCTTCGTCGACGGCGAGGTCGGGGTGCTGGTCGCCACCACCGTGGTCGAGGTCGGCGTCAACGTGCCCAACGCCAGCATCATGGTCATCGAACACGCCGACCGCTTTGGCCTGGCCCAGCTTCACCAGCTTCGCGGGCGCGTGGGACGGGGCATGCGCGAAAGCTCCTGCGTGCTGCTCTACGACCCACCGCTGTCGGAAGTCGCCCAGCAGCGGCTCGACATCCTGCGCCGCTCCGACGACGGCTTCGAGATCGCCGAGAAGGACCTGGAGCTGCGCGGCGGCGGCGATCCGCTGGGCCTCAAGCAGAGCGGCTTCCCCGCCTACCGCCTGGCCGACCCCGTCGCCCACCGCGACCTGATCGCCGTCGCCGCCGACGACGCCCGCCTGATCCTGGCCCGCGACCCCGGCCTGACCTCGCCACGCGGCGAGGCGGTGCGCACGCTGCAAGCGCTGTTCGACTGGAAGCCGGCGTCGGGGCTCAACGACGCGGGGTAGCCGGCCTACGGCGGCCCCACTCCCGTCAGTCCACCACCCCGTAAAATCCCCGCGAAAGCGGGGACCCAGGTGTTTTATCGTCGAGCGCCGTGGGTTGCAGAAAAAGCCTGGGTCCCCGCTTTCGCGGGGATTTTACGGAAGGAGAGGTCCCTTAGGAGCTAAGCCCGTCGGCCGCTTTCCCAGCGCCGCCACCCGCGCGGCCGCATCCGCCTCGATATCCGCCCAGAACAGGTTGTAGCCGTCCACCTTGCGGCGATCCGTCCACGAGCCGGTGTCCCGCAGGGACGGCGACTTGGGCCTCCCGGTGTGCAGCAGGCCGTTCTCGCACTGGGCCCAGACCTGGCGCTTGAGGAAGGCCGGGCGGGCGCCCCATTCCAGGCCCGTGGCGTTGACGGCGCCCAGGTTCAGGCGGGCCGGAGCGCGCTCGTCGGTGCGCGCCCCGAACACCGGGTTGACGCACAGCGGCTGGCGGCCGTTGAGGTTCTCAAGCTGGTCGCCGCCGATCCAGGTCAGGGAGCGGGCGAGCAGCTCCTGGGCCTTCTGGAAGTCGCCGTCGGTCAGCGAGGCCCAGGCCACCGCGCAGCCGGCCTCATCGCGGCGCACGCAGGCCGGGACCGGCGAGGTCGAGACATATTCGTCGGCGGGCACGGCGGTCTCGATCAGATAGACCCCGGCCAGGCGGGCCTTCATCGCCGGGTCGGGCGCGATCTCGTCGGCGACCAGCCGGGCGGCCAGGCTCCCGCCCTGCTCCACCCCGACGATCACCAGCGGCCGGCCCTTGTCGTAGCGGTCGCGCCAGGCGCGGAAGGCCTCGCGCACGTCGCCATAGGCGAAGCGGCGGGCCTCGCGGGCGTCGTCGCGCAAGGTCAGGAAGGTGTAGAGGCTGGCCTGCCGGTAGTGCGGCGCGAAGATCCGCCCCACCCGCGCGAACGGCGCGGCGTAGTTGGGCAGCACCACGCGGTTCAGATAGCGGCTGGCCTTGGGCTGGTCGTAGGGCGCGTTCCAGTCCCGCCCGCCGTCGAAGGTGGTCGGGTGCACGAAGAAGACGTCGGCGGCGCGGTCCATGCCGGTCGCGCCCCTCGGCAGCAGCGCCCAGGCGGCCGGATCGGCGTAGTTGGGGGCCGGCGGCGGATCGTAGGTCTGGAACGGCACCTTCGGGTCGAGGGTGGTGCGCAGGATGTCGTAGCGCCAATAGAACGCCGCCGTCAGGACGGTCCCCAGGAAGAGGACGCATCCGACGAAGATCCAGCGCTTGAAACCCTTGAAGCGTCCCGCCATGCCCCTCGACTACACCAGAGCGCGGCGGCGCACTACGCCCCTTCCCGTCCGATGATGGCCACCGAGCAGACATTGCTGGCCGGCGCGCCGCCGAGGTTATGGGTCATGCCGATAAGGGGATCACGCAGCTGGCGCTCGCCGGCCCGTCCCTGAAGCTGCAGGTACATCTCGTAGAGCATGCGCAGGCCAGACGCGCCGATCGGATGGCCGAAGCACTTGAGGCCGCCGTCGATCTGGCACGGCACCCCGCCGTCGGCATCGTAGAAGCCGTCCAGCACGTCGCGCCAGCCTCGCCCCTCGGCCGAGATGAAGAGGTCCTCCATGGTGACCAGCTCGGTCACCGAGAAGCAGTCGTGCACCTCCATCATCGAGATCTGCTCGCGCGGGCGCTCGATGCCGGCCTCCTTGTAGGCCTTGCCGGCGGCGATGCGGGCGGTGTGGAAGTGGCTGCCGTCCCAGCCGTTGTACTGGCTCTCGTAGCCGTTGGAGACCGACAGCTGCAGCGCCTTGACCGTGACTAGGTCGTGCTTGCCAAGGGCCCGGGCGATCTCCGGCGTGGTGACGATCGCCGCGGCCGCGCCGTCCGAGACGCCGCAGCAGTCGAACAGGCCCAGCGGCTCGGCGATGATCGGCGCGTTCAGGGCCTGCTCGGCGGTGATGGCTTTGCGCAGGTGAGCCTTGGGGTTCTTGGCGCCGTTGGCGTGGCTCTTGACCGAAACGTGGGCGATGGCCCGCTTCAGATCCTCCTTCGAGACCCCGTGCTTGGCGCGATAGGCGCTGGCCAGCTGGGCGAAGTTGCCGGGGGCCGAGCCATTGGGCATGACCTGCGGCGTCAGCGTGCCCGGCGCGCCGAACGGCAGGCCCCCATAGCCGGTGTCCTTCAGCTTCTCGACCCCGACGGCCAGGGCGATGTCGGCCGCCCCGGCCGCCACGGCGTAGACCGCCCCGCGGAAGGCCTCCGAGCCCGAGGCGCAGAAATTCTCCACCCGGGTGACGGCGATGTTGGGCAGGCGCAGCGCGATCGACAGCGGCGTGCCGCCCTTGCCCGTGCCGATCTCGTCGATGTGGGTCGAGAACCAGGCCGCGTCGAGCTGGCTGGCCTCGATCCCGGCGTCGGCCATCGCCTCGACATAGGCCTCGACCATCAGGTCGTCGGGCCCGGCGTCCCAGCGCTCGCCGAACTTGCTGCAGCCCATGCCGAGAATGGCGACCTTGTCGCGGATGCCGCTGGCCATCGTGGGTCTCCCTTAGCTCGCCTTCTCGGGCGTATTGATCGGGTGTATCGTCGCGCCCATGGGCATGGTAATCCACGACGAGGAAACGCTGCGCTTGGCGCAGGAACTGGCGGATCGTAAGGGCGTGAGCCTGAGCGACGTGTTCGCCCACGCCGTGCGAGCCGAACGCGATCGCATGCCGCCTACGCAGCAGGCCAAGACACGCGAGGAAAAGCTGGCTTTCATGGCCGAGCTGCAGAAGCGTTCGGCCGCGCTTCCGATCCTCGATCCCCGAACGCCAGAAGAGATGCTGTACGACGAAGACGGCCTGCCGAAGTGATCATCCTCGACACGTCCGCGGTTCTGGCCATCCTCTGGGATGAGCCCGAGGCGGACGCGTTCATGAAGATCGTCGCCGACGCGGATGCTCTTCTGATGTCGACCGCGACCCGCCTCGAACTGCAGGTCGTCTGCCTGCGGCGAAAAGGCGAGCCCGAGGTCGAGAACATCAGCCTTTTCATCGACGAATTCGACGTCGGCCTGGCGCCGTTCGACGCGCCGCAGTTGGCGCTCGCGCAGCAGGCCTTCGCCAAGTACGGCTCCGGCCGCCACGGCCTGAACTTCGGCGACTGCTTCGCCTACGCCCTGGCCAAGGCGCGCGGCCTGCCTCTGCTGTTCAAGGGCGAGGACTTCGCCGCCACCGACGTGAAGCGCGCGCTCTGACACCGGCCTACTCCGCCGCCTGGGCCGTGGTCGCCGCCACCGCTGTCCGGTCCGGCGCGGCCTTCCAGAAGTAGCGGACGAAACCGCGCTTCTCGTCGCGGTCCTTGATGCGGAAGACCATCTTCACCGGCAGGCCGGTCTCGACCTCGCCCGGCGCCACGTCGGTGATGTCAAGCATGATCCGCCCGCCGCCCTCGAAGACGATCATGCCGTAGTGATTGGGCGGGCTCATCGAGAAGGTCAGGTAGTCGGCGGAATAGGTCAGCACCCGCGCCCGGCGCTCGGCGAAGCGGTACGGTTCCTGGGTGTCGACGGCCGGATTGTTGGGGGCCACCGAGATGCGGGTGCGGGGAAACTGGACGACGCCGGTCTCGCGGCAGCGGCCGCCGACCAGGCCCAGGATCTGGTCGCGATTGCGATAGAGCGTGGTCAGGGCCGTCTTGTTGTCCTTCTCGGCCCGCATGCCCCGGTCCCATTCGACGAGGTCGTTGAAGACGAGGAACTTCAGGTAGTTGGTCTCTTCCTGGCGGTCGGCGAGCGCGCCGGTCACCCCGCGGGCGGGCGCACTGTTTCCAGGCCCGTCGCCGGCGCGGAAGACCAGCGCCTCGGCGCCCTGGCCGAACTGGGCGACCAGGATGATCTCGCCCGGCTTGGCCTGCTCCAGCGCGTGGGCCAGCAGCAGCGGGCCGTGGGCGGCGCCGGCCTCGCCCAGTTGAGCGGCCAGGGTGTCGCGGACAGCTTCGGGGCGAACGCCCAGCGTCTTGGCCAGGGTCGCGCCCATGCCGGGGAAGACCGAAGGGAAGCAGAAGTGGTCCACCTCGCCGGCCGAGACGCCCGCCGCGTCCAGCGCGTCACAGATGGCGGGCGGGACCAGCTTGACGATCCCCTCGTCGCGGATCCAGCGTTCCTCCCAGGCATAGTCGAACTGCGCGTCCGAGCCCCGGAAGTGATCGACGAAGTCGTCGGTGACCGTGCCCCGGCCGAGGAACGTCGCCGCGGCGCCGTCGGGCGAGACGACGAAGGCGGCGGCGGCGTCGCCGAAGTCCAGCTCCTGGGGCGAAGCGGCGCGGGCCCGGCGGTGCTCGCCGGCCGCGACCAGCACCCGCTTGCCGGCGGCGGCCGCGTCCAGGGCCTGGCCCAGGGCCGTCAGGCCGCAACGCTGCGAGCCGGTGACGTCGGCCGAGGCGATCGAGGGCTCCAGGGTCAGGGCGGCGGCCAGGATCCCGGCGTTCTGGCGATCGGCGAAGGGCGCGGTCGTGGAGGCGAAGATCGCCGCATCGATCGCGGCGCGGCCCTCGTCTTCAGGCCCCAGGGCGTCGCGGGCGGCCTCGACGGCCATGGTCAGGGCGTCTTCGTCCCAGTTGGCCATCGACCGCTCGCCCTTGGCCTTGCCGGCAAGGCCGGGCGCGATCCAGGCGTTGGCGGCGACCACCGCCTTGCGGCTGAGGCGAAGGCGCGGCGCATAGGCGCCCCAGGCGGCGATGCCGACCATGTTCCACTCCCTGACGCACGCCTGTCCCGGCGACTTATCAGGGTTCAGGTTACGCGCGCGGCAAGGCTCCGCAAGCGTGCCCCTTGGTCAACCGGGAAAGGCGTTCTTCGACCTCACCCGCTCCAGGCGAAAGCCGAGACCCAGCACCCGGGCCGGGATGCGGCGCAGGCGTGGGAAGCGCTCGAAGAGCCGCATCACCGCCGGCGGCTTCAGGGGCCTGCCGCTGAGCGCGGCGCTGACCAGGCGGTTCTGGATCAGCAGCTGCAGCGACTGCATGGCCCGGGTCGGCGGCAGGCGGCGACGCTGGACGGCCTGGGCGCGCTCCTCCAGCGCAGCGTCGTCGAGCGCGAAGGCGTCGTGCAGGAGGTTGGCGGCGGCGATCGCGTCCTGGACCGCCAGATTGATCCCCACCCCGCCCACCGGCGACATGGCGTGGGCGGCGTCGCCGATGCACAGCAAACCCGGCTTGGACCACCGCGTCAGGCGATCGACGGTGACGGTCAGCAGGTGGACGTCGTCGAAGCTGGCCAGTTCCTCCACGCGGTCGGCCAATGCCGGCGCGGCCTGCGCCACCTGCCGACGGAAGGCCTCGATCCCGGCCGCCTTGATCGCGTCGAACCCACCCTTCGCGGCGACGTAGCCGCACTGATAGTAGCCCTCGCGCGGAATGGTGACGAACAGCCGCCCGGCGCTGGCGCGGCCCAGCGGCGCCTCCGGGTCGTCTGTCGGCTTGCGGGACAGCCGCATCCACAGCACGTCCATCGGCGCGCCCAGGTCCTCGACCGGCAGGGCGGCGGCGTCGCGCAACAGCGAGCGGCGGCCGTCGGCGGCGATCACCAGCCGGGCGCGAACCTCCAGCGGCCCGTCGGGCGTGCGCGCCTGCACGCCGACGATGCGGCCGCCAAGCTCGATCGCCCCCAGGGCCTCGGCGTTCATCCGCAGGTCGAAAGTCGGATAGCGCCGCCCCTGGCCGGCCAGGAAGTCGAGAAAGTCCCATTGCGGCATCAGGGCGACGAACGGCGCGGCGGTCTTCAGGCCATGGAAGTCGGCCAGATGGATCGTCTCGTCGCCGATCTGCGCCGACAGGCTGCGAACCTCGGTGTGCGGCAGCTTCAGAAACTCGTCCAGCCAGCCCAGGTCGGCCACGGCCTGCAGGGTCGAGGGATGGACGGTGTCGCCCCGGAAATCGCGCAGGAAGTCGCCGTGCTTCTCAAGCACCGCGACCTTCACCCCGGCCCGGGCCAACAGCAGCCCGACCATCATCCCCGCCGGACCGCCCCCGACCACGCAGCAATCGACTTCGAGAACGGCGGGATCGGCGGTCATGACGGGCCTCTCGTCAGCGGTAGGGGTCGTCCGTGTTCAGGAAGCCGGCGACGTAGTCGGCGACGCCGTCCTCCAGCGAGGTCATCGGCGCGTTGTAGCCGGCCGCGCGCAGGCGGCTCATGTCGGCCTGGGTGAAGTACTGGTACTTGCCGCGCAGCACCTCGGGCATGTCGAAATAGGTGATCTCGGGCTCGCGGGCGACGGCGCTGAAGGTGGCTTCGGCCAGGTCCTTGAACGAGCGGGCCTTGCCCGAGCCGAGATTGTAGACGCCGTTGACGTGCGGGCTCTTGGCCAGCCAGGCGATGACGTCGGCGACGTCGCGCACATAGACGAAGTCGCGCAACTGGCCGCCGTCCTCGTAGTCGGGATGGTGCGACTTGAAGAGGCGCACACCCTCGCCGGCCTGGATCTTCGGCCAGATCTGGCAGACCACCGACTTCATGCCGCCCTTGTGGTCCTCGTTGGGGCCGTAGACGTTGAAGAACTTCAAGCCCACCCACTGCGGCGGGGCGTGACCGCGGGCAGCCTCGCGCACGGCGAAGACGTCGAACAGCGCCTTGGACCAGCCGTAGGCGTTCAGCGGGCGCAGAGCCATCAGGCTGTCGATGTCGTCCTTGCCGTCGAAGCCCTGGTCGCCGTCGCCATAGGTGGCGGCCGACGAGGCGTAGATCAGGCGCGTGCCGTTCCTGGCGCACCACCGCCACAGGTCGCGCGACAGCACGAAGTTGGACTGCACGATCAGGTCGGCGTCCGGCTCGGTGGTCGAGGAGATCGCGCCCATGTGGATCACCAGCTCGACCTCGTCGCCGCGCACGGCCAGCCAGTCGAACAGCTGCTCGGGCGCGACGAAGTCGGCGATCGGGTGCTTGGCGATGTTGCGCCACTTGCCTTCGGCGGCCTGGCCCAGCCAGTCGCAGACCACGACGTCGAGCGCCGGATCCTCGCAGAGCTTGGCGACGATGTTGGAGCCGATGAACCCGGCGCCGCCGGTGACGAGAACGATGCGTCTGGACATGGGCGGGTTATGGCACAGGGGGATGGAGGGGCAATAGCGAGGGCTTCTCGTGAAGACCCGTCACCTTCCCCGGCCAACCCAATCCCGCCTTCCTGGGCCTAGTGCCCAGGATCCATGGTTCCGCCACTCAGATCTCGGCAGAACGACCGAGGTCTGAGCAGACGCCGGCATGGGCCCTCGCCACGAGGGCGAGGGAGGCGAACTTCTTTGGATAGATGATAAGCCCTCGACCGGCGCGGCAACGCGCCGCCCGACAGCCCTGCCTCAAGCCGCCAGCTTGCGCTTGGCCAGGGCGTCGAACTCCAGCAGTTCGGCCACCAGGCCTTCGAACTGGCTCAGCGGCACCATGTTGGGGCCGTCCGACGGAGCGTGGTCGGGGTCGGGGTGGGTTTCCATGAACACCATGGCCACGCCGATCGAGACGGCGGCGCGGGCCAGCACCGGCACGAACTCGCGCTGGCCGCCCGACGACGTGCCCTGCCCGCCCGGCTGTTGCACGCTATGGGTGGCGTCGAACACCACCGGGCAGCCGATCTCCTTCATGATCGGCAAGCTGCGCATGTCGGAGACCAGGGTGTTGTAGCCGAACGAGGCGCCGCGCTCGCAGGCCAGGACGTTGGGATTGCCCGCGCCGGTGACCTTGGCGATGACATTCTTCATGTCCCAGGGGGCCAGGAACTGACCCTTCTTGATGTTGATCGCCCGGCCGGTGGCGGCCGCGGCCAGCAGCAGGTCGGTCTGGCGGCACAGGAAGGCCGGGATCTGGATGACGTCGACGGCCTCGGCCACCGGGGCGCAGTGGCTGATCTCGTGCACGTCGGTCAGGGTCGGCAGGCCGGTGACCTCGCGGATCTCCTGGAAGATCGGCAGGCTGTCATAGAGGCCGATGCCGCGCGCCGCCGTCGCCGAGGTGCGGTTGGCCTTGTCGTAGCTGGTCTTGTAGATCAGGCCGACGCCCAGGCGCTCGCCGATCTCCTTGAGGGCGTGAGCCGTCTCCAGCGCATGCTGGCGGCTTTCCATCTGGCACGGACCGGCGATGAAGGTCAGGCGCTCGGCGTTGCCGATACGAACGGCCTTGCCGGTCTCGGTCTTCACTTCCACAACCGAATTGGGGACGACGGCGTTGGGGGCGACGGGCTGACTCAAGGCGGGACTTCCGAATAAAGGTGAGGCCGACAGACGTAGGCGCTGAATTTGGCCCACAGGTGGCCTCAACGGCGGAAAGGTGCAAGTGCGGATCGATCCAGGCGTTCCCGGACCCGTCATCGTGTGGCTGCGCAACGACCTGCGCCTGGCCGACAATCCCGCCCTCAAGGCCGCCGCCGACACGGGCCGGCCGGTGATCCCGCTCTACATACTCGACGAGACGCCCGGCGTGCGGCCGATGGGCGCGGCCTCCCTGTGGTGGCTCGACAAGTCGCTGCGGGCGCTCTCCGAAAGCCTGAAAGCGATCGGCTCGAAACTGGTGCTGCGGCGTGGCCCGGCGCAGCAGGTGCTGAAGGACGTGATCGTCCACGCCCAGGCCGCTGGCGTGGTCTGGAATCGCCTGTACGAACCGGCCGCCATCGCCCGCGACGCCGAGATCAAGACCGCGCTGAAGGCCGACGGCGTCGTGGTGGAAAGCTGCATCGCCGGCCTGCTGAACGAGCCCTGGACCGTGCAGAACGGCTCCAAGCAGCCCTACAAGGTCTTCACCCCCTATTGGCGCGCCGCCCGGGCGCACCTGACCCATGTCGAGGTCGAACGCGCTCCCAAGCGCCTGGAAGCCCCCGAGCACTGGCCCCACAGCGACGCCCTCGACGGCTGGGGCCTGCATCCGCGCAAGCCCGACTGGTCGAAGGGCTTTTCCATCTGGACGCCCGGCGAGGCCGGCGCCCTGCAACGGCTGGACGACTTTCTGTCAGGCGCCGTCGACGGCTATGGCGAGGGCCGCGACGTGCCGGGCCTGGAGGCCACCTCGCGCCTGTCGCCGCACCTGCACTTCGGCGAGATCGGTCCGCGCCAGGTCTGGGCCGCCGCCCGCACCGCCGCCGAGGCCGGCGACGCGCCCCACGGCGAGATCGAGAAGTTCCTGTCCGAGGTGGGCTGGCGCGAATTCAACCATTCGATCCTGTTCAACTGGCCCCAGCTGCCGGAGCGCAACTTCCGGCCCGAGTTCGACGCCTTTCCCTGGACGGAGAACCCCAAGGGCCGGGAGGCCTGGATCGAGGGCCGCACCGGGTATCCGCTGGTCGATGCGGGCATGCGCGAGCTGTGGGCCACCGGCTTCATGCACAACCGGGTGCGGATGATCACCGCCTCGTTCCTGATCAAGCACCTGCTGGTCGACTGGCGCGACGGCGAGTCCTGGTTCTGGGACACCCTGGTCGACGCCGACCTCGCCAACAATGTCGGCAACTGGCAGTGGGTGGCCGGCAGCGGCGCCGACGCCTCGCCCTACTTCCGGATCTTCAACCCGATCGGCCAGGGCGAGAAGTTCGACCCCAGGGGCGCCTATGTCCGCAAGTGGGTTCCGGAGCTGGCCAACCTGCCCGACAGCGTCATCCATCAACCTTGGACAGCGCCCGCGCATCTTTCGGTCGAGGCCAAGCGTAGCTACGCCAGACCCATCGTCGATCACGGACAGGCGCGGGCGCGGGCTCTCGAGGCCTATCGCCAATTGCGCGGTGACGCTTCCGGGGAGTGATCCCCTGGCGAACAGCCGCGCACGTTCCCATCTGAAGACTCGGTTTTTTGGGGGTCTGATTTTGTCCCAGGTACGGGACGGGAGCGCCGATGACCGACACCCTGCACGCCTCTTGGCGTAACGACCACCTCCGCGCCGCCCCGGCGGCTTTCCGCGCGGCTATCCGGGTCGCGTGCGAGAACTGGGCGATCGGGTCCCTGACCTTCGTCCTGCCCACGGGCCAGCCCATCCGCATCGACGGCCGCACGCCCGGTCCCGAAGCCGTGGTGCGGGTGCGCGACTACCGCTTCATCCGGCGGGCTTTCGCCTCGGGCGACATCGGCTTCGCCGAGGGCTACATGGCCGGCGAGTGGGACACCCCCGACCTTCCGGCCGTGCTGACCGCCTTCGCCCTAAACTTCGACAAGCTGGCCGCCCTGGTGCAGGGCAATCCGCTGACGCGGCTGATGAACCTGCTGTTCCACCGCTCGCGGCGCAACGACCGCGAAGGCTCCAAGCGCAACATCCACGCCCACTACGACCTGGGCAACGCTTTCTATGCCCAGTGGCTGGACCCGACGATGACCTATTCGTCGGCCCTCTGGGACCAGGATCGCCACGCCGCGCTGGAGGCCGCCCAGACCCGCAAGTACGAGGCCCTGGCCCAGTCGATCGCCCTGACGCCCGACAAGCACGTGCTGGAAATCGGCTGCGGCTGGGGCGGCTTCGCCGAGTACGCGGCCAGGGAGGTCGGCGCCAAGGTGACGGCGATCACCATCTCGCCGGCCCAGCACGAGTTCGCCCGCAAGCGCCTCTTCGCCCAGGGCCTGGCCGACAAGGTCGACATCCAGCTGGTGGACTATCGCGACGTCCAGGGCCGCTTCGACGGCGTGGTCTCGGTCGAGATGTTCGAGGCGGTCGGCGAGGAATACTGGCCGACCTATTTCGGCAGGATCCATGATCTGCTGGCGCCCGGCGGCCTGGCCGGCCTGCAGATCATCACCATCCGCGACGAGCTCTTCGCCCACTACCGTCGGCAGACCGACTTCATCCAGCGCTACGTGTTCCCGGGCGGCATGCTGCCCAGCGAGCAGCGCCTGAAGCAGGAGACCGACAGGGCCGGCCTTGCCTGGGAAAACGTCCGGCGCTTTGGCCAGGACTACGCCGACACCCTGTCGCAATGGAGCAAGCGGTTCGAAGCGGCCTGGGACGACATCCGCCCGCTGGGCTTCGACGAACGCTTCCGCCGGCTCTGGAAGTTCTACCTGGCCTATTGCGAAGCGGGCTTCCGCACGGAGCGGACCAATGTCATTCAATTGGGCCTAAGTCGCAGCTAGGAGACGTGCAGTGTCGCTCTTCACCCTGGTCCTGGACTATCACGGCGGCACCTACCTCTCGCAGTTCGACGCCGAGACGCCGACCGAGGCGGTCGGCGCCTGGTGCCGCGAGCTGCACGACAACCAGCTGCTGGGCGAGCCCTCCTCTCTGGTGGCCGAGGGCATCATGGCCGACGCGGTTGAGAACAGCCTCGTGGGCATAGAAGGGCTGTGCGGGGCCTGGTGCGCGGCGACGGCCACGGCCGGGGGCCTCGCCCTGCTCAACGTCATCCAGACCCAGCCGACGACGCACTGATGCTGAGCCCGGAGCGCGCCAGGGTTAGGTGCGCGCGGCTAACCCGCCCGGGCGCGCTCCAAATCTTTGAAACTGGAGCCTGCCAATTTTGGATGCTTCATCCAAAATTGGCAGGCTCTGGACCGGCGCTTTCAGGAAATCTGGATTGATCCGGGCGGCCGCATCGCGATCTACCCTGGCCCTAACGGCGCTTTCCCGCGCGAAGACGTAAGATTTCGACCATGCCCGTCACGCCCAACGTTCTCGAAGCCATCGGCAACACGCCGCTGATCCGCCTGAACCGCGCCAGCGAGGCCACCGGCTGCGAGATCCTGGGCAAGGCCGAGTTCATGAACCCCGGCCAGTCGGTGAAGGACCGCGCCGCGCTCAGCATCATCCGCGACGCCGAAGCCAAGGGCCTGCTGCGCCCGGGCGGCCGGGTGGTCGAAGGCACGGCCGGCAACACCGGCATCGGCCTGGCCATGGTCGCCTCGGCCCTGGGCTACAAGACGACGATCGTCATCCCGCGCACCCAGAGCCAGGAGAAAAAGGACGCCATCCGCCTGCTCGGCGCCGAGCTGGTCGAGGTGGACGCCGTCCCCTACTCCAACCCCGACAACTACGTCCGCTATTCCGGCCGCCTGGCCGAGGAGCTGGCCAAGACCGAGCCGAACGGCGCGATCTGGGCCAACCAGTTCGACAACGTCGCCAACCGGCAGGCCCACTACCAGACGACCGGCCCGGAGATCTGGGAGCAGACCGACGGCAAGGTCGACGGCTTCATCTGCGCCGTCGGCTCGGGCGGCACCCTGGCGGGCGTGGCCCAGGCCCTGCGCGAGCGCAAGCCGGGCGTGAAGATCGGCCTGGCCGACCCGGGCGGCGCCTCGCTCTACAGCTGGTACGCCGACGGCGAACTGAAGGCCGAGGGCAACTCGATCAGCGAGGGCATCGGCCAGGGCCGCATCACCGCCAACCTCGAAGGCCTGGCCATCGACCATCCCTACCGCGTCTCCGACGAGGAGATGATGGAGCAGATCTTCGACCTGGTGCAACACGAGGGCCTGTGCCTGGGCGGCTCCACGGGGATCAACGTCGCCGGCGCCGTGCGCCTGGCCAGGGACCTGGGCCCCGGCCACACCATCGTGACCATCCTCTGCGACCACGGCTCGCGCTACCAGAGCAAGCTCTTCAACCCCGCCTTCCTGGCCGAAAAAGGCCTGCCGACGCCGCCCTGGCTGTAAGGGCGCGCTTGCGTGGGCGAGCGACGCACGTGAAGTTGCCGCCCTCGCGTTCCCAAGCCCGCAAGAGGCCCGTCATGTCCGCCACGCTCATCGACCCGCTCGTCTCGACCGCCTGGCTGGCCGACCACCTCGACGCCCCGGACGTGCGCATCGTCGACGCCTCGTGGTTCATGCCCGGCACGCCGCGCGACCCGAAAGAGGAATTCGAGGCCGGCCACATCCCCGGCGCGGTGTTCTTCGACATCGACGAAATAGCCGACGAGACCTCGCCCCTGCCGCACATGCTGGCCAGCGGCGTGAAGTTCGCTTCTCGGGTGCGCAAGCTGGGCCTCGGCGACGGCGCGCGCATCGTCGTCTACGACAGCACCGGCATCCTGCCGGCCGCCCGCGTGTGGTGGAACTTTCGCGTCATGGGCCACGAGGATGTCGTGGTGCTGGACGGCGGCCTGCCCAAGTGGATCGCCGAGGACCGTCCGCTGGAAGACGGTCCCGCCGCCCCGCAGGAGCGCCACTTCACCCCGCGCCTGCAGGCCGACCTCGTGCGTAGCTTCGACCAGATCAAGCGCAACCTGGAAACCGGCCGCGAACAGGTGATCGACGCCCGCGCCGCGCCGCGCTTCAACGGCGAGGTTCCCGAGCCCCGCGCCGGCCTCAAGAGCGGTCACATTCCCGGCTCGCGCAACATCCCGCTGGCGGCGATCCTGGCGGCCGACGCGACCATGCTGCCCGCCGAACAGCTGAAGACCGTCTTCGCCGACGCCGGCGTCGACATCGAAAAGCCGATCGCCACGACCTGCGGCTCGGGCATCACCGCCTCGGTGGTCTCGCTGGCCCTGCACCGCCTCGGCAAGCCGCGCGCGGCGGTCTACGACGGCTCGTGGACCGAATGGGGCGGCCGCGACGACGCGCCGGTGGAAACCGGCCCGGCTGTGTAAAAACACCCAAGATTACACATTTTCTATATACAATCTTAAATTGACATTCCGTAGCGGCTGGCTGACCCTCGAAGCGTTGGGGGTCGGCCTTGCGCCGCGTCGGACCGCGGCCAAGTCGCGTGCCGCTCCCCACAAGTGCCCGTCAGCTTAAGGACCATCGGCGCGCCAACCGCGCCGAGCACGCAACCGCGCGACCGGCGGACCGACCGGCGCGCCCGTGGGGAGAAAACGTCATGTCGTCCTTCCGACCGCTCTATGGCGGCGCCATCACCGACGCCGTCGCCTCCGGCGACCTCGACACGCTGAAGAAGCTGGCCGCCGAGGCCGAGGCTCACGTCCTGCAGTACGGCGACGTGCCGACCCTGCTGGCCGCCCTGAAACTCGAAATCGCCAAGCTCGAGGCCTGACGCACCATGAGCATCAAACCCTACGGCGTCGCCGTGACCGACGCCATCGCCTCCGGCGAGCTGTCGCGCCTGAAGGAAGCCGAAGCCGCGACCCAGGCCCACCTCGACGAATACGGCGACATCCCCACCCTGCTGGCGCTGCTCAAGCTCGAGATCGCCAAGCTGGAAGGCAAGAAGAGCTACTGACGGGGCGGCGTTTCCGCCGCTCTTCGATGGGCCGGCGGAAGCGCCCGCATCCCCGCGTCTCAGGGCGTTTCGGGGAAGGAACGCGCATGACCGACACTCTTCCATCCTTGCACGGGGCGTCCGTACAAGAGGCCTCCGCAGAAGGAGCATCTACGCATGGAGCGCTCCTGCGGGATCCCTACGCGCCGCCGGAAGGCAAGTCGGTGCGTTACCGGACGGATCGCGATCATGTTGATCTGGTGCCGGTGCACGTGGTCTGGGAAGTCACCCTGGCCTGCAATCTCAAGTGCCAGCACTGCGGCTCGCGGGCCGGGCGCCCCCGGCCGGACGAGCTCAACACCGAAGAAGCTCTCGACCTGATCGATCACCTGGCGGCCCTGGGCACGCGCGAGATCACCCTGATCGGCGGCGAGGCCTATCTGCGCCGCGACTGGATCGAGCTGATCCGCCGGAGCCGCCAGAACGGCATCCGCACCGCCATCCAGACCGGCGCCCGCAATCTCACCGACAAGCGGCTGGACGAGGCGGCCGACGCGGGCCTGCAAGGCGTCGGCGTGTCAATCGACGGCCTGCCCGAGCTGCACGACCGGGTGCGCGGCGTGCCCGGCTCCTACGACCAGGCGATCAGCGCCCTGCAACGGGCCAAGGCCCGGGGCCTGGCCGTCTCGGTCAACACCCAGATCGGCGCCGAGACCGCCCAGCACCTGCCCGAACTGATGGAGCGGATCATCGCCGCGGGGGCCACCCACTGGCAGATCCAGCTGACCGTGGCCATGGGCAACGCCGTCGACAATCCCGGCCTGCTGCTCCAGCCCTACCAGCTGCTCGACGTCATGCCCCTGCTGGCGCGCCTGTACCGCGAGGGGCTGGAGCGCGGCCTGCTGATGATCGTCGGCAACAATGTCGGCTATTTCGGCCCCTACGAGCGGATGTGGCGCGGGCTGGGCGACGACACCGACCACTGGACCGGCTGCGCCGCCGGCCAGGGCGGCATCGGCATCGAGGCCGACGGCACGATCAAGGGCTGCCCGTCCCTGGCCACCTCGCTCTACGCCGCCGGCAACGTGCGCGAGATGAGCATCGAGGACATCTGGCGCTACAGCGAAAAGATGGCCTTCGGCCGCGTGCGCGACGTCGAGGAGCTCTACGGCTACTGCCGCACCTGCTACTACGCCGACGTCTGCCGGGCCGGCTGCACCTGGACCTCGGAATCCCTGCTGGGCAAGCGCGGCGACAATCCCTACTGCCATCACCGTGTGCTCGACTTGGCCAAGCATGGCTGGCGCGAGCGGGTGACCAAGGTCAAGGACGCCCCGCCCGACAGCTTCGCCGTCGGCGAGTTCGCCCTGGTGCGCGAACCCATCCCCGGCGCCCAGACCGTCCCCCTGCCCATCCGCGACCCGGCCGCCGTGCACGTGCATCATCGCGAACGCTCGGAAGCCGGCGGCGCCCTGCCGCCGCGGCTGAACGTCTGCCGCTCCTGCGACCAGTATGTCTGGCCCCACGAAACCGACTGCCCACACTGCGCCGCCGACATCGCACTGGTCGAACGCCAGCACGCCGAAGCGGCCGAACGCCGCCAGGCCCTGATCGAGCAGGCGCAGCGGCTGCTGTCGGGGATCCGGGAAGGCGCCTGATCCCTCCCCCCTTACGGGAGAGGTGCGCCGAACGCCCCTCCCCCGTAAAATCCCCGCGAAAGCGGGGACCCAGGCTTTTTCTGAAACGCACCGCCTGTTCCCTCTCCCCTTGCGGGAGAGGGTGGCCTCGCGGAGCGAGGTCGGGTGAGGGGTCTCTCAGAAAGCGGACGCCGACTTCGCTCCTCCCCCGTGAAACGGGGGAGGTGGCGCGGCGCTATCAGCGCCGTGACGGAGGGGGCGAGACTGGGCTCAGCGCATCCCTCCTCCTCCGTAAAATCCCCGCGAAAGCGGGGACCCAGGTGTTTTATCGTCGAGCGCCACGCGTTTCAGAAAAAGCCTGGGTCCCCGCTTTCGCGGGGATTTTACGGGTTGGGGGGGCGCGGACGGGGATAGACGAAGCTGGATCCCCGCCCGGGGCAAACCAAAACCCAACCAATCCAAACCCTTACAACTTTCCCACCGCCCTGGATCAGACGCGCTCAGAACCGCTGCATAATAACCCCGTCTCGCCGCACCGAAGGGGCGCGCGGCCAGCGACCATGCGGCGGCGGGATGCGATCGAGCGG
>NZ_JBYCZS010000010.1:0-184002 GCF_057586355.1 Caulobacter sp. SRI_008
TGCATAATGGACCCCGTCCCGTCGCAGGGAGAGGGCGCAAGGATCCGGCCCGAAGCGTGCGACGGCGATGCGATCGAGCGGGGCCGCCGGAGCTGCGTGAGCAGGGCCGAACGGCTTAAATGAGGATGGGGGACGTAAACCCATCCATCGGGAGCTTGCCTCATAGGCTCCCGCCCGTCCGAGGGTCCGCTCCGGCGCCTTCTGTCTGCACGCGATGGCTAGCGAAGCTTACAGCCCGGTTCCGGGGAAGGCACAAGCCGAAGGGGGTGAAGGGCGGAAAAGGCCCGCGCGCCCCGGCCTGAGGCATAACGATCGCGCGGGGCGTCAGAGCTTCGTCGAAACGGTATTCAAATCACAACTCCGGGCGAGGCCCGGACGCCCCGCGCCCTCTCCACAAACTCTGCGCAAACGCGCGAGAGGCCGCAGCCGCGCGTCCACGCAGCGCCCAAAGAAAAGGCGGCGGGTCCTTTCGAACCCGCCGCCCCAGTTTCAACCTAGGTCTTGGCCTAAGCCGTCAGGCCTAGAACTTGGCCTTGATCGCCACGTAGAAGCGGCGGCCGAGCACGTCGTAGGTCGACGGATCGGTGTTGGCCTGGACGTAGGCGGTGAAGGTCGGCGGAGCGCGGTCGGTCAGGTTGGTGACGCCGCCCCGGATCGAGTAGGTGTCGGTGACCTTCCAGCTGCCGTTCAGGTCGAAGTAGTTGACGGCCTTGACCTTGGCGGCGGTCTGGGCGTCTTCCATCTCGCCGATGTAGCGCCAGCGGGCGCCCAGCTCCACCGGACCGATGGAGTAGGTGGCCGAGCTGACCAGCTTCCATTCGGGGTGGGCGACGGCCGTCGAGCTGATCGAGGTGTTGCCGATCGTGCCCTTCAGGTCCTGGAAGGCTTCGCCGACCAGGCTCTGGACCTTGAAGCTGTCGAGGTAGTTGCCGACCAGGTTGAACTTCAGCGAGCCGTACTTGTCGTCGAGGCCGACGGCGCCGAGGCCGAAGCCCCAGTCGGCCTGGAAATCGACGCCCGAGGTCTTGTAGCGACCCAGGTTCAGGTTGGTCAGGGTCAGGGTGTCGATCTCGCCGGTCGACGTGTTCCGGCTGATCATGCTGCAGTAGTACGACGCGTTGGCGTCGCCGTTGTAGCACTTGTCCAGCACGGTCGAGGCGTCGATGGTGCCGATCGCGTCCTTGATGTCGATCGAGTAGTAGTCGATCGACAGCGAGACGCGTTCGAACAGCGGGTTGTCGAAGCGCGGGGTCCAGACGAAACCGACGTTGTAGGTGTTGGCGGTTTCTTCCTTCAGGTCCGGGTTGCCGCCGCTCAGCGCGTTCACCTGGCCGTTGGTGTAGGTGTAGCTGTCGATGATGCCCGACGGCACGCCTTGCGCCAGGCACTGGGTGCGGACGGCGGCGGCGTTGGAGCCCGTGCGGGCGCTGCTGTCGATCGCGCAGGGATCCTCGTCGATCGCCGGGTAGCCCTGGTTCTGCGGCGAGTAGAGTTCGCCGATCGACGGGGCCCGGACGGCGCGCTGGTAGCCGCCGCGCAGACGGAAGCCGTCGACGATTTCCCAGTCGCCGTCGATCTTGTAGGCGCCGACGGAACCGATCGTCTGGTAGTCCGACAGGCGGTAGCCGGCGTCCAGGTTCAGGGCCTTGATGAACGGCAGGTCCTTCAGGACCGGCACCAGGACTTCGCCGTACAGTTCATAGACGTCGGCGTGGGCGTTGATAGCGTCGGCGGCGTTGAAGCCGACCACGTCGCCGGTCGAGAGCAGGCTGTCGGGAACGTACTTGAAGCTGTCGAACTTGTAGTCGGCGCCCCAGGCCCCGCGGACTTCGCCGGCCGGCAGGTTGAACAGGCCGCCCTGGAAGTTCAGTTCCACGACGCGTTGCTCGGCGGCCGTCCAGTTCTTGGTCGTGCGCGAGATGTAAGAGCGACACGCGTCGGACAGGGCGTTGTTGCCGAAGGGGTCGTAGCCGCCGGTGCAGATGCTGGCGCCGCCGTCGGCGGCGTCGAGCAGGGTCTGGACGGCCGAATGGCTGACGTTGCCCGACTGGGTTTCATTCTGCTCCGAACGGCCGAACGAGGCGTAGGCGTCGTAGGTCCAGTCCTTGAAGCCGATGTCGCCACGGAAGCCGCCGGCGATCTGGAACACGTTGAAGGTGGTTTCCGAGATACGCGGGCCGACGTCCGTGAAGCGCTTGCGCAGCGAGAAGTCCTGGTCGGCGGCCAGCGCCGTGGTGGCATGGCAGTCGTCGCCGGTCAGTACGTAGGGGCTGGTGACGGTGACGGTCTGGCCGGCCGTGTTCTGGTAGGAGCACGACGACTGGCGCGAAGCCAGCAGGGTCGACAGGTCGTCCGGGATGAACGGGTTGGTCACCGGCACGCTGAAGCCGGTCGAGCTGGCCGCCGGCGACGGGGCCAGGACGGTGCGCGAGTCGTAGTGCGTGAAGTTGGCCGAGCCGTAGAACTCGACGTGCTCGTTGATCTGGTACTCGGTGGCGGCGTAGGCCGAATAGCGGGTCAGTGGCAGCTGCAGCAGGTTCAGGGCGCCGGTGTTGTAGGTGCCGTTGACCGGGATCGTCGAATAGTCGATCGCGGTCGAGCCGTTGTAGTTGACGCCGTTGTAGAACAGCGTGCCGTCGTCGTTGAAGCCGAGGTTGGCGGTGTTCTTCACGGTTCCGGCGGCGTAGCCATACTGGGCGAACACGGCGTCCACGGCGGCCTGGGTGGGCAGCAGCGAGCCGTTGACGTCATAACGGCCGTAGGGCGTGGTCGACGAAGCGCCGGAGACCTTCGAGAAGTCGCGGGCGGCGTTGAACACTTCGCCGCGCTGCGAGTAGCTGACCGAGAACACGGCATGGCCGCGATCTTCGGCGTACTTGCCGCCGGCGGTCACCGCCAGCGAGCTTTCCTTGCCGTCGCCCTGCTCGGTGACACCGTACTGGCCGTCCATTTGCAGGCCAGTGAAGTTCTTGTTGAGCTTGAAGTTGACCACGCCCGAGAGGGCGTCCGAGCCGTAGGTCGCCGACGCCCCGCCCGAGATCACTTCCATGTTCTGGATCAGCGCCGCAGGGATGATGTTGATGTCGACCGTGCCGTCCGAGTTCGACGGCACCACGCGGTGGCCGTCGACCAGCACCAGCGTGCGGGCCGTCCCCAGGCCGCGCAGGTCGATATTGGCCTGGCCGCCGTTCGACGGGTTGTTCGAGGTCGACGACACCGACGGCACGAACTGCGGCATCTGGTTGAGCAGAGTGTCGACGGTGACCGAGCCGGTCTTCTCGATCGCGCCCTGGTCCATGGTCACGATCGGGCTGTTGGAAACGTAGTCTCGGCGCGCGATGCGCGAGCCCGTGACGACGACTTCTTCGACGGCGGCCGGTTCGTCGTTCGTCTGGGCCTGCGCCAACACGGGCGCTGCCGTCATGGCGATGACGAGCGCGGACGCGCTCAGCAGATAGGTATTTCTAGCCATTCATAGTCCCCAGTATTCGCCAAAGCGTCGCCGCAATGGTCGTGGTGGCGAAATAAAATTCCGCCGTAAGGGGAGGGATGGGGGCCTTTTGTTTCTCAATTGTGAGATGAAGGTTCTGTAAAATGTATACGAATTACAATATCGAATAAACTAAAGTAGGGTTCAGTCGCATGCCGATGTACACTGGATGTCATTGGAACATTTGCGGCAACCTATGCCTCCATATCTGAAACAAACCGGCGTTCTCTCGGTCTGGCGATATCTTGTGGCAATGTTGGCGCGCGTGGCGGGAAGGCCACACCCCGTGTCCGCGTTTCGTCATGGCGGCGCCGGCGCCTAAACGGTAGTCTTTCGCCCATGTCCGATGCTTCCGCCCGCCTTCGTCCCGCTCTCGAATGGCGCGCGTCCGGGCGGGCCGCGCGCATCGACCGCTGGACGCCGGACGAGACGGCCGTGGGCCTGTCGTTCGACGGCCGTCCCCACACCGTGCTGATGGCCACGCCCACCGAGGTCGAGGACCTGGCGCGGGGCTTCACCATCACCGAAGGCGTCGCCCGGCCGCAGGACATCCTGTCCGTCGAGGTCAAGCCGGACGCGCTGGGCGTGCTGGTCGACATCCGCCTGGTCGAGGGCGCGGCGCGCCGCAAGGCCCGTCCGCGCAACCTGGAAGGCCGGTCGAGTTGCGGCCTGTGCGGTGTCCAGCGCCTGGCCGACGCCGTCCGGCCGCTGCCGTCGGCGGGGGCGGGCGTTCGCGTCGCCCACCAGGCCGTGACGGCCGCCCTGGCGAATCTGGAAGAGGCCCAGGCCCTGGGCCGCAGCACCCGCGCCACCCATGCGGCGGCCTTCTGCGACGCCGAAGGCCGGGTCGTGCTGCTGCGTGAAGACGTCGGACGTCATAACGCGCTGGACAAGCTGGCCGGGGCCATGGCGCGCGAAGGCCGCGACGCCGGGGCTGGTTTCGTGCTGGTGACCAGTCGTTGCTCGTTCGAGATGGTCGAGAAGGCCGTGCGCATGGGGGCGGGCATGATCGTGGCGGTGTCCGCGCCGACCGACCTGGCCGTGAGCCGGGCCGAGGAGTCCGGCCTGACCCTGGTGGCCCTGGCCCGCGCCGACGGCCACATGGTGTTTTCCCGTCCCGACCGCCTGGTCGAGGCGGTTCTGGAGCAAGCGTGATGGCCGACGACGCCAACAATCCCGGCGCCAAGATCCCGGGCGTGAAACCCTATGGCGGCCCGGCCGGCGGCTGGGGCGCGCTGAAGGCCGTGGCCGGCGCCCTGGCCGACCAGGAAACCGTGGTCGAGGGCGGCAAGACCCTGATGCGGGCCAACCAGCCCGAGGGCTTCGACTGTCCCGGCTGCGCCTGGCCCGATCCCAAGCACACCTCGTCGTTCGAGTTCTGCGAGAACGGGGCCAAGGCCGTGGCCTGGGAGGCGACCAGCAAGCGCGCCACGCCCGAGGTCTTCGCCGCCCATACGGTCAGCGAGCTTTTGACCTGGAGCGACCACGCCATCGAGGACCTGGGCCGGCTGACCCATCCGATGGCCTATGATCCGGCCAGCGACCGCTACTTGCCGATCGAATGGAGCGAGGCTTTCGCCCGCGCCGGCGCGGCGATCCAGGCCATGGACAATCCGCACCAGGCCGAGTTCTACGCCTCGGGCCGGGCCAGCAACGAGGCGGCCTTCCTGTTCCAGCTCCTGGGCCGCAAGGTCGGGACCAACAATTTCCCCGACTGCTCCAACATGTGCCACGAGCCGACCAGCGTCGGCCTGCCGGACTCGCTGGGCATGGGCAAGGGCTCGGTCAGCCTCGAGGACTTCGACCACGCCGACCTGATCCTGTGCTTTGGCCACAACCCCGGCACCAACCACCCCCGGATGATGGCCACCCTGCGCGAAGCCTCGCGCAGAGGCGCGACGATCATGGCCTTCAACCCGCTGGTCGAACGGGCCCTCGAGCGGTTCGCCTCGCCGCAGGATCCGGTCGAGATGGCGACCCTGTCCTCGACCCCGATCGCCTCGCGCTATTATCAAGTGAACGTCGGCGGCGACGCGGCCGTGCTGCAGGGTCTGATGAAGGCCGTGCTGGCCTTCGACCGCGCCGCGCGCGACGCCGGCGAGCCCGCCATCCTCGACGACGACTTCATCGCCGAGCACACGGCCGGCTTCGAGGCCCTGGTCGCCCAGCTGGACGCCGCGTCCTGGGACGAGATCGTCGCCGTCGGCGGCCTGTCCCGCGCCGAACTCGAGGAGGCCGCCGCCATCTATGCGCGGTCCAGCGCCGTCATCCTCTGCTACGGCATGGGCCTGACCCAGCACCGCAACTCGTCCAGCACCGTGCAGCAGCTGGTCAACCTGCTGCTCCTGCGCGGCAACATGGGGCGGCCGGGGGCGGGGATCTGCCCGCTGCGGGGCCATTCCAACGTCCAGGGCGACCGCACGGTCGGCATCTGGGAGAAACCTTCGGCGGCCCTGCTCGACAGCCTGGGCCAGGTGTTCGGCTTCACCCCGCCGCGCGATCACGGCCACACCGTGGTCGAGGCGATCGAGGCCATGGAGGCGGGCGATATCAAGGTGTTCGTCGGCCTGGGCGGCAACTTCGCCGTCGCCGCGCCCGATCCGCTGCGCAGCCACGCGGCCATGCGCAAGGTCGACCTGGCCGTCCACATCGCCACCAAGCCCAACCGCACGCACCTGCTGGTCGGGCCAGAGGTGCTGCTGCTGCCATGCCTGGGCCGCACCGAGATGGACGTCCAGGGTGGCGTGCGCCAGTCGGTAACGGTCGAGGACTCGATGTCGATGGTCCACGCCTCGCGCGGCCTCAACCCACCGGCCTCCGAGCACCTGATGTCCGAACCGGCCATCGTCGCCGGCATCGCCCGTGCGGCGCTGGGCGAGGCGGATCCGGTCGACTGGGAAGGCCTGGTCGCCGATTACGACCGCATCCGCGACCTGATCGAACGGGTCTTCCCGACCGCCTTCACCGACTACAACACCCGCGTTCGCCAGCCCGGCGGTTTCCGGCTGCCGCTGCCGCACGCCGAGCGGAAGTGGAACACCCCCTCGGGCAAGGCCAACTTCCTCACCCATCCGGGGCTCGATGATCCGCGCAAGGGCGACGCCTCCGTGCTGCTGCTGACCACCCTGCGCAGCCACGACCAGTACAACACCACCATCTATGGCGAGAACGACCGCTACCGCGGCGTGTTCGGGCGGCGCGACGTGGTCTTCGTCCATCCCGACGACCTGGCCGAGCGTGGAATCCGCGAGGGCGACGCCATCGATCTGGCCGCCGCCTTCGATGAAACTGGAGCGCGAGTCGTTCGCGCCTTTACGGCCGTCGCTAGAAAAATTCCGCGCGGGTGCGTCGCCGCATACTATCCGGAAACCAATGCTCTGGTAGCGCTGGAGGATCACGACCGGCGAAGTGGTACGCCGGCCTACAAGTCGGCGCCTGTGCGGCTTTCGCTGCACGGCGGCTGACCGGGCCGTCTCCACCGTCCGGCGTTGTCCGCAAGGACGAGGGAGCAAGGGCGGTGGACAGAGCACTGCAGGCGCGGGTCATCGAGGCCGCCGATCTCGGCGTGGCCGAGCGCGCGCGCTGGAACGCCCTGCGCGCCGCCGATCCGCTGCTGGGCGGACCCTATTTCGACCTTCGCTATATAGAGACGGCCGCCGACTGCGCGCCGGGCGCGCGGATCGCGGTGCTAGAGCGCGGCGGTCGCATCGTCGGCTTCCTGCCGTTCCAACGGCGCGGCTCTCTGCTGCAGCCGCTGGGCGCGCCGATGAGCGATTTCCACGGCCTGGTCGCCGAGCCTGATGTCGAGCTTTCCACGGTGCTGGCCTTGCTGGGCGCTGAGCGCATGCGGGTCAGCGGCCTGGTCACCCGCGAGCCGGCCGGCGAGCTGTCGGTGCGCCACGCCATGGCCGCCGACCTGTCGGGCGGCTTCGAGGCCTATCAGGCCGGCCGCAGCGCCGCCTTCCTGAAGGACAAGCGCCGGCGGGCCCGCGCGCTGGAGCGCGACCACGGCGAGACGGTCTTCACCTTCGAGCGCCCAGCGCCGGATCTGCTGGCCTGGCTGGTCGCCCAGAAGCGCGAACAGATCCGCCGCACCCATCAGCACGACATCTTCGCCTGCGGCTGGACCCAGGACCTGCTGCTGCGCCTGGCCGAGCACGACTCCCCCGACTTCGGCCTGCGGCTGGCGGTGCTGCGGGCGGGTGGGACGATCGTCGCCGCCGAACTGGGCCTGACCGCCGGCGATCGCCATCACCTGTGGTTCCCGATCTACGACCCGGCCTTCGCCCGCTATTCGCCGGGCGCGCTGATGACGCTGGAAACCCTGCGCGTCGCGGCCGAGCGCGGCGTGGTTCGCGTGGACTTCGGTCCCAGCGAGGAAGCCTACAAGGAAGACTTCGCCGATCCGATGGAGACGGTGCTGGAGGGCGCGATCGCCGTCCGACCGTCGCTGATGACGCACCTGAAGGGCGCGCCCGGCGTCGATCGCATCGACGAGGTCGGCAAGCGCCTGGCGCGCCGTCTCGACCGCATCGCCGCCTGCGAGCCCGGGCTGATTGGCCAGGTCAAGGGCGGCGCCAGTTTCGTCACCGGCCTTGGCCGCCGACACCCGAAGGTGGGGGCAGGGCTGGGCGCCGGCATCGGCGTCATCGGACTTGGAGTGAGCCTGGGCCTACTGGCCGACTAGGGCGCGGCGATCGCGCCCCTGACTAGAAGTGAGGGAGGAACGCCAATGACCCGTCTCGTCGCGCCCTGGTCGTCCGACCAGATCCAGAGCTTCCGCAAGGCCCCCGTCACCTTCCGCCACAACCTCGCCGAAACCGGCCTGTTCGACGACGACGCCCTGGCGCGCCTGCTCGACGCCTATCCGGCCGAGCTCTACGACATCAACCTCTTCGACTTCGACGCCGAGGGGCAGGCGACCATGCGCACCGGCGCCCGCGGCCGCCTGCCGGGCCGAGAGGTGCTGGCCGGGGTCAAGGAAGGTCGCATCTGGGTGCAGCTGCGCCGGGCCGAGGCCTGGTATCCGGCCCTGACCCCGCTGATGCAGCAGGCCTTCGCGGAGATCGCCGGGCAGGCGAGGGGCTTCTCGCCCGTCCAGTTGAACGGCCAGCTGATCATGTCGGCCCCCGGCGCCAAGGTGCCGTTCCACGCCGATGCGCCCGGCGTCATCCTGTTCCACCTGCGCGGCCGGAAAAGGATCTGGATCTATCCGCCCGACGAGGCCCACATGCCCCAGCAAGGCATGGAGAACATCCTGCTCAAGCAGCAGACCGAGGACCTGCCCTATCGCCGCGACATGGACGTCGGGGCCGTGGTCTACGACCTCGAGCCCGGCACGGCCGCCGCCTGGCCGCTGCACGCGCCGCACCGGATCGAGAACCTCGGCACATTCAACGTCTCGCTGTCGGTGGACTACCAGACCTGGGGCTCGCGCCTGACCAACGGCGCGCACTACGCCAACGGCGTGCTGCGCCGCTGGGGCCTGCCGGTAGCGGCCATGGACAAGACGCCGATGGCGGCCCGGGCCGGCCTCTGGGCCGCCTCGCTGGGCCTCAAGCGCCTGCGGCTGGTCGAGGACCGGATCAAGGCCTTTGAGCGCACCTTCGAGATCGGCGACGCCCAGAAGGCGGCCTGATCGGGTACGTGACAACCGCGTCATGACCTCGATTTAAGTCGTCCTGGCGGATCTCGCCGACTAGCGTTCCCTCAACGCAACGCCATCCGAGGGGACAAACAGATGCGCGCACTCTTCAGCCTGGCCGCCGGCGCGGCCGTCCTGGCCCTGGCCGGAACCGCTTCGGCCTCCGAAGCCAATGTGAAGATCAAGGACGCCGTCGCCCGCGTCGTGGTCATTCCCGAAGCCCGCAGCGACGTGAAGGTCGAGTTCCTGACCCGCAATTCGTCGCTGCCGCTGGAGGTCCGCGTCGTTGGCGGCCAGACGATCATCGACGGCAACCTGCACCTCAAGCGCATCCAGAGCTGCAACGGCTCGGGAGACGCCGCCTCGGTGAAGGTGCGCAACCTCGGCGTCGTGAAGTGGGCCGACATCCCGCAGGTGGTCGTGCGCGTGCCGCAGAACGTCTCGGTCGGCGCTTCCGGCGCGGTCTACGGCAGCATCGGCCGCAGCGACAGCGTCGAGCTGGCCAACGCCGGCTGCGGCGATTGGACGGTGGCCAACACCAAGGGCAAGCTCGAGATCAGCCTGGCGGGATCGGGCGACACCAAGGCCGGCAACGCCGACCGCGTCGAGATCAGCCTGGCCGGGTCCGGCGATATCAGCCTGCAGGAAGTACGAGAGCTGGAAGTGGCGATCGCCGGTTCGGGCGACGTGAAGGCCGCGGCGATCCGTGGTGGCGACATCGACGTCAGCATCGCCGGCTCGGGCGGGGTCAAGATCACGCAAGGCCGGGCCCGCGACCTCGACGTCAGCATCATGGGCTCGGGCGACGTCAATTTCGGCGGCGAGGCCGACAAGGTGTCGCTGTCGGTGGCCGGCTCGGGCGACGTCCGCGTCGCCAAGGTCAACGGCCCTGTCAAGAAGTCGTCCATGGGCTCGGGCAACATCTATATCGGCCAGTGAGCCGACCGACTCCACGCCCACGTAGCCCTATATAAAGAAGAACGCCCCGGAGCTTTCGCTCCGGGGCGTCTTGCTGTCCGTCGGGTCCCGCCTTTGGGAGGAGGGGGAGGGCGGGGCCCTTGAGGCGCGTGGGCACGCGCCGCGGACGATCGGTCGGAGCCTTCCCGCCGAAACGGGGAGGTCCGGGCTTCCGCTTAGCGGACGCCGAAGCCGAACAGGTCGCTGGCTTGGGCCAGGTCGGCGCCGGCGGCGTTGCGGGCCTTCAGGCTGCCGCCGAAGGTGTAGCGCACGCCGATCTTGACCGCGTCCGACTTCAGGTCGGCCAGGTCTTCGGATTCGGTGTGGGTGTACTTGCCGAAGGTCGACCAGCCCGAGTTGGCGAACTTGTATTCGCCGCCCAGGTTCACGTCCCAGGCGTCGGCGTCGATCGAGGAGTCGATCTTGGCATAGCCGAGGCCGGCGTCCAGACGGAAGTCGTCCGAGACGAAGTAGTTGGCCGTGCCGCGGACGGTCCACAGGTCGGCGTCCAGGTCGTTCGACTGGCCGTAGGCGACCAGGCCCGTCAGGGTGACGTTGCCCAGGTACTTCTGGGCTTCGCCGCCGACGGCCCACAGGGTGTCGTTCTGCGGACGCGACAGGGCGGTGAAGCCGCCGACGCGCCAGCCGTCGCCGACCGTGGTGGTCAGGTGAGCGGCGCCCGAGGCGACGGTTTCGTCAGCGATGTCGTTGTCCGAGATCGAGACGTCGCCGTTCAGGGTGACGGTCCACGAACCGGTCGGGACGGCGACCGAGCCGTCGATCTTCACCGAGGTGCCGTCGGCGTTGGCGACGTTGGTGTCGAGGTTGTTGTAGTTCACGGCGGCGCCGACCGAACCGATGTTCTGGGCGAAGGCGGGAGCCGAAACGGCCACGGCCAGGACGGCGGCGGCGGCGAACAGTTGGGTCTTCATAGTGGGTAATCCCCTTACTCATGTGGGCTCGCCGGCGGGCGGTCGTTTTGGGGGAGGGCCTCCCGTCCGGCGAGCGGGGCGGATCTATGAAGGTTCGATGACGGCCGCAAGGCTTCGTCTGACCGTTCGAGGCTGGATGGTGCGCAAATACTACACTTGCAGGCACGAATTCCGTCCCTATACGCGCGGGTCGCGCATAAAGATTGTGTCCATCTAGCGGCGGGCGGTGAACAATGCTCTTTGAGGCCTTGTTTTCGCCGTCTCCATTAAGGGGCCTCGCGCGGGGTAGGGAAGTATTAATCAAACCCTTCCGAAACCCCGCCCGGGGCGCTTGACGAAACCGATTCAGGCACGTAAAAGCGCCCCTCTGTTGGACCGGCTGTGAGCTTCAGGGCTCAAACGCGGTTCGCAAGCGACCCGTACCCTAGCGTCCTTCTCATCCAGAGGAGGGTTCTCCTCGGAGGACGGCGAGGTTGTGGATCACCGGCCCTCGCAGGCGACTGCGCGGGCCAATTTGTTTTGCGGACGCTGCGTTCGGACGTCTCGAAAGAGGAGTCCGGGTTGGTCTTTGAAATGGTTCGAGACGCGGGCGCAGCCCACTAGGAAACCGAGCGATATGGATCGTCAGAACATCCGCATCCGGCTCAAGGCCTTCGATCACCGCGTGTTGGATCATTCCACGCGCGAGATCGTGAACACGGCCAAGCGCACGGGTGCGACGGTGCGGGGCCCCATCCCCCTGCCCACGCTTATCGAAAAATTCACCGTCAACCGCTCGCCGCACGTCGACAAGAAGTCGCGCGAGCAGTTCGAGATCCGTACGCACAAGCGCGTTCTCGACATCGTTGACCCGACTCCGCAGACCGTGGACGCGCTGATGAAGCTCGACCTGTCGGCCGGCGTTGACGTCGAAATCAAGCTGTAAGGAGGGCCGAACTGATGACTCTCCCCGCTAACCGCACCGGCCTGATCGCCAAGAAGCTCGGCATGACCCGCTTCTTCGACGAAGTTGGCCAGCACGTGCCGGTCACCGTCCTGTCGCTCGACGGTTGCCAGGTTATCGCTCAGCGCACGGTCGAGAAGGACGGTTACACCGCCCTGCAGCTCGGCGCCGGTGCTCGCAAGCCCAAGAACACCTCGAAGGCCCAACGTGGTCACTTCGGCAAGAACTCGGTCGAGCCCAAGCGGATCGTCGCCGAATTCCGCGTCGAAGAGGCCGCTCTGATCGAAGTGGGCGCGGAATTCACCGCCGACCACTACGTCGCCGGCCAGAAGGTCGACATCCAGGGCGTCACCGTCGGTAAGGGTTTCGCCGGCGCCATGAAGCGCTGGAACTTCGGTGGTCTCCGCGCCACCCACGGTGTTTCGGTCTCGCACCGTTCGCACGGTTCGACCGGTAACCGCCAGGATCCGGGTCGTACGTTCCCGGGCAAGAAGATGGCTGGTCACCTCGGTCAAGAAACCGTCACCACCCTCAACGTCACCGTCTGGAAGGTGGACGTCGAGCGCGGCCTGATCCTGGTCAAGGGCGCCGTCCCGGGCCACGAAGGCAGCTACGTGAAGATCCGCGACGCCGTGAAGAAGGCCGCTCCGGCCGATCTGCCGCGTCCGGGCGCCTTCCGTAAGGCTGGTGAAGCCGCTCCGGCTGCTGAAACCCCCGCTGAAGAGGCCCCCGCGGCGACGACCGAAGAGGGCGAAGGCTAATGAAACTCGACGTCATCAAACTTGACGGCGGCAAGGCCGGCTCCGTGGATCTCGACGACGCCATCTTCGGCATCGAAGACATCCGCGGCGACATCCTGCAGCGCGTCGTGACCTGGCAGCTGGCCAAGCGCCGCTCGGGCAACCACAAGATTCAGGTTCGTAACGAGGTCTCTCGTACGGGCAAGAAGATGTACAAGCAGAAGGGCACCGGCGGCGCTCGTCACGGTTCGCGCCGTGCGGCTCAGTTCGTCGGCGGCGCCAAGGCCCACGGCCCTGTCGTCCGCAGCCACGCCTTCGATCTTCCGAAGAAGATCCGGGCTCTGGCTCTGCGTCACGCCCTGTCGTCGAAGGCCAAGGCCGGCACGCTGGTCGTGCTGGACAGCGTGGTTCTGACCGAAGCGAAGACGGCCGCCCTGCGCGCCACCTTCGACAAGATCGGCCTGAAGAACGCCCTGGTCATCGCCGGTCCGGAAGTGGACGCGAACTTCAAGCTCGCCGCCCGCAACATTCCGAACGTGGACGTGCTGCCGAACGCCGGCCTGAACGTCTACGACGTGCTGCGTCGCCAAACCCTCGTCCTGACCAAGGACGCGGTCGAAGCGATCTCGGCCCGTTTCGCTGAGAAGGAAGCCGCCTAATGGCCGCCACCGCTCGCCACTACGACACGATCCTGTCGCCGGTGATCACCGAAAAGTCGACCCTGCTCAGCGAGCTGAACAAGGTTGTCTTCAAGGTGGCCGCCGACGCGACGAAGGACGAAATCGCCGCCGCTGTCGAAGAGCTGTTCAAAGTCAAGGTCACCAAGGTCAACACCCTGGTCACCAAGGGCAAGACCAAGCGCTTCCGCGGCATCGTCGGACGCCGTTCCGACGTCAAGAAAGCGATCGTGACCCTGGCCGAAGGCCAGTCGATCGACATCACGACGGGGCTCTAAGACATGGCCTTGAAGCACTTTAACCCGACCAGCCCCGGCCAACGCGGCCTGGTGCTGATCGACCGCAGCGAGCTCCACAAGGGCCGTCCGGAAAAGAAGCTCGTTGAGGGCCTCTCGAAGTCCGGCGGTCGTGGCGGCAACGGCCGCATCGCCGTCCGCTTCCGCGGCGGCGGCGCCAAGCGCCTCTACCGTCTGGTGGACTTCAAGCGTCGCAAGCAAGGCGTGGCCACGGTCGTTCGTCTCGAGTACGATCCGAACCGCACCGCCTTCATCGCCCTGATCAAGTATCAGGACGGCGAGCTGAGCTACATCCTGGCCCCGCAACGCCTCAAGGCCGGCGACGAAGTCGTCACCGCCGACAAGGTCGACGTGAAGCCGGGCAACGCTTCGCCGCTGCGCACGCTGCCGATCGGCACGATCATCCACAACGTCGAGCTGAAGCCCGCCAAGGGCGGTCAGATCGCCCGTTCGGCTGGCGCCTACGCCCAGCTGGTCGGTCGTGACGCCGGCTACGCCCAGATCCGCCTGAACTCGGGCGAGCTGCGCATGGTCCTCGACACCTGCATGGCCACCGTCGGCGCGGTCTCCAACCCCGACCACATGAACGAAAACCTCGGCAAGGCCGGTCGTGTTCGTCACATGGGTCGTCGCCCGCACGTCCGCGGCGTCGCCATGAACCCGGTCGACCACCCCCACGGTGGTGGTGAAGGCCGCACCTCGGGCGGCCGCCACCCGGTGACCCCGGCTGGTAAGCCGACCAAGGGCGCCAAGACCCGCGTCAACAAGGCCACGGACAAGTTCATCATCCGTTCGCGCCACAAAGCGAAGAAGGGCCGCTAAGCCATGACCCGCTCCGTCTGGAAAGGCCCGTTTGTCGACGGGTACCTCCTGAAGAAGGCCGACGCCGCTCTCGCGTCGGGCCGCAAGGACGTCATCAAGACCTGGTCGCGTCGTTCGACCATCATGCCGCAGTTCGTCGGTCTGGTGTTCGGCGTCCACAACGGCCAAAAGCACGTCCCGGTCTCCGTGTCGGAAGACATGGTCGGCATGAAGTTCGGTGAGTTCGCTCCCACCCGTAACTTCCCCGGCCACGCCGCCGACAAGAAGGCCAAGAGGAAGTAATCATGGCCAAGCAAAAGCAAGCTCGCCGCCTTGAAGGCGTTGAGGCGATGGCCAAGGTGCGCACCCTGCGCACCAGCGCCCGCAAGCTGAACCTGGTCGCTCAGTCCATCCGTGGCCTGAACGTCCAGCGCGCTCTGAACGAGCTCGAATTCAGCCACAAGCGCATCGCCCAGGACGTCCGCAAGGCGCTGTACTCGGCGATCTCCAACGCCGAGAACAACCACAACCTCGACATCGACTCGCTGGTCGTGTCCGAGGCCTATGTGGGCAAGAACCTGGTGATGAAGCGTTTCTCGCCGCGTGCTCGCGGTCGGGCCACGCGCGTTGAAAAGCCGTTCTCCGAGATCACCATCGTGGTCCGCGAACTGGGTGAGGCCGCCTGATGGGTCAGAAAGTCAATCCGGTCGGGCTGCGGCTCGGCGTGAACCGCACCTGGGACAGCCGTTGGTTCTCCGACGGCGCCCAGTACGGCAAGCTGCTGCACCAGGACCTCGCGGTCCGCACGATGCTGAAGAAGCGCCTGTATCAAGCCGGCGTTTCGCGGATCATCATCGAGCGTCCGCACAAGAAGTGCCGCGTCACGATCTATGCCGCCCGTCCGGGCGTCATCATCGGCAAGAAGGGCGCTGACATCGAGAAGCTCCGCAAGGATCTCTCGGTGATGACCGAGGGCGACGTCCACCTGAACATCGTCGAGATCCGCAAGCCGGAAACCGACGCTCAGCTGGTCGCCGAGTCGATCGCTCAGCAGCTCGAGCGCCGGATCGCCTTCCGTCGCGCCATGAAGCGTTCGATCCAGTCCGCCGTGCGCCTCGGCGCCAAGGGCATCCGGATCAACGTTTCGGGCCGCCTCGGCGGCGCGGAAATCGCCCGCATGGAATGGTACCGCGAAGGTCGCGTGCCGCTGCACACGCTGCGCGCCGACATCGACTACGGTTTCGCGGAAGCCAAGACCACCTACGGCATCATCGGCGTGAAGACCTGGATCTTCAAAGGCGAAGTGCTGGAGCATGACCCGATGGCGCTGGACAAGCGTCTCGCTTCTGAATCCGGCCCGGCCGGCGAAGGCGGCGGACGTGAGCGCGGCGATCGCTCGGACCGCGGCGACCGCGGCCGTCGCAATCGGGACTAAGGATAGAGCGCTATGCTGTCACCGAAGAAAACCAAGTTCCGCAAGCAGTTCAAGGGCCGTATCCACGGCGCTTCGAAGGGCGGCACCCTGCTGAACTTCGGCTCCTACGGCCTTAAGGCCGTTGAGCCGGAGCGCATCACGGCTCGCCAGATCGAAGCTGCTCGTCGGGCCATCACCCGCCAGATGAAGCGTCAAGGCCGCGTCTGGATCCGTATCTTCCCGGACGTGCCGGTCACCGGCAAGCCCGCTGAAGTCCGGATGGGTAAGGGCAAGGGCGCCGTCGACTACTGGGCCGCTCGCGTGGCCCCCGGCCGCATCATGTTCGAAATCGACGGCGTGCCGGACGATGTCGCGCGTGAAGCGCTGCGCCTCGGCGCGGCGAAGCTGCCGATCCGCACTCGTGTGGTCACCCGCCTCGACGCGGGCGTGGCCGTGGAGGCTTGAGGCTCATGAAGATCGCCGACATCCGGGGCATGACCCCCGATCAGCTCGCCGAAACCCTGCTGACCCTGAAGAAGGAGCAGTTCAACCTGCGCTTCCAAGGTGCGACGGGCCAGGTCGAGAAGACCCACCGCGTCAACGAAATCCGCAAGGATATCGCGCGGATCAAGACCGTGCTGCGCGCCAAGGCCGCGGCTTAAGGAGAACGATATGCCCAAGCGTATCCTCGAAGGGGTCGTCGTCTCCGACAAGGGTGACAAGACCGTGGTGGTGAAGGTGGAACGCACCATCGTCCACCCCCTTCTGAAGAAGATCGTGCGCCGCTCTAAGAAGTACCACGCGCACGACGAAGCCAATGTGTACAAGACGGGCGAAACCATTCGCATCGTCGAGTGCGCTCCGAAGTCCAAGCTGAAGACCTGGGAAGTGCTTCCCAAGGCTTCGGCTTAATATCTGGAAGGTCTAAACCATGATCCAGATGCAAACTAACCTGGACGTCGCCGACAACTCTGGCGCTCGCCGGGTCATGTGCATCAAGGTGTTGGGCGGCGCAGGCCGTCGCTACGCCAGCGTTGGCGACGTCATCGTCGTCTCCGTGAAGGAAGCCATCCCGCGCGGTCGCGTGAAGAAGGGTGACGTTCTGCGCGCCGTCGTGGTTCGCGTGAACCAAGGCCTGAAGCGCAAAGACGGTTCGATGATCCGCTTCGACAAGAACGCGGCCGTCATCGTCAACAAGCAGAGCGAGCCGGTCGGCACGCGGATCTTCGGCCCGGTTCCTCGCGAACTGCGCGCCAAGAACCACATGAAGATCATCTCCCTCGCGCCGGAGGTGCTGTAATGGCTGCTAAGATCAAGAAGGGCGACCGCGTCGTCGTTCTGGCCGGCAAGGACAAGGGCAAGCAAGGCGCTGTGTCCCAGGTCCTGCCGAAGGAAAACCGGGTTGTCGTGGAGGGCGTGAACATGGTCGCCCGCCACACCAAGCCGACCCAAGCCGACCCCCAGGGCGGCATCAAGCACAAGGAAGCCGCGCTGCACGTCTCGAACGTCGCCATCGTGGATTCCAACGGCAAGCCCACCCGCGTCGGCTTCAAGATCGAAGGCGACAAGAAGGTGCGCGTCGCCAAGACGACCGGCGAGGTGATCAATGGCTGATCAAGCTTACGAGCCCCGGCTGAAGACCGTTTATCGCGAGCGCATCCGCGCCGCGATGAAGGAGCAGTTCGGCTACACCAACGAAATGCAGATCCCCAAGCTGGACAAGATCGTCCTGAACATGGGCGTCGGCGAGGCGGTGGCTGACTCCAAGAAGGTCCAGACGGCCATCAAGGATCTGACGGCTATCGCCGGTCAGAAGCCGGTCGCCACGAAGGCCCGCAAGTCCATCGCCGGCTTCAAGCTGCGCGAAGGCATGGTGGTCGGCGCCAAGGTGACCCTCCGCAAGGACCGGATGTTCGAATTCCTGGACCGCCTGGTCACGATCGCGCTGCCGCGCGTGAAGGACTTCCGCGGCCTGAACGGCAAGAGCTTCGACGGCCGTGGCAACTACGCCATGGGCCTGAAGGAGCACCTGGTGTTCCCGGAAATCAACTATGACCAGATCGAACAGATCTGGGGCATGGACATCATCGTCTGCACCACTGCGAAGTCCGACCAGGAAGCCAAGGCTCTCCTGAAGGAATTCCAGTTCCCGTTCGTCAACTAAGAGAGCGGGAAGGGAAAAGCACATGGCCAAGAAAAGCGCCGTCAACCGCAACGAAGCCGTCAAGGCTCTCGTCAAGCAACTCGCCGACAAGCGCGCCGCGCTGAAGGCGATCGCCAACGACGAGACCCTGCCGCTCGAAGAACGCTTCGAAGCTCGCCTGAAGCTCGCGAAGCTGCCCCGCTCGTCGTCGCCGGTTCGCATCCGCAACCGCTGCGAAGTCACGGGCCGCCCGCGCGCCTATTACCGCAAGCTGAAGATGAGCCGGGTTGCGCTCCGCGAGCTGGGCTCGCAGGGCCTGATCCCCGGTCTCGTCAAGTCGAGCTGGTGAGGACGATCATATGTCGATGAACGACCCCCTGAGCGACCTGATCGCTCGCATCAAGAACGCCGCCACGCGCAAGCGCTCCAAGGTCTCGACGCCGGCTTCCAAGCTGCGCGCCCGCGTCCTCGACGTGCTGGCCGACGAAGGCTACATCCGCGGCTACTCGCTCGTCGAGAAGCCCGGTGCGTTCCCCGAATTCGAGATCGAGCTCAAGTACTTCGACGGTGAGCCCGTGATCGCCGAGATCAGCCGCGTGTCCAAGCCTGGCCGTCGCGTCTATTCGTCGATCAAGGACCTCAAGCCGATCAAGAACGGCCTGGGCATCTCGATCCTTTCGACGCCGAAGGGCGTCATGTCGGACACCGCTGCTCGCGACGCTAACGTCGGCGGCGAAGTCCTCTGCCGCGTCTACTAGGCGCGGGAGGGAAAGAGCATGTCACGTATCGGTAAGAAAGCCGTCGCAATCCCCTCGGGCGTCACCCTGACGCTCGAAGGCCAGACGGTCACGGTGAAGGGCCCCAAGGGTCAGTCGTCGTGGACCATCGCCGACGAGATCGAGATCAAGCAAGAGGGCTCCGAGCTCTCGCTGACTCCTCGCGACGATACCAAGCGCGCCAAGGCGATGTGGGGCCTGTCCCGCACCCTGGTGGCCAACATGGTGCACGGCGTCACCGCCGGCTTCGAGGAAACCCTCGAGCTGGTCGGCGTCGGTTACCGCGCGGCCATGAAGGGCACCGCCCTGAGCCTCCAGCTCGGTTTCAGCCACGATGTGGACGTCCCGGCCCCGGCCGGCATCACGTTCGCCGTGCCGAAGCAAACCGAAATCAAGATCGCCGGCTCTGACAAGCAGGCGGTCGGCGAGATTGCCGCGAAGATCCGCCGCATTCGTCCGCCGGAGCCCTACAAGGGCAAGGGCGTGCGTTATGCTGGCGAGAAGGTTCGCCGCAAGGAAGGCAAGAAGAAGTAAGCCATGGCGCTCTCACCTCGCGAATCCGCCGTGCGTCGCGCTCAGCGCAACCGCACCCGTCTCAAGTCGCTGGCCAATGGCCGTCCGCGCTTGTCGGTCTTCCGTTCGTCCAAGAACATCTACGCCCAGGTCATCGATGATGAACGCGGCGTGACCCTGGCGTCGGCTTCCACTCTGGAAGCCGACAGCAAGGGCGCGGACAAGGACGCGGCCGCCGCCGTCGGCAAGCTCGTCGCCGAGCGCGCGATCGAAAAGGGCGTCAAGGACGTCGTCTTCGATCGTGGCGGCTACATCTTCCACGGACGGGTGAAAGCCCTGGCCGACGCCGCGCGCGAAGCCGGCCTGAACTTCTAAGGGAAACACAATGGCTCGTGGTGACCAACAGCGCGGTGAAGGCGGTCAACGCCGTGACCGTCGCGACCGCAACGCCCCCGAAGAGCGGGTCGACAGCGACATCGTCGAAAAGCTCGTTCACATCAACCGCGTCGCCGCCACCGTTAAGGGCGGCCGTCGCTTCAGCTTCGCCGCTCTGATGGTCGTTGGCGACCAAAAGGGCCGCGTCGGCTTCGGTCATGGCAAGGCGCGTGAAGTGCCGGAAGCCATCCGCAAGGCGACCGAAGAAGCCAAGAAGACCATGATCCGCGTCCCGCTCCGCGAGTCGCGCACCCTGCACCACGACGGCGCTGGCCGTTGGGGCGCTGGCAAGGTCATGATGCGCGCTGCCCCTCCGGGCACGGGCGTCATCGCCGGTGGTCCGATGCGCGCGGTTCTCGAAACCCTGGGCGTCCAGGACGTCGTGGCCAAGTCGACGGGTTCCTCGAACCCGTACAACATGGTTCGCGCCACGTTCGAGGCCCTGAAGGTTCAATCGTCGCCCCGCCAGATCGCCGCCAAGCGCGGCAAGAAGGTCGGCGACATCCTCGGCCGCCGCGCCGACGGAGCTTCGGCTCCGGACGCTATCGAGGGCTAAGTCATGGCTGAAGCTAAGCAAGTCACGGTCCGCCAAACCGGCAGCCCGATCCGTCGCGAAAAGGACCAGCGCGCCACGCTCGCCGGTCTGGGTCTCAACAAGCTGGGCCGCACGTCCACGCTGGAAGACACCCCGTCGGTCCGCGGCATGATCCGTAAGGTCGCGCACCTGCTGGAAATCGTCGAGTAAGTCTGTTACACGACGACCCAAGATCGCCACCCCGGTGAAAACCGGGGTGGCTTTCGTTTGAAGCTCCGTCTTCTCGGATGGGGTTTCGCCAAGAATTTCAACGCCGAGTCCGGCCAGGCGGCCGGGCGCAGATCTCCAAGGAGAGGCACATATGACCAAGCTGAACGATCTGGCTCCGGCCCCCGGCTCCACCAAGGGCCGCATGCGCGTCGGCCGCGGCCCGGGTTCGGGCAAGGGCAAGACCGGCGGTCGCGGTGTGAAGGGCCAGAAGGCGCGCTCGGGCGTCGCCATCAACGGCTTCGAAGGCGGTCAAATGCCGCTGCACATGCGGATGCCGAAGCGCGGCTTCAACAACCCCTTCCGTCTCGAGTTCGCTGAAGTGAACCTGTGGCGCCTGGAACAAGCCGTCGAAGCCGGCAAGCTGAAGGCCGGCGCCGAGCTGGACGCGGCCGCTCTGATCGCCGCCGGCGTCATCCGTCGCGAACTCGACGGAGTGAAGCTGCTGGGCAAGGGCGAGATCAAGACCGCCCTGAAGCTGACCGTCTACTCGGCCACCGACGCCGCCATCAAGGCCGTGGAAGCGGCTGGTGGTTCGGTCACCGTGACCAAGAAGGCCAAGGCGCAAGCCGAAGCCTAAGACCACAGTGTCATCCCGGGCGGTCTTGTCGGATCGCGCGGGAGCCCAGGCGGGGAGGGGCGTTCGCGCACCAGTCCGCCATAAAGCCCCATCGGGATGACGTTCTTTCGAGGCTCGCCGTGACATCACGGCGAGCCTCACCTATGTGTGGCTCCGCACTGGGGCCTACGCCCAGCGACCGGCGATTCCTCCGGCGCTTCGGCCAGGCCCCGTCCAATACTTGGAGCGCGCTCCGCGTCCGTCGCTGAAGACGGCCGGTCGCGTTCTCGTCGTGGGGAATTGAATGGCCTCGGCCGCCGAACAGCTCGCAGCCAATATGAACTTCGGGTCCTTCCAGAAGGCCACCGAACTTCACAAGCGCATCTGGTTTACGCTCATCGCCCTGGTGGTCTACCGCCTGGGCACCTACGTGCCGATCCCGGGCATCAATCCGGACGCCTTCGCCAGCGCCTTCGCCGGCCAGTCGAAGGGCATCCTGGGCATGTTCAACATGTTCTCGGGCGGCGCCGTCGAGCGGATGGCGATCTTCTCGCTGAACGTGATGCCCTACATCAGCGCCTCGATCATCGTGCAGCTGATGGGCTCGGTGTATCCGCCGTGGGAGAAGCTGAAGAAGGAAGGCGGCGAAGCCGGCCGCAAGACCCTGAACCAGTACACCCGCTACCTGGCGGTGATCCTGGCCCTGGTGCAGTCGTTCTCGATCGCCGTCGGCCTGCAGAGCCAGCCGAACCTGGTCTATTCCGACCTGCCGGGCTGGTTCTTCGTCCTGTCGACCGTGGTCTCGCTGACCGGCGGCACCCTGTTCCTGATGTGGCTGGGCGAGCAGATCACCAGCCGCGGCGTGGGTAACGGCGTGTCCCTGATCATCTTCGCCGGCATCGTCGCGGCTCTGCCGCGCGGCCTTGGCCAGCTGTTCGTGACCGCCCAGAACACCGGCAACTACTTCCCGCTCCTGGTGATCTTCGTGCTCGCCGTGGCGGTGATCTTCGCCATCGTGTTCATGGAGCGCTCGCAGCGCCGCCTGCTCGTGCACTATCCCAAGCGCCAGCAGGGCAACCGCATGGTCGGGGGCGACAGCTCGTTCCTGCCGCTGAAGATCAACACCGCGGGCGTCATCCCGCCGATCTTCGCCTCGTCGCTGCTGCTGCTGCCGACGACCGCCATGCAGTTCCTTAACCCGGCCAACCTGCCCAGCTGGGGCCAGTGGCTGCCGTCCGTGGTCGGCGCCATGCAGCACGGTCAGCCGCTGTTCATGCTCTGCTACGCGGGCCTGATCATCTTCTTCTCGTTCTTCTACACCTCGGTGGTGTTCAATCCGGACGAGACGGCCGAGAACCTGCGCAAGTACGGCGGCTTCCTGCCGGGCATCCGTCCGGGCAAGCGCACCGCCGAATATCTCGACTATGTGCTGACCCGCCTGACGGTGATCGGCGCGGCCTACATCACGGCCGTTTGCCTGTTCCCCGAGATCCTGATGGGCGCTCTTGGCAACAAGAACTTCGCCCTCGGCGGCACCTCGATCCTGATCGTCGTGACGGTGACCATGGACACCGTCGCCCAGATCCAGTCCCACCTGCTGGCGCACCAGTACGAGGGCCTGATCAAGAAGTCGAAGCTGCGGGGCGGCCGCGGTCGCTGACGCAGGTGTGAAACCGTCGGAAGCCGGATTGTGACAATCCGGCTTCCGTTTTCTTTGTACGCATTCTAGGTCTGACCAAGAGAGGGCGTCAGACCCTGGGAAACGCGTAAAGGGGCTTATATGAACTTGATCCTGTTTGGCCCTCCCGGGGCGGGCAAGGGCACCCAGGCCAAGCGATTGGTCGAACAGCGCGGCATGGTCCAGCTTTCGACCGGCGACATGCTGCGCGCCGCCATCGCCTCGGGCTCCGAGCTCGGCCTGAAGGTCAAGGACGTGCTGGACCGCGGCGACCTGGTCACCGACGAAATCGTCATCGCTCTGATCGAAGAGCGCCTGCCCGAGGCCGAGGCCGCCGGCGGCGCGATCTTCGACGGCTTCCCGCGCACGGTCGCTCAGGCCGAGGCTCTGGACGTGATGCTGGCCAAGCGTGGCCAGAAGATCGACTCCGTCGTGCGACTCGAAGTAGACGAGCCAGCCTTGATCGAGCGGATCACCAAGCGATACGCGGAGCAGGGGCGGTCTGACGACAACCCCGAAACCTTCGTGAACCGTCTGGCCCGCTACAACGCCGACACCGCGCCGCTGCTGCCGTACTATCGTGCGCAGAACAAGCTGGTGGCGGTCGACGGCATGGGGACCGTGGAAGCGGTCGCCGGAGCGATCGACACGGCCCTTTCGGTCGTGGCGTGACTTTTAACGGAATCCGTTCCCTGAACGGATTCCGCCATTGACGGATGCGCAACTATCCCTATAACGGGGCGCTTCCGCGAAAGGGCGCGATCTGTGCGCGTCGGTCTGGGTCTTCGGATCGGGCCGAGCGCGCCGTTCGCGTCTTTGGTGCGTGACTAGGAGAACATTAGACGTGGCCCGTATCGCAGGCGTCAACATCCCGACGAACAAGCGCGTTGTCATCGCGCTTCAGTACATTCACGGCATCGGCCCGAAGTCCGCTCGTGACATCGTCACGAAAGTGGGCATCGAGGACGCCCGTCGCGTCAATCAATTGACCGACGCGGAAGTCCTGCAGATCCGCGAGACGATCGACCGTGAGTTCACCGTGGAAGGCGACCTCCGTCGCGAAAACTCGATGAACATCAAGCGTCTGATGGACCTGGCCTGCTACCGCGGCCTGCGTCACCGTAAGGGCCTGCCGGTCCGCGGCCAGCGCACCCACACGAACGCCCGCACCCGCAAGGGTCCGGCCAAGCCGATCGCCGGCAAGAAGAAGTAAGGTAGCCTGACCGATGGCCAAGGAACCGGGTCGCGTTAAAAAGCGCGAACGCAAAAACATCACCTCGGGCGTGGCGCACGTGAACGCCTCGTTCAACAACACCATGATCACCATCACCGACGCCCAGGGGAACACCATCTCCTGGTCGAGCGCCGGCATGATGGGCTTCAAGGGCTCGCGCAAGTCGACCCCGTACGCCGCTCAGATGGCCGCCGAAGACGCGGGCAAGAAGGCTGCGGAACACGGCGTGAAGACCCTGGAAGTGAACGTCTCGGGTCCGGGTTCGGGTCGTGAGTCGGCTCTGCGCGCTCTGCAGGCCGTCGGCATGACCATCACGACGATCCGCGACGTCACGCCGATCCCGCACAACGGCTGCCGTCCGCCCAAGCGTCGTCGCGTCTAGTATTTTTTAGATCCAATTCTCCTTCGCCGGCTGCGTGAAACGCGGCCGGCGAGTCGCGTTCAAGGGACACCACGTGATCGAAAGAAACTGGAACGAGCTGATCCGTCCTGAGAAGCCGCAGATCGAAACCGGCGCCGACGCCAGCCGCAAGGCCCGCATCGTCGCCGAACCGCTCGAGCGCGGTTTCGGTGTGACGCTCGGCAACGCCCTGCGTCGCGTTCTTCTCTCGTCGCTGCAAGGCGCCGCCGTCACCGCCATCCAGATCGATGGCGTGGTGCACGAGTTCTCCTCGCTCGAGGGCGTTCGTGAAGACGTCGTCGACATCGTTCTGAACATCAAGCAACTCGCCGTGCGCATGCACGCCGAGGGCCCCAAGCGCATGACCCTGCGCGCCTCGGGCGCCGGTCCGGTCACCGCTGGCCAGATCGAAACCCCGGCCGACATCGAGATCCTCAACCCCGACCACGTGCTCTGCACGCTGGACGAGGGCGGCTCGGTGCGCATGGAATTCACGGTCAACACCGGCAAGGGCTATGTCCCGGCCGACCAGAACCGTCCGGAAGACGCGCCGATCGGCCTGATCGCCGTCGACGCCCTGTACTCGCCGGTGAAGCGCGTGGCCTACAAGGTCGAGCCGACCCGCGAAGGCCAGCGCCTGGACCGTGACAAGCTGACCCTGGAAGTCGAGACCAACGGCGCCGTCACTCCGGTGGACGCCGTGGCCTACGCCGCCCGCATCCTGCAGGACCAACTGCAGATCTTCATCACCTTCGAAGAGCCCAAGGCCAAGGCCGCAGACGAGTCGAAGCCCGAGCTGCCGTTCAACCCGGCCCTGCTCAAGAAGGTCGACGAGCTGGAACTGTCGGTCCGTTCGGCCAACTGCCTGAAGAACGACAACATCGTCTACATCGGCGACCTGATCCAGAAGACCGAAGCCGAGATGCTCCGCACCCCGAACTTCGGCCGCAAGTCGCTGAACGAGATCAAGGAAGTTCTCGCCGGCATGGGTCTGCACCTCGGCATGGACGTGCCGAACTGGCCGCCGGAAAACATCGAAGACCTGGCCAAGAAGTTCGACGACCAGATCTAAGACACTATCGCGCTGAATCCGGGCCGCTCTTTGTCCTCCATGAGGTCGAAGGGCGGCCTGGGCCTTTTGAAGCCGCTCTGCGGTGGAGGGCCCCGGCGCTTCGTTGTGACCCGGCCGGGAGGCGAGCTGGGACTGGTGACAATCGGCGCCGACCTCTAGGCGCCGCTGCGGGCTTGAATGCCCAGGAGATAAGACAATGCGTCACGGTTACGCCCACCGCAAACTCGGCCGCACCTCGGCTCACCGCACCGCCATGTTCGCCAACATGTCGGCCTCGCTGATCAAGCACGAGCAGATCGTCACCACCCTGCCGAAGGCCAAGGAACTGCGTCCGATCGTCGAAAAGCTGGTCACCCTGGCCAAGCGCGGCGACCTGCACGCTCGTCGTCAGGCCATCAGCTCGGTTCGCGACGTCGAACAAGTCGGCAAGCTCTTCGCCGTGCTCGGCCCGCGCTACAAGGACCGTCAAGGCGGCTACATCCGCGTCCTGAAGGCCGGCTTCCGCTACGGCGACAACGCCCCGATGGCCGTCATCGAGTTCGTCGATCGCGACGTCTCGGAAAAGGGCAAGGACTCGGGTCCGGTCTACGTCAACGAAGCCGAAGACTAAGAGATCTCGGCCTCACAGGCTGAAACGAAAAGGCCCCGGAGCGATCCGGGGCCTTTTTGCTGTTTGGGGCGGGCAGGAGCGGCGTCTATGCATTCGGACGTGGGCGGCTTGATCCTTTAGTCGCCCTCCATAGCCGTCCGGTCGCCGACGGGCTCGTATTCGTCTTCGCTGAGCCAGAACCTCGCCTCTTGGTAAGACGAGGCGACATGTACGATGCTCTGCTCCTTGGGATCGAAAATCTCAAAGACGTTCGGACGGGCGCCGCCGAGCAACATGAGAAGGTAGGGCGGCTGCAGCTCCCGGTCCGCCCAAACCTCGAACCAAGCTTCGTCGGTTTCCATATCCAAACCCATTCAAGGCCGGTTTCGTGATCCGAGAGGGCCGGGGCCCCTTGGGGCCTCAACGGCTGACGATGATCCCATCGAACTCCGGCAGGGCCAGGGTCAGCTTCTCGCGCGTGAAGGCGCTGGCGGTCAGCGGGCCGTGCACGGTTCCCGGCCCGTCCTTGGCCGCCTCCACGTAGTAGAAGCGCGGCGTCTCGTCGGGCAGGTCGCGACGGGCGATGACGACATAGCGATCGTTGCCGCCGTACTGGTCGATGCGCGGTCCCAGCACCGTCTCGCAGGTCAGGGCGTCTCGCTCCCAGCACAGGCTCAGGTGCTCGCCCTTGGCGTCCGAGGCCAGGCGATATCGCCCGGCGACGGTCTCGTAGGTCCCGTTGAATAGCGTCCAGCCCGAATTGCCGGCCCCGCGAACATAGCGGACGTCGGCGGTCCGCCAGTCACGATAGAGCCGGCTGGTCTCGCGGCAGAGCGCGACATCGGTGACCGAGGTGAGGCGGCAAGGGGCCTGACGCCAGGCGCTCGGCGTGGGTGGGGGCTGCACTTCAAAGCCCATGGCTTCTTCCTTGGCCATCGCCTGAAAGACGGCGGCCGCGAAGGCCTGCTTCTGCTGGGCTTCCGACAGGACGAAGTCCGGCTCGCGCGACGGCGCGCTCGCGCAGCCGGCCAGGGCCGCCACGGTCAGGACAATGAGAGCCGCCCTCATTCGCGCGTCAGATCCTGCCGCTGGAACAGCGCCAGCGCCGCCGCCGAGAGGCCGACCGCCCAGGCCAGCAGGAAGGCCAGGGCCTTGGCCCAGGGCAGGGGCTCGTCGACCACGCTGCGGTCCTGCAGCAGCGCCGTTTTCAGCAGGTCGCCCGAGAAGGCCGGCAGCAGCAGGGCCTTCAGGCTCGGCTCGTGCATCCAGGCAGCGACCATCGACTGGGCGGCGGCGAACACCAAGCCGACGATCAGCGCCCCCATGGTCGAGCGCGTGGCCACGCCCACCAGGGCCACCAGGGCGACCAGCACCACCAGCTGCAGCCAGCTGATCGCGAAGGTCCCGGCCAGGTCGGTCAGCGCCTCGCCGCGATAGGCCACGAAGACCCCGCCGCTGGTCGCCGCGCTGAACAGGCCGCCCAGGGCCGCCGCCAGGGCGTAGAGCACCAGGCTGACCGCCACCGCGATCGCCGCCGTCGCCAGCTTGGCCAGCAGCAGGTTGACCCGGCCGTTGCGCGGGGTCAGCAGGCGCCAGGTCTCCCAGCGATAGTCGCCGGCCAGCACGGCCGCCGACAGGATCAGCACGAACAGCCCCATGACCGGCGAGGCGCCGCCGGCCAGGGCCTTGACCATCCGTCCCACCAGATCGACCGGAATGGGCGGCGCGCCCTTCATCAGCCGGCGGGCGAACAGCTCGCCGCCGATGGTCAGCACCAGGCCGGCGATGGGCGCGAACAGCACGCCCCAGAACACCGTGCCGCGGTCCTTCAGAAGCCGGAAGCGCTCGGCGGCGAGGGCGTCAACGAGCATCGGCCGGCTCCTTGGCTTGCAGGATGTCGAGATAGGCGCTTTCCAGGTCGGCCTCGCGCCAGCGGGCCTCGTGGATGTCGACGCCGGCGCCGACCAGGGCGCGGATCAGGGCAGGGGCCTCGCCGCGCTCGATCTGGGCCAGAACGGCGTCGGGGCCATCGGCGCGGCCCTGGTCGCCCAGCACCTCCAGCACCTGGGCTACGGGGCTGGCGACCAGGCGCAGGGCGGGCTTGCGGCCGGCCAGGGTTTCGACTGGACCTTCGGCGACCAGCTTGCCCTTCGACAGGATCGCCACCCGGTCGCAGACCCGGCGCACCTCGTCCAGCTGGTGGCTGGCCAGAATGATGGTCGCGCCTTCCTCGGCCGCCAGGCGGCGGATAAGTTCGCGGATCTCCTGGATGCCGGCCGGGTCCATGCCGCTGGTCGGCTCGTCGAGGATGGCCAGCGACGGGCGGGTGAAGAACACCGCCGCCAGGCCCAGCCGCTGCTTCATGCCCACCGAGAAGGTCGAGGTCTTGCGGTCGGCGGCCTCGGCCAGGCCCACGCGTTCCAGCCAGCCGCCGATGTCGGCGTCGGCGGCGCCGCTCTGCAGGGCCAGCATCTTCAGGGCGTCGCGGGCGGTCAGGTAGGGCGGATAGCGCGGCGTCTCGATCATCGCGCCCACCTGGCGCAGCGACGAGGCGTGGCCGGCCGGCGCGCCCGACAGCCGGGCGACGCCCGAGGTCGGCCGCACCAGGCCCATGGCGATGCGGAAGAGGGTGCTCTTGCCCGCGCCGTTGGGACCCAGCACGCCGAACACGCCGCCGGCGGGGATCTTCAGGGTCAGGTCGTCCAGCGCCCGTACGGCGCCGTAGGTCTTGGTCAGCCCCTCGGCCTCCAGCGCGAAACTCATGCGGCGCGGTCCCGGCTCGGCGGCATCGGCGACTCTCCCTTATGAACTTGGCGCGACTATGGGCGCGGAAACGCCGGTCGGCCAAGTTGTTTGGCGCCAGCAATACGAATTGTCGCCAAGCTGTTCTATAGGGGCGGAAGTCTTCGCTTCAGGGCCTGGCCATGACCGTGCTTTCCCGTTTCGCCGCACTTCTGGCGATCGTTGTTCTTTCCGGCTGCGCCACCGCGCCCCGCCAGGCGGCGCAGGCGCCGCCGCCCAAGTCCGCCCTGACCATCCTGGTCTCGATCGACGGCTTCCGGGCCGACTATCTCGACCGCGGCGACACCCCGGCCATGAAGGCCCTGGCCGACGGCGGCGTGCGGGCGGCCATGCGGCCCTCGTTTCCGTCGCTGACCTTCCCCAACCACTACGCCCTGGTCACCGGCATGCGCCCCGACCACAACGGCATCGTCAGCAACACCATGGAGGACCCGGAGATCCCGGGCGTCACCTTCACCCTCTCCAACCACGACGCCGTCACCGACACCCGCTGGTGGAGCATGGCCACGCCGATCTGGTCCACGGCCGAGAAACAGGGCGTGCGCGCCGGCACCATGTTCTGGCCCGGTTCGGAAGCGCAGATCGCCGGCGTGCGGCCGACCAAGTGGGCTGTGTTCGACCAGAAGAAGCCGTCCAACGACCGCGTGGACACCCTGCTGTCGTGGCTGGACGAGACCAAGGACGCGCCGCTGGGCCTGGCCACCCTCTATTTCGACATCGTCGACAGCGCCGGCCACAAGTACGGCCCGGACTCGGCCGAGGTCCGCAAGGCCTCGGCCGATGTCGACGTCGCCATCGCCCGCCTGGTCGAGGGGCTGAAGGCCCGCGGCCTCTACGACCGCACCAACCTGATCATCGTCGCCGACCACGGCATGGCCCCGCTGCCGGCCAGCCAGCGCGTGGTGCTGGACGACAGCGTCGACCTCGCCAAGCTGCGCTACGTGGGCCTCGGCGCCATCGCCAGCATCTATCCCAAGGCCGGCGAGGAGGCCGCGGTGACAGCCGCCCTGGTCAAGCCGCACCCGCACATGAGCTGCTGGGAAAAGGCCAAGATCCCGGCCCGCCTGCACTACGGAACCAACCGCCGCATCGGCCCGATCGTCTGCTCGGCGCAGACCGGCTGGTACATCACCACCGCCGCCTCGCAGAAGAAGCGCGAGGGCGAGGGCGGCGAGATGCGCGACGGCGGGGCCCACGGCTACGACAACGCCGACCCGCTGATGCAGGCGGTGTTCATCGCCAGCGGTCCATCCTTCAAGTCGGGCAAGACCCTGCCGGTGTTCGACAATGTCGACGTCTACCCGCTGCTGGCCAGGGTGATCGGCGTGAAGCCGGAAAAGGTCGACGGCGAACTGGCCCCGGTGAAGGCCGCGCTGCGCTGATCGAAAGGCAAGGGCGGGTCGGAAGGCTCGCCCTTTTCTCTTGCCCAGATAATTGCGTTATGCGTTAAATATTGCGTCCCAACGCAATAGGAGGCGCGCATGGCCCGCCTGACCTCGGCCCTCTGCTACAAGGATCCCAAGGCCGCCCTCAAATGGCTGGAGGCCGCGTTCGGCTTCGAGCTGGTGCTGCTGATCGAAGACGGCGAGGGCAATCTCGCGCACTCGCAGATGACGTTCGGCGAGGCCCACGTGATGGTCGGCAACGAGTGGAGCGCCGACCACGCCAGCCCCGCCTCGCTGGGCGGCAAGAACACCCAGACGGTGCACATTCATATCGACGAGGACGTCGACGCCCACTGCCAGCGCGCCCGCGCCGCCGGGGCCGAGATCCTTGCCGAGCCCGAGACCCAGTTCTACGGCGACCGCACCTATCGCTGTCGCGACTCCGAGGGCCACATCTGGACCGTGGGCCAGACCGTCCAGGCCGTCACCCGCGAGGAGGCCGAGGCCGCCACCGGACTGAAGATCCAGGGCTGGGCGTGAGCCCCGACGACTTCCGTCGTCTCGCCTTGGCCCTGCCTGGCGTGGTCGAGGGCGCGCACATGGGTACGACCGACTTCCGCGTCGGCCGCATCTTCGCCACCCTCGGCTATCCCGACGCCCGCCATGGCATGGTGCAGTTGACGCCCGACCTGCAGGCGATGCTGGTCGCCGCCGAGCCGGCCGCCTTCGTCCCGGTGAAAGGCGGCTGGGGCCTGAAGGGATCGACCAATGTCGTGCTCGAGGCCATCGACGAGCCGACCCTGAAGAGCGCCCTGGAGCAGGCCTGGCGGCTGAAGGCCGGCAAGCGCCTGATCGCCGAACTGGATGCGGCCCGGTGAGCATCGACCGCACCCTGGCGGCCCTGGCCGACCCGCACCGCCGCCGCACGGTCGAGCTGCTGGCCGACGGCCCGCGCCGGGCCGGCGAACTGGCCGACGCCCTGGGCCTGTCCCCCCCGGCCATGAGCCGTCACCTGCGCACGCTGCGGCAGGCGGAGCTGGTCGAGGAGAGCCATCCGCCGTTCGACGCCCGGGTGCGGGTCTACGCCCTGAAGCCCCAGCCGATGGCCGAGCTCAAGGCCTGGGCCGCCGCGGCCGAGGCTCTGTGGAGCGACCAGCTCCTGGCGCTGAAGGCTCACCTGGAGACGGAAGGGTGAGCGCCCGCATCCTCGTGGCCCTGCGCATCAAGGCTGCGCCCGCCCGGGTGTTCGACGCCTTCGTCGGCGAGATCGGCGCCTGGTGGCGGCCCAATCCGCTGTTCTCGTTCACCCCGCGCTCGCCCGGCGTACTGGCCTTCGAGGGGCAAGGGGAGGGCGCGCGCCTGGTCGAGCGCCTGGCCTCGGGCAAGGCCTTCGAGATCGGCCGGGTACGGGTCTGGGCGCCGGGCGAGCGGCTGGTGTTCGGCTGGCGCCAGGCGGCCTTCGCCGCCGGCATGGACACCGAGGTCGAGGTCCGCTTCGAACCCGTCGGGGAAGAGACCCGCGTCACCGTCGAGCACCGCGGCTGGGAGACCGTGCCCGCCGAGCACGTGGCCCGCCATGGTTTTCCGGATCAGCTGTTCCTGCTGCGTCACGGCCAGTGGTGGACGGGGCTGCTGGAGGGGCTGGCTGGGCATATCCACCCGTAAAATCCCCGCGAAAGCGGGGACCCAGGCTTTTTCTGAAACGCGTGGCGCTCGACGACAAAACACCTGGGTCCCCGCTTTCGCGGGGATTTTACGGAGAGAAGACCGGGGCTTCAGCCCTTGCCGACTATCCGCCAAGCGGTCAAAGATCCCGCCCCTCGGGAGGTCCCATGTCCGAACCCATCGCCCATCCGGCCCGCAAGGCGGCCCTGGGTTTCATCTTCGTCACCGCCCTGATGGACGTGCTGTCGCTGGGACTGATGATTCCGGTGCTGCCCAGCCTGGTGAAGTCCATGGCCGGCGGGCGCACCGACGACGCGGCCCAATGGACCGCCGCCTTCGGCATGGTCTGGGGCGTGATGCAGTTCGTCTGCTCGCCGATCCTGGGCATGCTGTCCGACCGCTACGGCCGCCGGCCGGTGATCCTGATCTCGATCTTCGGACTGGGGATCGACTACATCTTCATGGCCCTGGCCCCGACCCTGTGGTGGCTGTTCCTCGGCCGGATCATCCACGGGGCCACGGCGGCCAGCTTCTCGGCGGCGGGCGCCTATATCGCCGACGTCACGCCCGAGAAGGGCCGGGCCAAGGCCTTCGGCCTGATCGGCGCGGCCTGGAGCGCGGGCTTCATCGTCGGCCCGGCGCTGGGCGGGCTGCTGGGCAAGATCGACCTGCACCTGCCGTTCTGGGTGGCGGCCGGCATGGCGCTGCTGAACTGGCTCTACGGCCTGCTGGTGCTGCCGGAGTCCCTGCCGCCCGAGCGCCGCGTGGCCCGCTTCGACTGGACCAAGGCCAATCCCGTCGGCTCGCTGAAGCTGCTGGGCTCGCATCCCGACCTGCCGCGCCTGGGCGTGGTCAGCTTCCTGATGCAGCTGGCCCACAACGCCTATCCCAGCATCTTCGTGCTCTACACCGGCTATCGCTACGGCTGGGACACCGCCCAGATCGGCCTGCTGATGATGCTGTCGGGCGTGCTGGGCGTCATCGTCCAGGCCGTGCTGATCGGGCCGATCGTCGATCGCCTGAAGGAGCGCGGGGCGGTGATCGCGGGCCTGGTGTGCTTCGTCGTCTCGTTCGGGATCTTCGCCTTCGCCCCGACCGGCTGGATCTTCGCCTCGGGCCTGGCCGTCAGCGCCTTCTCGGCCCTGATCCAGCCTGGCCTGATGGGCATGATGACCAAGCGCGTCGGTCCCAGCGAGCAGGGCCAGCTGCAGGGCGCCAACTCGGCCATCATGGGCCTGACCGCCATCGTCGGGCCGGTGCTCTACGGCCTGACCCTGGCCTTCGCCGTGCGTCACGAGCAGACCCTGCACCTGCCGGGCCTGCCGCTGGTCATCGCCGGCCTGCTGGCCCTGGGCGGTCTGGCCGTGATCCTGCGCACCCGCCGCGCCCGTCCGCTGGCGGTCGGGGAACCCGGCCTTGATCCCGCGCGCTGAAGGCCTTGAATGCGCCCGAAACCTTCGCTGTTTAGGGATGAACAAACGCGTCCGCTCGCCTTTCGGGCGGTCGCGTCCTGAAGACTGACGGAGTCACCGACTTGTCCAAGCCCGCCCTTCGCGTCCTGATCCCGACCCTGGCCCTCCTGGCCGCCTGCTCGGATCCGGCCTCGCGCAGCCAGGCCCAGTCCATCCCCGACCTCGCCCAGCCGACCCGCAAGTCGCCGACCGATCCGGTGTCGATGAAGGCCTCCTTCGCCCCGGTGGTGAAGAAGACGGCCCCGGCCATCGTCAACGTCGCCAGCCGCCGCGTCGTGCGCCAGCAGGCCGATCCGTTCTGGGACTTCTTCATGGGCGGCCGCGGCGGCGCGCCCCGCTCGCAGGTGCAGGGCTCGCTCGGCTCGGGCGCCATCGTCCGCGCCGACGGGGTGATCATCACCAACCACCACAACATCGAGAACATGAGCGACATCACCGTGCAACTCGCCGACCGGCGCGAGTTCCCGGCCACGGTGCTGCTCGACGACCCGCGCTCGGACCTCGCCGTCCTGAAGATCGACACCAAGGGCGAGCGCCTGCCCACCATCGCCATCGACGACCAGGAGCAGCTCGAGGTCGGCGACCTCGTTTTGGCCATGGGCAACCCGTTCGGCGTCGGCCAGACCGTCACCAACGGCATCGTCTCGGCCCTGGCCCGCACCGATGTCGGCGCGGCCGAGTTCGGCAGCTACATCCAGACCGACGCGGCCATCAACCCCGGCAACTCAGGCGGCCCGCTGGTCGATATGGACGGCGACCTGATCGGGGTGAATACCTTCATCATCTCGCGCTCGGGCTCGTCCAGCGGCGTCGGCTTCGCCATTCCGGCCGCCGTGGTGCGCCAGGTGGTCTCGACCGCCCTCGGCGGCGCCCACAGCGTCGTGCGGCCCTGGCTGGGCGTGCGCGGCCAGCCGGTCACCGGTGAGATCGCCAAGGGCCTGGGCATGTCCACCCCGCGCGGCGTGCTGATCTCCGACGTCTATCCCGGCGCCTCGGCCGACAAGGGCGGCGTCAAGGAAGGCGACGTCATCCTGTCGATCGACGGCCAGCCGGTGAACGACGAGGGCGGCGGCGCCTTCGCCATCGGCACCCACAAGATCGGCGACCGCGTGCCGGTGGTCGTCCGCCGCGGCGACCGCGAGCAGACCCTGACCGTCCGCGCCGAGGCCGCGCCCGAGATCCCGGCCAAGGACGAGCGCACCCTGACCGGCCGCAACCCCTTCGAGGGCGCAACGGTGATGAACCTGTCGCCGGCCGCCGCCCAGGACGTCGGCGCCGACGCCTTCTCCGGCAAGGGCGTGCTGGTCACCAAGGTCGGCCAGGGCTTCGCGCTGAACGCCGGCCTGCGTCCGGGCGACTTCGTGCGCGAGGTCAACGGCAAGGCCGTCAACACCACCGCCGACCTGGCCGCCGCCATCCGCAACGAGACGGCCACCTGGACCGTCGTCATCGAGCGGGGCGGCCAGCGCATCTCGGCCCGCTTCCGCACCTGATCCGGCCGCGACCCTCTCCCTTCGGGGAGAGGGTTTCCGCTGACCGCGGAACCTCCTAAACCTCTTCCCATGTCCGATCTCTTCCAAGCCGCCGGCATCGCGCCCCACGCGCCCGCGCCGCTGGCCGACCGCCTGCGTCCCCAGAGCCTCGAAGAGGTGGTGGGCCAGGAGCATCTGCTCGGCCCCGACGGCCCGATCGGCCGGATGGCGGCGGCCCATCGCCTGGCCTCGATGATCCTCTGGGGCCCGCCCGGCACCGGCAAGACCACCATCGCCCGCCTGCTGGCCAAGGCCGGCGGTTACGAGTTCATGCAGATCTCGGCCGTCTTCTCCGGCGTCGCCGACCTGAAGAAGGCCTTCGAGCAGGCCCGCATGCGCCGCCAGGCCGGCCAGAGCACCCTGCTGTTCGTCGACGAGATCCACCGCTTCAACCGCGCCCAGCAGGACGGTTTCCTGCCGTTCGTGGAGGAGGGGATCGTCACCCTGGTCGGCGCGACGACCGAGAACCCCTCGTTCGAGCTCAACGGCGCCCTGCTGTCGCGGGCCCAGGTGTTCGTGCTCAAGCGCCTGGACGAGACGGCGCTGGAGAGCCTGCTCGCGAAAGCCGAAGCCGCCGAGAACCGCAAGCTGCCGGTCGACGCCGAGGCCCGCCAGGTGCTGATCGCCATGGCCGACGGCGACGGCCGCTACCTGCTGACCCTGACCGAGACCCTGCTGTCGATCGGCACGGACACGCCGCTCAATCCGACCCAGCTGGGCCAACTGCTGCAGAAGCGCCGCCCGGCCTACGACAAGGACCGGGAAGAGCACTACAACCTGATCTCCGCCCTGCATAAGTCGGTGCGCGGCTCCGATCCGGACGCGGCCCTCTACTGGCTGGCGCGGATGCTGGAGGGCGGGGAGGACCCGCTGTTCATCGCCCGCCGCCTGGTGCGCATGGCCTCCGAAGACATCGGCGCGGCCGACCCGCTCAGCTTGCTTCTGACCACCGCGGCGAAAGACGCCTACGACTTCCTCGGATCGCCCGAAGGCGAGCTCGCCCTGGCCCAGGCCGTGGTCCACATGGCCAGCGCGCCCAAGTCCAACGCCGTCTACAACGCCTACAAGGCCGCCCGCCGCGCGGCCAAGGAGACCGGCAGCCTCATGCCGCCCTCCCACATCCTCAACGCCCCGACCAAGCTGATGAAGACCCTCGGCTATTGCGACGGCTACGCCTACGACCACGACGTCGAGGGCGGCGTCTCGGGCCAGAACTACTTCCCCGACGGCATGGCCCGCCCGAAGTTCTACGAGCCCAAGCCCATCGGCGCCGAGGCCAAGGTCAAGGACCGCCTCGACCACTGGAGCCAACTGCGCCGGGGCGGTAAGTGACGGCGATGTCCAAACCGCCCCGCCGTCCGCCCGCCGCGCCCAAGCCCAAGGCCTCCGATAGCCCGATCGAACTGACGCCGGACGAGATCGCCTTCACGCGCTCACTGGTGATCCACGAGGACGACAGCGTCTTCGTGCTCAACAAGCCCGCCGGCCTCTCCAGCCAGGGCGGCCGGATCAAGGCCCATACTCTGGACGATCTGCTGTGGGCCCTGGCCCGCCGCGACCGGCCGCGTCCGCGCCTGATCCATCGCCTGGACCGCGACACCTCGGGCGTGATCCTCACCGCCCGCACCAAGCCGGCGGCGACCTTCCTGGGCAAGGCGCTGATGGGCAAGCGCTTCCGCAAGACCTACCTCGCCATCGTCGCGCCGGGCGCGCCCGAGCCGCGCGGCGGCCAGATCGACAAGGCCCTGCGCCGCGAATCCATCGGCCGCGAGGCCTATATGCGGGTCTGCGAGGACGATCATCCGGACGCGGAAAACGCCCGCAGCCGCTATCGCACCCTGGCCGCCAACGCCCAGGCCGCGCTCGTCGAGCTTTCCCCCGACACCGGCCGCATGCACCAGCTGCGCGTCCACATGGCCTCGATCGGCCGGCCGATCGCCGGCGACAGCCGCTACGGCGGTGCGCTGATGCTGGCCGGCGCGCCGGTGCCTCGGCTTATGCTGCACGCCGCGCGGTTGGTGTTTCCCCACCCCGAAGGCGGCGAGCGGCGGATCGAGGCGGAGGTCCCCGACGACATGAAGGCCGTGCTGGAAAAGCTGGACTTGGCGCTCCCGGAACGCTGAACTTGGCCGAGCCGTTTGAGAGGCAAGGGAGAAACGCCATGAAGTCCGCCCGCCTCGTCTGCGTCCTCGCCGCCAGCGCTCTGGTCCTGGGCGCCTGCGCCACCGCCAAGCCCACCGTCTACCGGCCGCAGGCCGCCGCCACCGACGTCGGCTTCGCCCAGTACAAGATGGAGGAGGGGCGCTATCGTGTGACCTTCCGCGGCGGCCCCGGCGCGCCGGCCGGCCAGGTGACCGACTACGCCCTGCTGCGGGCGGCCGAGCTGGCCCTGGCCGACGGCTACAGCTGGTTCCGCGTCGCCGACCGCATCACCCAGTCGACGGGGGGCGGGGGAGGTCCGACCTTCTCGGTCGGCGCCGGTTCGGGCAGCTATGGCCGCCGTTCCGGCGTCGGCCTGGGTCTGGGAACGAGCTTCAATCTCGGTCCCGGCCCGGCGCTCAGCACCACGCTGGAAGTCGTGTTCGGCAAGGGGCCGCGCCCGCCGGGCGAGGCCTATGACGCCCAGAGCGTGGTCAACACCATCGGCAAGGGCATGGGCCGGGTCTGAACCCACTCATATCCGTACCCCGCTTTCGCAGGGGGTACGGAAAAGGGCTCAGGCCGCCACGCGCGCCGCGTAGGGGTGAGCCGCCCGCAGCGAGGCGTGGCTGAGGCCTGCGGTCTCGGCGGCGGCGAAATAGCCTTCCGCCGGCAGGCCCTGCAGCGAAACCATCGGCGCCAGGCCGCGGGCCTCGCGACCAAAGGCCATGATGTCGGCGGCGATCTTCTCGGCCGGTCCGCTCAGGTCGCAGGCGTCCAGGGTCAGCCCCGCCAGGCGGGCGTCGCGCAGGTGCTTGAAGGCTTCCTTGTCCGGCGGCACGCGGGCGACGACGCCGCGGGTCAGGGCCTTTAGCAGGCCGACCACTTCCAGCAGACGCCCGGCGGGCGTGCCGCGGGTGACGTCCACCAGTTCGATCATCACTCCGCCGCGCAGCAAGGCCAGCGACAGGCCCGAGGTGCCGGTCAGCAGGTCGCGGCCGCGCTGGGTGCCCAGGGTGCGGAACGAGGCCGGCAGCACCAGGTCGGGGCGCTCGTTGCCTTGGGCGGCCTTGGCGAAGGCCGCGCCGTAGCGCAGCGTCGCCTCGTCGATGAAGGCGATGTCCTTGTCGGCCAGCTTGGTGATCGCCCGCCCGCTGATCGAGCGGCCGGTGCCCAGGTGGGTGACGATCGGCTCGACGCGAATGGCCGTCGTGACGTTGCGGCGCAGGCCGATCACGTGCTCCAGCGCGAAGTCGACCCGCAGGGCCGCGCCGCCGCTGGTGGTGAAGGCCACGGGCGTGCGGCGCATCTCGTCGCTGACGTCCATGTCCGTGCGGAACGGCGAGCGCTCGGAGTCGCGGCGCGCGCGGGCGGCCAGCACGACGGACGGATCGATGGTGCGGCAGACGACGCCGCCGGCCTCGACCCCGATCACCGAGCGCACGCCGATGTCGCGCAGCTCGGCCGCGCCCAGCAGGTGGGTCAGCACGTCCTCGAGGATGCGGATGCTGGCGGCCTGGGCCGACAGGCCCTGGTCGTTGTGCGTGGCGATCAGGAAGTCGTCCTCGCTGACCCGCCCCCGCAGGTCGGCGCGGTCGAGATGTTCGTTCAGCTTGCGCTCGACATAGGTCCAGACGTCGGTGCGCTTGTGCTCCCACCAGTCGCCGGCCCAGCGGCGGATGGCCTTGATGCTGATCACGTTGACCGAGCCGCGACCGATCAGGTCGGAACTGGCCAGCCGGTTCAGCATCGCCGGCGGCAGGGCCAGGCGTTCGGTCGTGTCGTCCTTGGGAGGCAGGGAGGCGGGCATCGGACCGTGGGATTCGCGGGAGGAGATCAGAGGTTGACCTCCTCGCCCTTAACCTCCGGTGCAGGAAGAGGGTTTAGGTCGTCTTTACCTTGTCTTCAAAGCCTTGCCCGGCAAGGCCCCGCTTGGTTCCGGGCGCGTTAATCCTCGACGATGTCGGGGATGGCGAACGTGACCGGGATCAGGCAGCCCTTCTGGCCCCACACCGAGCGGTCGGGGCGGGCCTTGTACAGCATGCTACGGGCCGCCAGGCCGAAGGTCTCCACGGGCTGGGCGCCCAGGATCTCGATCGGCCAGATCCGGCCCTCGGGCGTGATGTCGAACTGCAGCAGCGCCCAGCCCTCGACCCGCTCGCGGGCGAACGGGGCGGGATATGCCTTGTCGAGCGACAGGTTCAGGGCCGCGCGCTCGACGCGGCAGGCGATCTCGGGTCGTTTGATCGGCTTGGTCGGGGTGCGGGGCGGCGCATCGGTCGGCCGGGGGCGGGCGGCCTGCACGCCATAGCAGCCCTTCACCGGCTTGCCCGACTGGAACCGGGACTCGGCGATCGCAAAGGCGGCCTGGTCGGCCAGCACCGGATCGCCACCCTGGGCCGCGATCCGCACGTTGCGCACCACGCCCTCGGCGTCGATGTCGTAGAGCACGCCGGCCCAGGCGCCGGCGAAGTCGCGGTCGTCGAACCGGCGCAGGTCGGGATAGCTGATCAGGGCCGGGGCGCGGCGAGGAGCCTTGCCGCAGTCGCCGCGCGCCGAGAGAGCGGCGCGCACCACGGGTGAGGCCTCGCGCTTCCGCGTCGCTACGTGCTCCAGCAGGATGGCCGTCGGCGCCTTGGCCAGCGGCGTATAGGTCTGCGAGACCTCCAGCCGGCAGCCGCTCGCCGCCTGGCCGGGGGCGAAGCGCCAGCGGGCGAAGGCGGCGATCAGGTTCTGATCGACCTGGATCTCGGCCACGCGGCGGATGTCGATCGGCGCGCCCTTGGCGTCGATGGCGAAGGTGAGGGCGCTGATCTTGCCCTCGTCAAAGGGGAAGGCTTCCGGCGAGGCGCCGGGCGGGATGTAGCGAACCGCGACGTCGGGATGGAACGCGGCGCTCTCGACCACGCGGACGTCGCGCCCATCGCAGCGGACGACGGCGGGCGGCGGGCCATAGCTGCGGATCTGCGTCACCGGCGCCAGGGCGGCCGGCGTCGGAACCGGCGGCGCCAGCGGCAGCGGAGGCTTGGTCGAGCCTTGAGGAACGGGGCCTTGCGCGAGGACGGGCGTGGCGCACAGCGCCAGGGCCAGTGCGAGGAACTTGCGCATACCATCTCCGCGAGAGTTAACGCGGCGACGCTAAGCGTGGCTGTCACCCAAGGTCAAGCCGGCCTTGGCGTTCGCACCTTGGCGTTCAGGGCCTGTCGGCGCATAAGGGGCCCATGACCAAGGTGCTTCTCGTCGCCGTGGGCGGCGCCGCCGGCTCCGTCGCCCGCTATCTCGTGGGAACGGCCGCGCTGCGCTGGATCGGACCGGGCTGGCCCTGGGGCACCCTGACCGTGAACCTGGTCGGCGGCTTCCTGATGGGCATGCTGACCGGCTGGCTGGCTTTCCGCTCGGCCGGCCAGCAGGAAACCTTCCGGGTGCTGCTGGGAACCGGCGTCCTCGGGGGCTTCACCACCTTTTCGGCCTTCTCGCTGGAGACCGCGCTCATGATCGAGAAGCGCGCCTACGGCTCGGCCTTCACCTATACCGCCGTCAGCGTCGTGTTCGCCGTGACGGCCCTTTTCGCGGGCCTTTATCTCGCCCGCAGGATGTTCGCATGAAAGAAGTTCGCACCATCTACGTCGATGGGGGCGAGGACGGGGTCCGCCTCGACCGCTGGTTCAAGCGCCGCTGGCCGCACCTGAACCACGTCCAGCTCAACAAGCTGTTCCGCTCGGGCCAGGTCCGGGTCGATGGCTCGCGCGCCAAGGCCGACACCAAGCTGGCGGCCGGCAGCCAGATTCGCGTGCCGCCGCTGCCCGACGCGCCCGATCCGGCCGACAAGGGCAAGCTGTCGGCGCGCGACATCGCCTACGCCCGCTCGCTGGTGCTCTACGAGGACGAGGACGTCCTGGCCCTCAACAAGCCTGCCGGCCTGGCCGTGCAGGGCGGCACCAAGACTACCAAGCACATCGACAAGCTGCTCAGCGCCTGGGGCGAGGGCGTCAACCGTCCGCGCCTCGTGCACCGCCTCGACCGCGACACCTCCGGCGTGCTGCTGCTGGGCAAGACCCCCAGCGCCGCGGCCCGCCTCTCGGGCGCCTTCGCCAAGCGCAAGGCCCAGAAGACCTACTGGGCGATCGTCGTCGGCAATCCGCACCCGACCGAGGGCGTCATCGAGCTGCACCTGGCCAAGCGCGGCGTCAACGACCGCGAGATCGTCGTGCCCGCCGACCCGAAGGACAAGGACGCCTCGCCGGCCGAGACCGAGTTCGTCACCATCAGCCGCGCCGGCCCGCGCGTCAGCTTCATGGCCTTGCGCCCACACACCGGCCGCACCCACCAGCTGCGCGCCCACATGAAGGCCATCGGTCACCCGATCCTGGGCGATCCCAAGTACGGCGACGAGAAGTCGGCCCAGCTTTCGGAAGGGCTGAAGCTGCAGCTGCACGCCCGCTCGATCCTGCTGCCGCACCCCAGCGCCGGCATGCTGCACATCGAGGCTCCGCTGAGCCCCGAGATGCAGGCCGGCTTCGCCAAGTTCGGCTTCTCCGAGGACGAGGCCGAGCAGAACCCGTTCGCCCGGCGCCAAACCAAGCGGCGATGAACCAAAACCTCGTTCAGCAGGCCTGGGATCTCCTGGGCCGAGGCCGCGCCGATCAGGCCGCCGCCCTGACGGCGGAGGGCGCCGCGCGCGCCACCGCCATGCCGGGCCTGCTGATCGTCCACGCCGCCGCGCTCAAGGGCCTGGGGCGTCATGCCCAGGCTCTGCCTTTCAACGAACGCGCCGCCCGCGCCGCGCCGCAGGACCGGCTGGCCTGGTACAATCTTGCCGCCACCAACGGTGATCTTGGCCGTCAGGCCGAAGCCGAAGCCGCCGTGCGCAAGGCCATGGCCCTGGGCCTCGACGCGCCGGAGGCCTGGCTGGTCCTGGCCCGCGCCATCCAGTTCCAGCACCGCTACGACGAGGCGGAAGCCACCTTCGAGGGCGCGATCGCCCGGCGCGCCGCCTTCGTCGACGCCCACCGGGATCTGGCCCAGCTGCGCTGGATGCGGACGGCCGACCTCGACCACGCGCTCGCGCCGCTGAAGGCTGTGCTGGCCGGGCAGTCCGACCCGCGCCTGCTGCAGGTTCAGGCCCTGGTCGAGGAGTTCGCCGGCAAGCTGCCCCAGGCGCTCGATACTCTGCGCGGCGGCCTGCGTCGCCATCCGGGCGACATCTACCTGCTGCTGACCGCCGCCCACGCCGCCGCCGAACTGGGCGACAGCGCCGAGGGCCTGGCCCACGCCCAGGCGGCCGCCCGCCTGGCGCCCAACGCCGCTCCCGTGCTCAAGGCCCTGGCTGAAGCCCTTCTGGCGACCGGCGACGCGGGCGGCGCGTCCTCGGCGGCCGGCGCGGTGGTGGCCGCCTTGCCCTACGACCAGCACGCGCTCGCCTTGCAGGCCACGGCCTGGCGGATCCTGGGCGATCCTCGCTACGGCGTGCTCCACGACTACGACGCCTTCGTGCGGCCCTACGTCCTGCCGACGCCGCAGGGGTGGCCCGACCTGCCGAGCTTCCTGGCCGACCTGCGCACGCGTCTGGGCCAGCTGCACGACCTGGAAACCCACCCGTTGCAGCAGTCGCTGCGCGGCGGCGCCCAGGTGCAGTCGCTGCATTCCTCGCCTGAACCGCTGTTCCAGGCCTTCTTCGCCAGCGCCCGCGCCACCGTCGAGCGCTACGCCGCCGAGATCGGGGAGGGGAGCGATCCGCTCCGCGCCCGGCGCACTGGGCGGGCGGTCATCCAGGGCGGCTGGTCGGTCAGCCTCAAGCCGAACGGCTTCCACACCGACCACGTCCACCCGCAGGGCTGGGTGTCGTCGGCCTTCTACATCGACCTGCCGCCGGGCGTGGACGACGAAAGCAAGCGCGAAGGCTGGATCAAGTTCGGCCAGCCCGGCTGCGCCACGGCGCCGAAGCTGGCGGCCGAGCACGCGGTGAAGCCCGCGCCGGGGACCCTGGTGCTGTTCCCGTCCTACATGTGGCATGGCACCGTGCCCTTCACCGGCGACACCCGCCGTCTGACCATGGCCTTCGACGCGGTTCCTGGTTAGGTCTCCAAAACTCCGTAGAATCCCTGCGAAAGCGGGGGTTTTACGGATAGGGATCGAGCGGTCTCAGACCAGCCCCGTCACCGCCTTTGCCTCCGCGCTATCCGCGAACACCTTGCGCTCCACCGCCGCCCGATCCACGCCCAGGTGATCGACCAGCACGCCCTTGAACAGGCCGCGCATGTCCAGCGTCGGAGCGACGTCGCGGTTCTCGAACAGGGCGATCTCCTTCAGCGTCGGCCAGTCGCCGATGATCCCGCCGGGCTTCAAGGCCCCGCCCAGGACCAGGGCGCTTGAGGCTGTGCCATGGTCGGTGCCGCCGGTGCCGTTAACCCGGGCCGTGCGGCCGAACTCGGTGGCGGCGACCACCACCGTGTCCTTCCAGTCCGGACCCAGCCCCTCGTGCAGGCCGTCGAGCACGGCGTCCAGATAGGCCAGCCGCGTAGCGATCTGGCCGGGCTGGCCGGCGTGGGTGTCGAAGCCGTCCAGCGACAGGGCGGCGATCTGCGGGCCGTCGGCCTGGCGCATGAAGCCGGCCAGGGTCGAGCCCAGCTTGCGCGCGGCCTCGCGACCCTGGCGGTTGTCGGCGGGACGACCGCCCGGCGCATTCATGGCGGGCGCCATTCCCTGGGCGGTGGTCGGGGCAGGGGCCATGGCTGTCATCGCCGCCTGGGCCATGGCCTCGGTCTCCAACCCGCGCGCGAAGGCGGGGCCGAGCAGGGCGTCGCCCTTGTAGAGGTCCTGCAGCAGGGTGGGCAGGCGCGCGGTCTCGTCGACGCCCTTGCCGGGCGACCAGCTGGCCGCCTGCACCGGTCCGCGCAGGATCAGCGGCGCCGTGCCGCCCACCGACAGGGCCTCGGTCCTGCCCGGCCCCATCACCTGAAGGGTGCGGTTCAGCCAGCCGCTGTCGGCGCCATAGACCTTGGCCTCGCCGGTCTCCAGCACGTCCTGGGCCTCGAAGTGCGAGCGGGCGCGGTCGGGCGTGGCGATGGCCGGGGCGATCCGCGCCTGGCCCTTCAGCGCCAGGGCGTGGACGGCGGTCAGCGACGGATGCAGGCCGAAGGTCCCATCCAGCTTCAGCGCCTCTTCCGGCTTGATGGCGATGGCCCCGCGCAGGGCGGCGTAGTCCGGATCGCCCACCGGCGGAGCGACCGACATCCCGTCCATGCCGCCGCGACAGACCACGACGATCAGCTTCTTGGTCCCGCTTGCGGCGTGGGCCTGTCGTCCGACGAAGCTGACGGCCACGCCCAGGCTGGCGGCCGCGGCCAGGAACGAACGACGCGAGGAGGAGGGCGAGGCAGCGGTCATCGGCGTTGGAACTCCGGACTCATCACCAGCAGGGCGAAGGCTTCACGGCGCGTCTCGGCGCGGGCGACGGCGCGGGCCGTGGGGTCGGTCAGGCGCGCCCCCAGAGCCGAGCGCGCCAGGGCGTCGGGATCGCGGGTGTCGGCGACGGCCGAGGCGAAGCCCTGCGCCCACTGCATGCGCTTGATCAGCCCGTCGGGCGAGGCCCAGGCCTGCGCCTCCTCGGGCCAGCCCTTGGGCGAGGGCGGGGTGAACGGCTTCTGGTTCAGGCTGGTCAGGATCGGGTTCAGCTTCTCGATCTTCTCCGGCCGGCCGCCCACGGCCCTCCAGGTCGAGACCACGAACTCGTAGGGCGTCTTGATCTTGGCCGCGTCCGGATCCCAGGCCTCCGGCGCCTCGACCAGGGCCTGCGCCACCTCATCCAGCCGCCCGCCGGTGTCCATCCAGCGCTTCTCCAGACGCGCGATCAGGGTCGGCGGCGGATCGTCGGCGACGAAGTGGCGGGCGAGCTTGCCGCAGACGTGGCGGGCGGTGCGCCGATCGTTCGCCAGCGCCTTCAGCACCGCCAGCCCCTGGCCCTCGCCGTCCTCGACATAGCGCGCGCCCAGGATGGTCCGCTGGCCCGGCTCGTGGGCGTTGACGCGGAACAGGAAGGCGCCGGCGTCCGGATCCTGGGCCCGGCCGATGCTGAAGCCTGTCAGGGCGCGGGCGAACTCGGTGACGTCGGCCTGGGCGTAGCCGCCGTCGACGCCGACGGTGTGCAGCTCCAGGATCTCGCGGGCCAGGTTCTCGTTCAGCCCAACTCGTCGATTGTTGCCGCGTCCCGCCGCCCGGCTGGTCGGGCCGATCGACTGGGCCTGGTCCAGATAGGTCAGCATGGCCGGATGGGTGCTGGAGGCGACCAGCAGGTCTTCGAAGCGCCCGAACACGTTGGGCCGGATCGCCTCGCGCTCGAACGGCCCGATCATCACCGCCGTCTGCTGCTTGGTCGCCGACACCGTGAAGTGGTTGGCGAAGAACAGCGCCCAGCGCTCGCGAAAGCCGGCCGGGGTGTCGCAGGCCAGCTGGGCGCGGCAGAGGAAGTCGTCACTGGTCTTGTCGCGCAGATAGCGCTGTGCGTCCTTCTGGGCCTGCTGCAGGGCGTCGCGGCCGGGCTTGGCGTCGACCAGCGGGATCGGCTTCATGCCGTCCTCGCCCTTGATCGCCCGCGTCTCCTGGCGCATGGCGCGCCGCTCCATGCGGTAGTCGGCGAAGGCGGCGAAGCGCGTGGCGGCGCTGTCGCCGTCGCCTTGCGGCTGGTCGGCGCCCTCGCGGCGGATCTGGTCGGTAAGGAACCCCTTGGGATCGCTTCGGGCCGCGTCGAGCTCGCCCGGTCGCGCGCCCATCCCGAAGCGGGTGGCGGCCAGGGCGGCCATCAGGTCCTTCGAAGGCAGGCTCAAGGCGGCTCTCCCCAAGGTCTGGTTTGCGGTCTGGCTTGCAGTCCAGTTGACGATCGCTCATTCAACGCGGCGGCGACGCTCTTGCTTCGTCCCTATCCAAGAAATGAGCCTTTCCCGTGTCCGACAAGCCCGACCTGATCGACAAGCCGCGCCGCTTCTACAAGGCCGCGACCGCCGGCGAGGCCAAGGACGGCGCTTATCCGGTGCTGCTGGACGGCCGCACGCCCAAGTCGCCGCAGAAGAAGCCGCTGGCCCTGCCGACCCTGGCCCTGGCCCAGGTCGTCGCCGGCGAGTGGGAGGCCCAGGCAAAGGTCATCGACTCCACGGCCATGCCCGCCACGCGCCTGGCCTTCACCGCCATCGACCGCATCGCCGAAACCCGGGCCGAGGTCGCCCGCGAGGTCGCCGCCTACGCCGGCTCAGACCTCTTGTGCTACCGCGCCGACGGCCCCACGCCCCTGATCGAGCGCCAGGAGCGCGAATGGGGCGCCATGCTCGACTGGGCCAAGGCCGAGCACGGCGTGGCGCTGACGCCGGTCACCGGCATCATCCACGCCCCGCAGCCGCCGGCCACCCTGGCCACGGTCGAGGCCCTGGCCCTGACCCTGGACGACTTCAGCCTGACAGGCGTGGCCTACGCCGCCGGCCTGCTGGGCTCGACGGTGCTGGCCCTGGCCCTACGCGCCGGCCGCGTCACCGGCCAGAAGGCGCTGGATCTCTCCCGCCTCGACGAGATCTATCAGGCCGAGCAGTGGGGCGACGACCACGAGGCCGTGACCCGCGCCGCCAACCTGGCGCTCGAGGCGGCCGCGCTCGAGCGGTGGTTCGCCGCCTTGCGACGGTGAAGAGCTTCCTCGTCTACATCCTGGCCGCGGCTTGCGAGATCGGCGGCTGCTTTGCCTTCTGGACCTGGCTGCGGCAGGGCCGTTCGGCGCTGTGGGCCATCCCCGGCGTCGTGGCCCTGGTCGCCTTCGCCTGGCTGCTGACCAAGGTCGAGGCCGACGCCGCCGGCCGGGCCTTCGCGGCCTATGGCGGGATTTACATCGCCTCGTCCATCGTCTGGATGCGGACGGTCGAGCAGGTGCGTCCCGACCGCTGGGACCTGATCGGGGCGGTGGTCTGCCTCGCCGGCGCGGCGATCATCCTGTTTGGACCGAGAGCAGCCTGAAGGCTGCGCCTTGCCAGCCCCGCCTGGGCTCTTTACGCCTTTGGGTTCCAGTCCCTGCTTGGAGCCCAAGACCTTGCAACACATCCTCGAAGAGCTGGATCGTCGTCGTGAGCAGGCCCGCGCCGGCGGCGGCGAGCGCCGCGTCGCCGCCCAGCACGCCAAGGGCAAGCTGACGGCCCGCGAGCGGATCGACCTGTTGCTCGACGAGGACTCGTTCGAGGAGTTCGACATGTTCGTCGAGCACCGGGGCGTCGAGTTCGGCATGGCCGAGCAGAAGGTGGCCGGCGACGGGGTGGTCACCGGCTGGGGCACGATCAACGGCAAGGTCGTGTTCGTGTTCTCCAAGGACTTCACGGTGTTCGGCGGCTCGCTGTCGGGGGCGCACGCGGCCAAGATCGTCAAGGTCCAGCGCCAGGCGATGAAGGCCGGCGCGCCGATCATCGGCCTGTTCGACGCCGGCGGGGCGCGCATCCAGGAGGGCGTCGACAGCCTGGCCGGCTATGCCGACATCTTCCTGGAAAACACTCTGGCCTCGGGCGTCATCCCGCAGATCAGCGTGATCATGGGCCCCTGCGCCGGCGGCGACGTCTACAGCCCGGCCATGACCGACTTCATCTTCATGGTGAAGGATACGAGCTACATGTTCGTCACCGGGCCGGACGTGGTCAAGACCGTCACCAACGAGGTGGTCACCGCCGAGGAGCTGGGCGGGGCCCGCGTCCATGCGGCCAAGTCGGGCGTGGCCGAAGGCGCGTTCGAGAACGACCTGGAGGCGCTGACCCAGGTGCGCCGCCTGATCGACTTCCTGCCCTCGTCCAACCGCGAGAAGGCGCCGATCCGTCCCAGCTTCGACGACCCGCATCGCCAGGAGGCCAGCCTCGACAGTCTGGTCCCGACCGATCCGGGCAAGCCCTACGACATGAAGGAGCTGATCCTGAAGATCGTCGACGAGGCCGACTTCTTCGAGATCTCGTCCGAGTGGGCCAGGAACATCGTCTGCGGCTTCGCGCGGATGGACGGCCAGACCGTGGGCGTCGTCGCCAACCAGCCGCAGGTGCTGGCCGGGGTGCTCGACATCGACAGCTCCCGCAAGGCCGCCCGCTTCGTGCGGTTCTGCGACGCCTTCGAGATCCCGATCGTCACCCTGGTCGACGTGCCGGGCTTCATGCCGGGCACCAAGCAGGAGTACGGCGGGCTGATCAAGCACGGCGCCAAGCTCTTGTTCGCCTACGCCGAGGCCACCGTGCCGAAAGTCACCCTGATCACCCGCAAGGCCTATGGCGGGGCCTATGACGTGATGAGCTCCAAGCACCTGCGTGGCGACGTCAACTACGCCTGGCCGACCGCCGAGATCGCGGTGATGGGGGCCAAGGGGGCGGTGGAGATCATCTTCCGCCAGGAGGCCAAGGACCCCGAAGCGCTCGCCGCCCGCGAGGCCGAATACAAGGACCGCTTCGCCAACCCGTTCGTGGCCGCCTCACGCGGCTATGTCGACGACGTCATCATGCCCCATGGCACCCGCAAGCGCATCGTCCGGGCCCTGCACTCGCTCAAGGGCAAGGTGCTGACCAATCCGACGAAGAAGCACGACAACATTCCGCTTTGACGATGCCGGCCGCCCGCAGAACGCTCCTCTCAATCCGTAAAATCCCCGCGAAAGCGGGGACCCAGGCTTTTTCTGAAGTCCCAGGCGCTCGACGATAAAACACCTGGGTCCCCGCTTTCGCGGGGATTTTACGGGAGGGGTGTTCCGCCCTTCAGCAGCAACTTCCCCCAGAGGGGGAGGATCTACCGTCAAACCCTCAGCCTCGCCTCCGCCAGATCGATCTCCCGCGTCAGCCTGGCCTGCGCTTCTCCGTCCAGCGTGCGTTGCCGGATCAGCCCGTGCAGCGCCTGCCGCTCGGCCTGCAAGGCCACCAGCCGCACCTCCTTCTCGAAGCCGCGTCCGCGACGGGCCGCCAGGGCCGCTTCGCCGGTCTGGGCCAGGCCGTCCAGGCGGTCGCGATAGATGTCGACCACCCGGGCCGAGGCCGTCTGGAAGTCTGCGTCGGCGGCATGCGGCGAGGCGGCCTGCATCTGTTCCACGGCCTGGACGGCGGCGATGGCCAGGGCCTCGCGGGCGCGTTCGGCCTGCTCGTGGCTGGCGGTGTCGGGCGGCAGCTGCAGGTTCTTCATCAGCAGCGGCAGGGCGGTCGCCGAGATCAGCAGCGACAGCACGATGACGCCGGCCGCCAGGAAGATGGCCAGGTCCCGAGCGGGGAAGGCCTCGCCCGAGGCGGTGACCAGCGGCAGGGTCAGCACGCCGGCCAGGGTGATGGCTCCGCGCGCCCCGGCGCAGGCGGTGGCGGCGATGATCTTCCAGTCCGGGCTGGACCGCTCGTCGCCGCGACGCTTGGCGCGCAGCAGGGTCAGCTTCAGCGAGCCCCACACCCAGGCGAAGCGCAGCGCGCCCAGGCTCAGGGTGATGGCGACCACATAGACGCCCAGCCACCAGGGCTCGTGGTGGCCCGTGGTCTGCACGGTCTCGACCGCCCCGGCCAGGATCGACGGCAGTTGCTCGCCCAGCAGCACGAAGATCACGCCGTTGGCGGTGAACTGCAGGGTGTCCCAGACCATGTTGCGGCGGACGCGGGTGGCGGCCACGGTCTGGCGGGCGACTTCCGAGAAGCTCATCGCCACGCCCGCTGCGACGGCGGCCAGGATGCCCGAGGCGTGCACCCGCTCGGCCAGCAGATAGGCGGCGAACGGGATCAGCAGGCTGATCAGGGTCTGCGGACCGGCGTCCTCGGCGCCCGAGCGGGTCAGCCAGGCGTTCAGGGTAGTCACGACCAGGGTGGAGGCGACGCCCACGACGACGCCGGCCAGGGCCACCCAGGCGAAGTTCAGCACCGCCTCGTGCAGCACGAAGCTGCCGGTCAGGGCCGCGGCGATGGCGAAGCGCAGGCAGACCAGGCCCGAGGCGTCGTTGAGCAGCGACTCCCCCTCCAGGATGTGCATCAGGCGCTTGGGGATCGGCACCCGCTGGGCGATGGCCGACACCGCGATCGGGTCGGTCGGCGAGATCACCGCGGCCAGGGCGAAGGCCACGGCCAGCGGCATGGCCGGGATCATCCAGTGGATCAAGAACCCGGCCCCGACCACGGTCAGCACCACCAGGCCCAGCGCCAGCTCCAGGATCACCGGCAAGTCCTTGAAGAACTCGTCCTTGGGGATCCGCCAGCCGTCGAGGAACAGCAGCGGCGGCAGGAACAGCAGGAAGAAGAGGTGCGGATCGAGCGAGACCGGCGTCTTGGTGACCAGGGCGATCAGCGCGCCCAGGCCGATCTGCACCAGGGGCGCGGGAACGGCGAGGGGCAGGAACCGGGCGGCGGCGCCGCTCAGGACGACGGCGGCCAGCAGGGCCAGAACGATCTCGACAGTCTCCACGCGTTACCTCGTCTCCGTTGGGGGCGAGGTTACCCTAGGGTGATGCGTCCGGCGGCGCGACCCACAAACCTCGCCTCCCGGGCGAACCCGAGAGGCGAGGGTCTTCAGGGCCTGGGCGTCAGGCGTCCACCGGCTCGCGCGCGGTCGTCGTCGCGCCGAGGCCGGCGGTGATCGCCTGGGCGTAGTCGGCCGGGGTCGGTTCGCCTCCATTCGAGGCTTCGGTCGACCAGATGCCGCCGCTGTTCCACAGGAAGCCGCCGGTGACGCCGGTTCCCGCCGACTGGGCGAAGGCCTGCTCGATATAGCTGGGATCGCCGCCGTCGGCGCCTTCCACCGCATAGCCCGGCACGATGAACGCGCCGGGGTTGGTCACCCCGATGTTCGGCGTGCCCTGCACGGCCGCGATCCAGTCGCTCGGCGTGTTGCTGGCGCCGCCCGCATAGCACTGCAGGTTCATCCACTTGACGATCTGGGACTGGCCGTTCTGGGCGTAGACCGCGCTGAGCGCGCCGGTCCAGAAGTCGGGGACGGTGTAGGGGCAGTAGGTGGCGTAGAGGCCCAGCGACCCGACGTCGAGCGTCAGGGTGACGATCATTTTCTGCTCGTCGTTTGTGTAGCCGGTCTGGGACTCGTAATCGAAGTCGACGCCGCTGACCCCGAAGGCCGACTTCAGCGCCGCCAGGTTGGTCTTCACCGCGTCGCGCGAGCCCAGCCAGGCGGTGAAGTCGCTGGTGGTGCCCCAGGCCCCGACCGAGACGATCAGGTCGCGCACGCTGCCGCCGCAGTTCATCAGCGCCTTGATCAACTCGGGGAAGTCCGGATTGATCCCGCTCTTGCCGTCGGTGGCGTACTGGATCTTGCCGTTCTGCACGAACAGCGTGTCGTTGAGATAGAGGTCGCCGCCCGCATGGATGTGGATCGACCACAGGATCACGGTGGTGATGCCCTGGTTCAGCTGCGCCGCCTGCTCGGCATAGGGCACGGGCGGGGTGGGATAGCCGTCCTGGAACAGGCCGTTGCCGTAGATGGCGATGGGATAGGCCGACATGACGTTGCCTCCGGCTCGGAATGAGCGGGCGCACGCTAGTTCGCGCAACAACCTGGGAGTGTGAATTTTCTCACCTTCTCCAAGAGTTGATATGGCCAAGCTGACTTGGAGCTGGATTCGTCATTCAGGAAGCTCGGCCACCCTTCACCGAGCATCCCCGCGAAGGCGGGGATCCAAGCCGAGGTCGCGGATCTCCCACGGCCTTGTCTCTCCTGAAAGTCAGCTTGGATCCCCGCCTGCGCGGGGAAGGACGGATTTGAGGATGGTGGGCGGATAAAAACTGCCTCGCCCTACAGGTCGAACCGCACCCCCTGGGCCAGGGGCAGGGCGCCGGAATAGTTCACCGTGGCGGTCTGGCGGCGCATGTACTGCTTCCAGCTGTCGGAGCCGCTCTCGCGTCCGCCGCCGGTCTCCTTCTCGCCGCCGAACGCCCCGCCGATCTCCGCGCCCGACGGGCCGATATTGACGTTGGCGATGCCGCAGTCGCTGCCCCAGGGGCTGAGGAAGCCCTCGGCCTCGCGCACGTCGTTGGTCATCACGCAGGACGACAGGCCTTGGGGGACGTCGTTCTGGATCGCCACCGCCTCGTCGAACTCGGCATAGGGCACGATGTAGAGCAGGGGCGCGAAGGTCTCGCGGGCCATGCCGGCGGTGGGGGCGGGCAGGCGGGCCACGGCCGGGCGGACGTAGAAGGCGTCGGGCGCCTCGGTTTCGCGCAGCCGCTCGCCGCCGACCACAGCGGCGCCGTCGGCCCGGGCCTGGTCGAGGGCGTGGACGAAGGCCTCGTAGGCCCCCTTGTCGATCAACGGACCGAGCAGCACCCCGTCCTGGCGCGGATCGCCGGCCGGCAGGCGCTCGAAGGCGGCGGCGACGGCGTCGCTGACCTTGTCGACCAGGCTCTCGTGCACGATCAGTCGGCGCAGGGACGTGCAGCGCTGGCCGGCCGTGCCGGCGGCCGAGAACACGATGGCGCGCAAAGCGAGGGAGAGGTCGGCGCTGGGCGTGACGATCATGGCGTTGTTGCCGCCCAGCTCCAGGATGGAGCGGCCGAAGCGCTCGGCCACCAGCGGGGCGACGGCCTTGCCCATCCGGGTCGAACCGGTGGCGCTGACCAGCGGAATGCGCGGATCGCGAGCCAGGCGCTCGCCGGCGTCGCGGCCGCCCAGCACCACGCTCGACAGGCCCGCCGGCGCCTCGTCGCCGAAGCGGGCCAACGCCCGTTCCAGCAGGGCCTGGGTCGCCAGCGCCGTCAGCGGCGTCTTCTCCGACGGCTTCCAGACCACCGGATCGCCGCAAACCAGGGCCAGGCAGGCATTCCAGGCCCACACCGCGACCGGGAAGTTGAAGGCGCTGATCACCGCGACAGGACCCAGCGGGTGCCAGGTCTCGCGCATGGCGTGGCCGGGGCGCTCCGAGGCGATGGTCAGGCCGTGCAGCTGTCGCGAAAGGCCGACGGCGAAGTCGCAGATGTCGATCATCTCCTGCACCTCGCCGGCGCCTTCGGAGGCGATCTTGCCGGCCTCCAGCGTCACCAGGGCGGCGAGGTCGGCCTTGGCGGCCCGCAATTCCTCGCCGAACAGCCGCACCAGTTCGCCCCGGCGCGGGGCCGGAACGCAGCGCCAGGTCCGGAAGGCCCGCGCCGCGCCGGCTACCTTGGCCTCGATGGCCTTGGCGTCGTCGAAGGCGACATGGGCCAGGACCTGGCCGTCGATCGGCGAGCGTACCGGGCTGCCGCCGTCGGCGGACAGTCCATCGACACCCAGGCGGGCCAGGATCTCGCGGGCGTGGGCGGCGGGAGCGGGGAGGGGCTTGGACATGCCGCCATGGACGCGCCCCTCGGGCGTCGGGTCAAGACCCGCATACCGCGACCCGCTTGGGTTGACGCAGCGCCGGGGCGCCTTCAAATGAATCGCCCGCGACGGGGTGGCTACGTACGGCGCGACTCGCGAGATGGACGACCAGGGCACGTTGCAACAAATCCAACAGGGACTCCCGACGCGCGTCGAGGCCCTGCGCGCTCGCGTCGATCGTCGCCTGGCCGAGCTGGCGCCCGCGCCGGGCACCGCGCCCGACCGCCTGGTCGAGGCGGTGCGCTATTCGCTGCTGGCCCCGGGCAAGCGTTTCCGTCCGATGCTGGTGCTGCTGGCCGCCGAGGCGTTCGGCGCCAATGAAGGCGCGGCGCTGGACGCGGCCTGCGCCTTCGAGATGATCCACGCCGCCTCGCTGGTGCTCGACGACCTGCCGGCCATGGACGATGCGGGCCTGCGTCGCGGCCTGCCGACCATCCACCGCGCCTTCGACGAGGCCACGGCCATCCTCGCGGGCGTGGGTTTGCTGAACCAGGCCTACGCCGTCATCGCCGCCGACAAGGCGCTGCCTGGCGAGCTGCGGGCCGAGATCGTGGCGCGCGCCGCTGAGGCCGTCGGCTTCATGGGCCTGGTGGCCGGTCAGGCCCGCGACCTGCTCGACCGCGACCAGCTGCGCGACATGGCCGCCATCGACCGGCTGAACCATGAGAAGACCGGCGTGCTGATCATCGCCGCCGCCCAGGTCGGGGCCCTGATTGGCGGGGCCGACGCGGCCGCCGTCGAACAGGTTGGCGAGTTCGCCCGCCGGGTGGGCCTGGCCTTCCAGATCCGCGACGACATCATCGACGCCGAGGGCTCGGTCGAGGCCGCCGGCAAGGACGTTGGCAAGGACGCCGCCATGACCACGGCCGTGTCGCGCCTGGGCCTGGCCGGCGCCCGCGCGGCCATGGAGGAACATCTCTCCGCCGCCGAGGCCGCCCTGGCGAGCGCCGGCGGCGGCGGGCTGCTGGGTCCCTACGCCGGCCGGCTGTTCGCCGCGCGCAAGGCGGCGGCGTGAATCCAGGCCCCATTCTGGTCGCTGAAGGCGTGGTTCGGTCGTACGGTCAGCGCCGGGTGCTCAAGGGCGTCGACCTGACCCTGCATCCGGGCGAGATCTACGCCCTGCTGGGCCACAACGGCGCGGGCAAGACCACCCTGGTGCGCGCCATCTGCGGCCGCCTGCGGCCCGACGCCGGGACTGTGCGCCTCAACGGCGCCGATCCGGCTCGCACCCCCGCCGCGCGCGCGGGCCTGGGCCTCGTGCCGCAGGAGATCGCCCTCTACGCCAATCTGTCGGTGCGCGAGAACATCGAGACCTTCGCCGTCCTGGCCGGTGTGCCGCGCGCCGCCATCCCCGCCGCCGTGCGCCGGGCCATGGAGCTGACCCGCACGCTGGAGCGGGCCGACGCGCCGGTCCGCACCCTGTCGGGCGGCTTCCAGCGCCGCGCCAACATCGCCGCCGCCATCGTCCACCAGCCCACCTTGCTGATCCTCGACGAGCCGACCGTCGGGGTCGACATCGACGCCCGCGAGGCGGTCGATGCGGTGATCCGCGACCTGCGCGACCTGGGCGTCGCCGTGCTGATCGTCACCCACGACCTGGACCAGGCCGGGGCCCTGGCCGACCGCGTCGGTTTCCTGCGCGACGGGAGCATGGTGCTGGAAGGCGAGCCGCGCGCCCTGGTCGCCGAGGCCTATGGCGACCAGATGGAGATCCTGGTCCACCTCTCCGAAGGCCTCGACACCGCCGGCGAGATCCGCCTGGCCGCCGAGGGGCTGGAGCCGACCCGTCGTCCGGGCGTCTGGACCCGCCTCGACGCCGGCGGCTATGCGGCGGCCGGGCGCCTGGACGCCCGTCTGCGCAAGCTCGGTTTGGCCCCGCGCGAGATCCGCGTGCGTGAGCCGTCCCTGGCCAACCTCTTCACCCTCGTCGCCGACCGGAAGGCCGCATGAAGATGCGGATCGCGATGGCGCTGGCCATGATGCGGGTCATGGCCCTGGAGCTGTGGCGCGACCGCGCGGCCCTGGTCATGACCTTCCTGCTGCCGCCGCTGGTGTTCCTGATCTTCTCGTCGGTGTTCGCCGGGACTTCGGGCGACAATCTGCAGCCCAAGCTGGCCGTGACCGATCTCGCCAAGACCGACGCCTCGCGCCGGGTCGCCGCCGCCCTGCTCAAGAGCCCCGACGTCCGCGCCGAGACCGCGCCCGATCCCGCGGCCGTACGGGCCAGGGTCAAGTCCGGACAGGTCGATGTCGGTCTCGTCATCCGCGCCGACCCCGCCGCGCCGGGCAAGCCGTTCCTGATCGTAGCCGATCCTTCCCGAGCCGTCGCGGCGCCTCTGGCCCAGGCCCGCACCCAGCAGGCCCTGGCCGCCGCTGCGCCCGACGCGGCCCTGCGCCGTTCGATCGACTCGGTCACGCCGGCCCTGGGCGATCTGACGCCCGAGCAGTCGCTCCGCGTCGAGGCCGCCACCGAGCAGTTGCGGGCCGAACCCCAGGCCGTGAAGGACGATCTGTTCGACCGCGAGCAGATCGCCGGGGCCCGCAAGGGCGGGGCGGTGATCGCCTACTACGCCGGGGCGGTGATGATCCTGTTTGCTTTGTTCTCGGCCATGCAGGGGGCGCTGTCGCTGATGGAGGAGCGCCGGGCCGGCGTCGCCGACCGCCTGCTGGCGGGCGTGGCCGGCATGGGGCCGGTGGTCACCGGCAAGTTCCTGTTCCTGACCGCTCAGGCCATTGTGCAGGCGGTGATGATCTTCGTCGTCGCCCAAGCCGTCTACGGCGTCGAGGCGCTTCAGCACTTCGCCCTGTGGCTGCCCACCACCCTGGCGGCCGGCGTCTGCTCGGCGGGCCTGGCGCTCGGCCTCGTCTCGCTGTGCCGCACCCGCGACCAGGCTCAGATGCTGTCGACCTTCGTGATCCTAGTGCTGGCCGCGATCGGCGGCAGCATGGCCCCGCGCTTTCTCATGCCCGCCTGGCTGCAGAGCCTGGGCTGGCTCACCCCCCACGCCTGGGTGATCGACGCCTATCAGGCCGTGCTCTGGCGCGACGGCGGGATCGGCGCGGTGTATAAGGCCTGGATCGTGCTGGCCGCCGTCGGCGCGACGGGTCTCGGTGTCGCCCAGGCCCTGTCGCGCGATCCGCAGCGCTAGATTTGAGCCAGGGCAAGGATGAGCCTGCAAAAGCCTGATCCAATCGGGCGGCGGTCTCCAGAGTAGGAAAGCGATGGTCACCTTCGGACTTCAGGTCGCCCTGTTCCTGGCCGCCTTCGCCTTCATGGAAGGTTTCGCCTGGTTCACCCACAAGTACGTCATGCACGGCTTCTTGTGGGTCTGGCACCGCTCGCACCACGAGCCCCGCCACGGCGCCTTCGAGCTCAACGACCTCTTCGCGGTGGTCTTCGCCGCGCCCGCCATCGTCGCCATCTGGTTCGGGACCAATGGCGGCCTGCCGTGGCTGCTGCCCGTCGGCCTGGGGATCACCGCCTATGGCGCGGTCTATTTCATCTTCCACGACGGCATGGTGCACCAGCGCTTCAAGGTCCCGCTGGGCAAGTCGGCCTACTGGAAACGCCTGATCCAGGCCCACCGCATCCACCACGCCGTCCACACCAAGGAGGGCGCGGTGTCGTTCGGCTTCCTGCTGGCCCGGCCGATCCGCGAACTGAAGGCCAAGCTGCGGGCGCGGGGCGTCCAGGCCTGATGCCGATTTTGCTGGAGGTTCTGTGGAAGGGGCTGCTGGGCGGCCTCGTAACCGCCCTGATCGTGCTGGCCTCGAAGAAGGGCAACGTCCTGCCCGGCATCCTGCCGCTGGCCCCGACCTTCGCCATCATCGCTCTGCTGGCCGTAGGCTCCAAGGGCGAGCCGGGCGGCTTCAGGACCGCGTGCCTGGCCGGCGCCAAGACCATCCCGGCCTATCTCGTCTTTCTCGGTGTCGCCTGGCTGCTGAGCGAGCGGGTCGACTACCGCCTGGCCATCCTCGGCGCCCTGGCCGCCTGGCTGGTCGCGGCCCTGGCGATCTTCCTGGGCCCGAAGCTTCTGTAGAAAGGCCCTCCCCCCCGAAGGGGGAGGTGGCCCGAAGGGCCGGAGGGGGAAGGGTCTGCGAAGGCCGGTCTCACTTCGAAACCAGCAATCACATCCCCCTCCGTCGCCTCCGGCGACACCTCCCCCTTCAGGGGGAGGGTCTCCTGCGACGGCCTTATTCCGCCCCGCCGGCCTTGCGGTAGTCCAGCGGCGGCTTGCGGTCGCCGACCATGGCCTTGTACTGGAAGCCGTCGCCGCGGCGGCTGTTCAGCTCGGCCTTGGCGTCGGCGATCAGCTTGGGGTTCATGAACAGCTCGGCGCCGGTGATCGACAGGGTCTTGGCCGCCACGGCCGCGCCCTTGAGGCCGATCGAGTTGCCCGCCGCCGCGACGTTCTGCCAGCTGTGACCGGCCGAGCCCGGCACGAAGGTCGCCGTCGATAGGCCCACGGTCGGGGTCACCCACGAGATGTCCGAGACGTCGGTCGAGCCGCCCACGCCGCCCTTCATGTCGGCCGGGGCGTAGGGCTCGATCTTGCCCACCGAGGCCAGGTCGCCGCCGCCGTTGGTCAGGCTCTTGGCGAGCGTCTTGGCGAACGCGGTCTCTTCCGGCGTCCAGGTGATCCCGCCGACGCTGACCAGGCTGTCGTTCATCACCTTGCCCAGCACGTCGTTGGGCAGCAGGTTGTAGACGCCGCCGGTCTGCTCGAACTCCACCGTCGTCTCGGTGGCCATGGCCGCGCCCTCGGCCGCCTTCTTGACGCGATCCATCACGCTGACCACGACCTTCGGGTCGCTGTTGCGGATGTAGTAATAGACCTCGGCGAAGTCCGGCACCACGTTCGGGGCCTTGCCGCCGTTGGTGATCACGTAGTGGATCCGCGTGCCGTCGGGGATGTGCTCGCGCATGAAGTTGGCGGCGGTGTCGAGGATCTCCACGCCGTCCAGCGCCGAGCGCCCGGCCCACGGCGCGCCCGAGGCGTGCGAGGACTTGCCGCGGAAGCGGAACTTGCCGCTGATATTGGCCATCGAGGTGCCCTGGCGGGCCGAGTTCTCGTTGCCCGGGTGCCAGTGCAGGGTCACGTCGACGTCGTCGAACAGGCCCTCGCGCACCATGTAGACCTTGCCCGAACCGCCTTCCTCGGCCGGCGTGCCGTAGACGCGGATCTCGCCCTGCACCTTGTTCTGGATCATCCACTGCTTGAGAGCGACCGCGCCGGCCACCGAGGCCGCGCCGAACAGGTTGTGGCCGCAGCCGTGACCGTTGTCGGCGCCTTCACGCGGGGTCTTGGTCGGCACGGCGGCCTGCGACAGGCCCGGCAGGGCGTCGAACTCGGCCAGCACCGCGATCACCGGGCCCTTGCCCTGCTTGAAGCTGGCGACGAAGGCGGTCGGTTCGTCGGCGACCCCGGCCTTCACCTCGAAGCCCGCGGCCTTCAGCTGGTCCTGCAGCACGACCGTGCTCTTGGCCTCCAGGTAGCCGAGCTCGGCGTAATCCCAGATCTTCAGGGCCGCCTCGTTCATCTGCGGCGTGTAGGCGTCGACGTTCGCCTTCAGCTGGGTCTTCTGGGCGGCGCTCAGCGGCGCTGCCATGGCGCTCGAGGCCATCAGCGCGCAAACCAAGCCTGCGGCGGCGGTCTTGAAGATCGAAGTCACGAAAAGCCTCCCTGAACGCGACGCGAACGGCGCCGCTGTCTACTTCCATGACGCAGGGGGGAGGCCGTTCCTCAACCGGAGAGGGGAGAAAGTGGGCGGGTGCGCCCCGTCTCCGGTCGTCGCCGCCCTGGAGTCGAGGACCTCCGCCCCCGTCGCGGCGGGTGCCGCAAGGTCAAGCTGAGCCCGATGCAAACTCCATTTTGTCAGAGTATAGCTTGCTGCTGCTCGCCTTTGTCGAACCGACGCTCTGCATCGACATCTGAAACGAGCGCCCATCCGAAAAAGCCAAGCTTCCCTTCCTCGTATGGGGTTATGCGCGTCCGCATCCCTGAATGCGATTTCGAAATCTGCTGAAATGTGAAATCCATATTTCAATTTTCGCATTGATCATATCAATTGGATTGACCGGAAATGATTGCTCTGCACATTTAGTCGGACAAATGAAGCGACGAGGAAAATACCTCGCGCTCGACATGGGAGGGATTGATGAAGCGTATTGCCTTCATGCTGTCGGTCGCGCCGATGGCGCTTCTGGGCATGCCCGCGGTCGCGCAGACGACGGCCGCAGCTACGGACACAACCACCGATACGACGGAGACCTCGGCCGTGACCGAGGTCGTCGTGACCGGCCTTCGCCAGAGCATGCGCTCGGCGCAGACCATCAAGCGCACCTCGGACGCGATCCTCGACGCGGTCGTCGCCGAAGACATCGGCAAGCTTCCCGACAACACGGCCGCTGAGACCCTGGCGCGCATCTCCGGCGTGCAGGTCGAACGTTTCAGCGACGAGGCCAATCGCGTCCTGATCCGAGGCCTGCCCGATGTCGCCACCACCTACAACGGCCGCGAGATCTTCACCGCCGAACTGCGTCGCGTGCAGCTGCAGGACTTCCCGGCCCAGGCCCTGGCGGGGATCGAGATCTACAAGTCCGGCACCGCCGACATCGTCGAGCCGGGCCTGGCCGGCCTGATCAATGTCCGCACGCGTCGCCCGCTGGATTTCAAGGGCCGGTTCATCGGCGGCGGCGTGCGCCTCACCTACAACGACCAGACCGAGAAGTTCGACCCGAACGGCAACATCCTGTTCTCGGACCGCTGGGACACGTCGATCGGCGAGATCGGCGTGCTGGCCAACGCCACCTACGCCCAGTCGCAGTACCGCAACGGCGTGCGGTACAACAATCAGTGGATCCGCCAGGTCAGCCCCGCCTCGAGCGTCTCGCCGGCCAGCGCCGGCAACAGCTTCTACTACCCCCACTCGGTGGGTCTCTATAACGACGGCGGCAAGCGCTACCGGCCTTCGGCGAACGTCGCCCTCCAGTGGAAGCCGAACGACAAGCTCGAGATCTATTTCGATGGGATCTACCAGGGCTATCGCGGCCGTCAGGCGACCGACAACCTGGACGTCAATCTTCGCGACTGGGACTCCACCGTCCTGCAGGACCCGACCCTGACGAACGTCACGCTGGTTCCGGGGACGACCGACCAGGCCGCCGGCTTCACCAAGACCGGCGGCGTCGCGCCCCAGGCCTATCGCTCGACCGGCGCCGATCACACCAACACCTACCAGGGCGCGGTCGGCGCCGTCTGGCGCGGTGATCGCCTGACCCTGTCGACCGACCTCGCCTACGAGGACAGCGAGTACGAGGCCCGCAACTGGAGCCTGGATAGCGCCTTCACCACCGCGCCGACCGTGGTCGTCAAGTTCAATGAGAAGGATGGCGCGGCGTTCGACCTCACCGGCTTCGACGCCGCCAACCCGGCCAACTACTACTGGCGCGGCTATTACGAGCGCCACTACATCGCCAAGGGCAGCGGGGTCCAATGGCGCGGCGACGCGGTGTTCGACACCCGCCTGTCGTTCCTGCCCGAGATCAAGTTCGGACTGCGCTACACCGATCGCGACGCCTCGTTGATCCAGGGCTCGCGTTACGCCTGGGTGCTGCCGCTGAAGATCGCGCTGTCCAGTCTGCCGGTGGGCCAACTGGAGATGATCGAGGATCCGTTCCGCGGCAGTTCACAGGGCTTTACCCAGTATCTGATGCCGACCCGCGAGGGGATCGCGGCGAACGCCGCCGCCTTGCGGCAACGCTCGATCGAGGCCCTGCAGCAGCTGATCGCGCTCTATCCCAACGACCAGGGCTACAAGGACACCCTGACGGCCTTCAGCAGCCCGGACGTGCCCCTCGACCAGGGCGGCGCCTTCAGCGCCACCGAACAGAGCTACGCCGGGTACGTCCAGGCCAAGTACGCCTTCGACGTGGGTTCGATCGCGTTCGACGGCGTGGCCGGCGTCCGGGTGGTGCAGACGGTCGGTGAATACTCCGGCGTCTCGCGCGTCTCGGTCAACGGCGCCACGAGCCTGATCCCCAGGACGATCGAGCAGAACTACACGGACGTGCTGCCGAACATCAGCCTGCGGATCCGGCCGCTCGACAAGGTGCAGTTGCGCCTGGGCTATACCGAGACCCGCACCCGCGTCGATTTCGGCGCGCTCAACCCGGCCCTCAACGTCACGCAGGTCGTTCGCGACCCCAACGAACCGGTCGATCCCAACGCGCCGGTGCAACCCAACGCCTACGGCTCGGGCGGAAATCCCGACCTCGTGCCGCTCACGTCCAAGAACTACGACATCAGCGCCGAGTACTATTTCTCCAGCACGGGCAGCATCACCGTCGCCGGCTTCTATCGCGACCTCTTCGGGTTCACGAGCAACTACACCAGCCGGGTCCAGGATCCGGTCTATGGCCTGATCGAAATCAGCCGTCCGGAAAACTCCGGGGCGGGCAAGATCAAGGGTTTCGAGGTCAACGCCCAGACCTTCCTGGATTTCCTGCCCGAAGCCTTCAAGGGCTTCGGCGTCCAGGGCAACGTCACCTACATCGACGGCAAGAACCAGTTCCCCCAGACGCTCGGCGCCGATGCGTCCTACGTCAAGATCACGGGCCTTTCCAAGTGGACCTACAACGCCGCTCTGTTCTACGAGCGCAACGGCGTGACGGGGCGGATCTCCTACAATCGACGCTCGCCCTGGGTCAGCTACTACCGTCAGGCGACCGACGGCTCGCAGTACACCGGCGTAGGGGTGCGGGCGACGTCCCGTCTGGACGCCTCCTTGAGCTACGACATTTCCAAGCAACTGACCGTCAGCCTCGACGTCAGCAACCTGCTGGCCAAGCCGTTCGAGAACTACAACAACTACTCGCCCGACCGGACCTATCCGGTCGATGTCCGCTACGAGGGCCGCTACTACGGCCTGGGCCTGCGCTTCCGCTTCGGCGAGTGACAGCGGCGCGGGCCGGCGGCCGAGAGGCTGCTGGCCCGTCTCGCTCTCGTTGGGCTGATCCGCGGCTGAAGAACGCGATCTGGAGGGACGTGGATCGCCGCTACGGCGAAACCAGAACGATCTCGCCGCCTTCGCCCTGACGCACCTTGGCCGCGCCGTAGGCGCTGAGCGCATCCACGAAGCCGCCGACGTCGCCGGTCTTGAAGCGGCCGCTCATCGGGGTGGCGGCGACGCGCGGCGAGGCGATGCGGATCTTGCGGTCCGAATAGCGGTTCAGCTCGCCGACGATCTCCGACAGCGGCTGGTTGTCGAAGGTCAGGCTGCCCTGGCGCCAGCTGGTCAGGGCCGAGACGTCGGCCGCGGCCACCGCCCAGGTCGCGCCCGAACGCTGCTCCAGGCGCGAGCCGGGCAGCAGGTCGACGCTGTTGTGGGCGACCGGATCGGCGACGCGGATCTTGCCTTCCAGCAGGCTGACCGACCAGACGCCCGGATCGATGCGCACGTTGAACGCGGTGCCCAGCGCCGTGACCGTGCGGCCCTGCGCCGTCACCACGAACGGGCGCTGCGGGTTCTTGGCGACCTGGAAGAAGGCCTCGCCGCGATCGAGCGTCAGGCCGCGGCGCTGACCCCATTCGGTGACGCGCAGCACGGTGTCGGTCGACAGGGTGGCGACCGAGCCGTCGGCCAGGGTGATGCTCTTCTGCTCGCCGACGCCGGTGCGGTAGACGACCTGGGCTGTCTGGGCCGGGGCGAGCGCGGGCGCTGAATGATCGGAAGGAGCGGTGGCCAGCCACAGGGCCGTGCCGAAGCCGCCGGCCATGACCATGCCGGCGATCGCCGCGGCCCAGCGCATCTGCGGGCGGGCGCGGCGGCGGCGGACATCGGCCGCCAGCTCGGCCCTCAGCGAGGCGCGGGCGGCCAGAATCTCGGGCTCGTCAGACAGCGCGCCGATGCGCGACCAGGCGTCGGCGGCGGAATCGAAGGCGTCCTTGTGGTTCGGATCGGCCTTCAGCCAGGAATCGAAGTCACGCCGCAAGCCCAGGTCGTTCGGCCGGTTGTGCAGGCGCGCGACCCATTCCGCGGCGTCCGGTTCACCGGAAGAAGCCAGGTTTGGGGCGGTGTGGCGCATCGTGTTCCTGCAGACGGCTCGTCAGGTGTTTGAGAGCCTTGGCGACGTGTTTTTCGACCGCGCTGACTGAGAGTCCCAGTTGAGCGGCCGCCGCCTTGTAACTCATGCCTTCAAAACGCACGAGCATGAATGCAGCGCGTGTCCTTAAAGGAAGATCACCAAGGGCCGCGGCGGCGACGGCGGCCGCCTGCTTGGCCTGAAGGATCCGGTCGGGTGACAGTTCGTCGAGCGGGTGGTGGATCTCCTCCAGCTCGCAGTGGGCCTGGCGCTTGCGCACGGTGTCGCGGCGGCGGCGGTCGAGCAGGACGTTGGTGGCGGTCTGGAAAATGAAGCTGCCGAGGTTCGACACTTCGCCGCCGTCACGTCGGTTATGCAGTCGGAGAAGAACCTCCTGGACGAGGTCGTCGACCTCGCCGCCTTCCACCCTGCGGCGGAAGAAAGCTCTCAGGGCCTGCTGGTAGGGCAGGGAAGCTTGGGCCAGGCCCTCGCTCCCTCGCGCTCCAGCGGCCAGATTCGCCAGCGCCATACGTCGTCCCCGACACAACGAGTCTTTTTTGTTGCGATCATTCGTCAGCAGCGTGACGAGCGGGTCAACCCACGTTCTCGCACTTGCCGTCGGGGCGCCCGGCCTGCCAGATTAACAGGCAGAGTCTCCGGAATGTCCGCCAGGCGGGGGCCCAGGTGGGGGCGAGGGGACGGGATCGCCGGCCAACGGCGACGAGGGGACTGGCCTTGGGAAACGCAGCGGTGAAGGAAGGGGCGCTGCCGAGTACTGGAGCCCCGGGGGTCTTGCACACACGCCATTGTCGATCCGCCCTGGCGGGGTGGCTCGCGCTCGCCGCCATGGCGACGCCGGCCGCCGCCGTCGCGGCCGCGCCGCGCCGGGTCGACATTCCGGCGGGAACGCCGATGGCGCGGGCCCTGACGTCCTTCTCCGCCCAGACCGACACCGAGATCCTGTTCAACCCGGCCCTGGTGGTGGGCCTGTCGTCGCCCCGCGTGCGCGGCCAGCTGGAGCCCGATGAGGCCCTGCGGCGGCTGCTGGCCGGTTCGGGCCTGGTCGCCCGCCGGCATGGCGGCCGGCTGCTGATCGAGCGGGCCGCGCCGCCGCGCGCCATCGCCGCCGCGCCGTCTTCCGCCGCGCCGCTCGCCACGGCCGAGGTCGATGCGGTGATGGTCACCGCCCTGCGCCGTTCCATGCCCGAACAGAGCACGCCGCTGTCGATGCGGGTGATCGGCGGCGAGGCCCTGAACGCCACCGGCGCGGTGACCTTCGAGCGTGTCGCCCAGCGCCTGCCGGGACTGACCCTGACCAGCACGGGCGTGGGCCGCATGCGCATGACCCTGCGCGGCGTCTACGGCTCGGGCGAGGCGACGACGGCCCTCTATTACAACGACGTGCCGGTCTCCGGTCCCAGCGGCACCACCGCCGATCCCGGCGGCTCGTTCCCCGACCTGCTGCTGGTCGATGTCGACCGGCTGGAGGTGCTGCGCGGGCCGCAGGGCACGCTCTACGGCTCCAGCGCCATGGGCGGGGCGGTGAAGGTGGCCTTCAACCGCGCCGACCTGTCACGCGACCAGGCCGGCCTCGAGCTGGAAGGTGGCGTCGTCGGCGGCCGGGCCGGCGGGGCGGCCACCGCCGTGGCCAACAAGACCTTCGCCGATGACCGCGTCGCCGTGCGCCTGACGGCCTATCGCCGCGACGAGGCCGCCTTCGCCGACAACGCCCGCCTGGGCCTGACCGGCGTCAACGCCGGCCGCACCATCGGCGCGCGCCTGGCCGCCGCCTGGCGTCCGCGCGACGAGATGCGGATCGACCTGCTGCTGGCCGCCCAGGACTCCAAGCTGCGCGACACCGGGGCCGGCGCGCCGGGCGAGCCCTCGCACGTCTCGCGCAACTTCGTCCGCACCCCGTTCGACAGCCAGGTCTGGTTCGGCGCCCTGTCGTTCGAGAGCCGCCTGCCGGGCGTGCGCTTCTCGGCCTCTCTGGCCCGCTACGAATGGCGCAACATCCGCCAGATCGACTACACCGGAACCCTGCAGTCCGAGCGCGGCAGCGCCGCCGGCTGCGCCCGCTGGCTGGCGCTCGGATCCAGCGTCGCCTGCGACGCGGGCCAGATGGTCGCCTACGCCTCCTACGTCGACAGCCGCACGCCGGGCCTGCTGTACCAGCCCATCGACCTCGTCGCCGACGTGCGCGAGGCGCGCCTGACCTCCGACTACGAGGGGGCGCTACAATGGACGGTCGGCCTGTTCTCCGAGACCCGCCGCGACAGCATCGACAGCCAGGTGCGCGTCGCTGATCCCGTCACCGGCCTGCCGGTCGACGCCGCCGGCTACACCGGCCGCCGCATCGTCGACACCCGCCTCGACCAGGTCGCGGCCTATGGCGAGGCGACCCTGGCGGTGGACGATCGGACCGACATCACCCTCGGCGCTCGCCGCTTCGCCTACGACAAGAAGACCGTCGGCCGGGTGCTGGTGGTCAACGTCATCTCAGACACGTCGGGGGGGAATTTCCGCAACCGGGTCGAGGAGGACGGCTGGAGCATGAAGGCCGTGGCTTCGCGCCGCTTCACGCCCCGGCTGATGGGCTACGCCCAGATCTCGCAGGGCTTCCGACCCGGCGGCGTCAACACCGCCCCCGGCCTGCCGGCCGAGCTTCAGGCCTACGGGTCCGACATGCTGTGGAACCGCGAGCTCGGCCTCAAGTCGCGCTGGGCCGGCGGGCGGCTGTCGGCGAACCTCGCATTCTACAGCATCGACTGGCGCGACATGCAGTATTCGGCGACCAGCGCCAACGGGGCCTTCGCCTTCGTCACCAACCTGGGCCGGGCCCGCATCGACGGCGCGGAGTTCGACATGGTCTGGAGCCGCGGCGTCTCGAAGCTCGGCTTCAACCTCGCCGCCACCGACGCCGTGCTGACCCAGGACCAGACCTCGGGCGCCATGGCGGGGCTCGGTCACGAGGGCGACCACCTGCCGGCCGTGCCGCGCGAAGCCTTCACCGTCTGGGGCGAGACCCGCCGCGAGCTGCCGGGCGGAGCGGCCCTGATCCTCAACGGCTCGGCCGCCTATGTCGGCCAGTCGCGCTCGACCTTCGAGTCCGTCAGCCCCGGCTCTGGCCGCGACCTGGGCGGCGTCACCCTGCTGGACGGCCGCTTGGCGATCGAGCAGGGGCGGGGGTCGGTGGGCCTGTTCGTCGAGAACCTGCTCGACTCCGACGCCCCGCTGTTCATCACCACCGGCCGCCTGCCGCAGTCGTTCTCGCCCCAGCCGCGCCGCGTGGGTCTGAGCCTGCGTTTCGCCTACTGAGCGATGTTTTCGCCTGTTGGGCGAGTTTCGTGTTAACCTTCCAGCACGCGCCCGTCAGAGGCGTGGTAATCGTTAGGGAGGTTCAACATGGCCCACGCCATGCGTGTTTCCGTGCGTCCCGTGTTCTTCAAGACCTGTGACGTCAACAAGCCGGAGTCGCCCGAACTCCGGCACGCCGGGCCCTGCATCCAGTGGGACAGGGTCGGCATCATCGCCATGGTGCTGGTGTTCGGCGCCGGCCTGGCGACCTGGGCCTACGCAGCGCTCTGAATCGCGCCGCCGATCACCGATTTCCCAGGTGACGGCGGTGGTCTCGTCGCGCCATGCTCTCTCCTTTCGACGCTCGTTCTTCAGGGCGGGGGCTTGGGGGAGCGCATGGCGGACGAGACGAGCAATCTCTGGAACGACGACCTGGCGCCGACCACGGCCGCCCAGCGAACCTGGCGCGCCCGCCACTTCGCGGCCCTGTGGCTGGGCATGGTCATCGCCGTGCCCGCCTACATGCTGGCCGCCGGCCTGGTGGAGCAGGGGATGTCGGCGGTCCAAGCCGTCTGGGCGGTGCTGCTGGGCAACCTGATCGTCCTGGTCCCCATGCTGCTGATCGGCCACGCCGGCGCCAAGCACGGCGTGCCCTACGCCGTGCTGGCCCGGGCCTCGTTCGGCTGGTGCGGCGCCCGTTTGCCCGCGCTGGCCCGCGCCATCGTCGCCTGCGGCTGGTACGGCATCCAGACCTGGATCGGCGGCGGCGCGCTCCTGACCCTGCTCGGCGTCATGGTTGGGGCGAAGCTCGATGGCCCGATGATCCCGCTGCTGGGCATCGGGGTGGGCCAACTGCTGGCCTTTCTGGCCTTCTGGCTGATCCAACTGGCCTTCGTCACCAAGGGGCTGGAGACCGTCCGCAAGCTCGAGACCTGGACCGCGCCGGTCAAGGTGATCGTCTGCGTCGCCCTGGTCTGGTGGGCGTTGTCCAAGGCTGGCGGCCTGGGACCCATCCTGCACGAGCCCTCGGCCTATGACGCTGGCGGGGCCAAGGCCGGCCGTTTCTGGGCCGACTTCGGTCCGGCCGTCACCGCCATGACCGGCTATTGGGCCACGCTCGCCCTCAACATCCCCGACTTCACCCGCTTCGCCCGCACCCAGAAGGACCAGATCGTCGGCCAGGCCCTGGGCCTTCCTGGCCCCATGGCCCTGCTGGCGGCGATGAGCGTCGTCGTCACCTCGGCAACGGTGCTGATCTTCGGCAAGGCGATCTGGGACCCGGTGGCCCTGTCGGGCGACATCGGCGGGATCGCGGTGCTGGTCGGCCTGGTGGTGATCAGCCTCGACACCGTCTCGTGCAACATCGCCGCCAACCTGGTCGGCCCCGCCTACGACTTCGCCGCCCTCTGGCCCAAGCGGATCACCTACCGCATCGGCGGCTACATCACCGCCGTCATCGGCGTGCTGATCATGCCCTGGAAGCTCCTGGAGAGCACGGCGGGCTACATCTTCGTCTGGCTCACCGGCTACGGCGCGCTGCTGGGCCCCATCGCCGGCATACTGATCGTCGACTACTGGCTGCTGCGCTGCACGGTGCTGGACGCGCCCGGCCTCTATGACCGCACTGGACCCTACACCTATCGCAACGGCTGGAACCCGGCGGCCCTGATCGCCTTCGCGGTCGGGGTGGCGCCCAACCTGCCGGGCTTCCTGCACGCGGCCGCCCCGCACGCCTTCGCCGGGATCGGCGCGCCGTGGACGACCCTCTACCAGTACGCCTGGTTCGTCGGGGCGGGCCTGGCCGGCGCGCTCTACTGGGGCCTGATGGCGAAGAAAATACCCGGGTAATATTGACTCCATAATTTGCCCGGGTAAAAAGCCGTCAACTCAAGGAGGCGGCGATGAACTCGCGCAAGGCGCTGCTGCGCGCCTACAAGGAAGAAAAGCCCCGGCCCGGCGTCTACGCCGTGCGCTGCGGGCGCACCGGCCAGGCTTTCGTCGGCGGAACCGAGAACGTGGCGACCCGCCAGAACGGCGTCTGGTTCTCGTTGCGCCTCGGCTCGCATCCCAACGCCCGCCTGCAGGGCGCCTGGAACGCTCATGGCGAAACGGCTTTCGCCTTCGAGGTGCTGGAGACCATCGACGCCGAGGGCCTGGAGCCGAAGGGCAGGGCGCTGCGCCTGGCCGACCGCCGCAGGCACTGGTGCGAAGCCCTGAACGCGGTAGACCTCATCCGATGACCTACGCCCTGTTCGAGACCGGCGCTCGCCTCGCCGCCGGCGACCAGCTGACCGTCGCCCTGGCCGCCCAGGCGGTGTTCGCAAGGCGCCCCGACGCGCCGCTGCTGATCTTCGATCCCGACGGCCGGCAGGTGGACTTCAACCTGCGCGGCGGCCCCGAGGATCTCGCCGCCCGCCTGGCGCCAGTCGAGGCCGAACCGGAAACGCCGCGTGGCCGCGGCCGGCCCAAGCTCGGCGTCGTCGCGCGTGAAGTCACCCTGTTGCCGCGTCACTGGGACTGGCTCGCCGCCCAGCCCGGCGGCGCTTCGGTCGCCTTGCGCAAGCTGGTCGAGGCCGCCCGCCGCGAGGCCGATGCCCCCGACCGCCTGCGTCGCGCCCGCGACGCCGCCTACCGCTTCGCCAGCGCCGCCGCCGGCGACGCGCCGGGCTTCGAGGCGGCCATGCGGGCGCTGTATGCGGGGGACAAGGAAGGGTTCGAGGCCGGCCTCGTGCAATGGCCCGCCGACGTCGCCGCGCACGCTAGGACGTTGGCCGAGTTCTAGATCCTTCTCCCCTTGCGGGAGAAGGTGGCGGCCGAAGGCCGTCGGATGAGGGGTCTCTCAGAACTGAACGATTACGCCCAGCCTATCCGCTTCAAGCAGCTTACCGGGCTATCGACCCCTCACCCGACCCCACTCCGTGGGGCCACCCTCTCCCGCAAGAGGAGAGGGATCATCTCGCCCTGACCTCCGCCAACACCGCCCCATAGGCCGTGTCAAACCGCGTCCGATCGGCCTCCGGCTTGCCCGGATAAACCTCCCGCAACGCCGCGATCCGGCCCGCGACCGCCGACAGCCACGCCTCGTCCTTCATCTGAGCCACCCGCGCCTCGACATCGGCCTCGCCGGCATAGGTCAGCAGCGCCCGCACCTGGTCGCGCGCCTGCTCGCGCGGATTGGGCGTCGCATCGCCTCGCGCCCTCCAGGCCGTCCATCGCACCGCCCGCACAATCTGCTCGGCGAAGCGCGGGTCGGCCCAGGTCGTTTCGTTGTGGCCGAGGTTGGTGAAGAACAGTCGGCCGTTCCCCACGCTCCGCACCCAGCTCACCGGCACGGCGTAGGGCCGCTTCAGCGGCGCGCCCGAAAAGTCCAGGCTCTGGATCACCCGCACGGCGGCCGGGTCGAAGCGCTTGTACTGGTAGATTTCCTCGACCAGGTCGGCGCTCCGGCCCCAGGGCGCGGCCAGCGGATGGTTGTCGAGCGCCTTGACGCGGACCTTCTGCTCCTCGGTCCACGGATGGCCGCCGAACTGGCCGTTCAGCATGGTCGTGTAGTCCAGCCCCGGACCCGCATAGTCCCAGCCGGTGTCGGCGGCGCTGTGCAGGCCCACGAACCCCAGCTTGCCGGCCGCCAGCCGCGCCTGCACGGCCGCCCAGGCCTCCGCGGAAACGGGCAGGGCGCCGGTGGTGTAGAACACCAGCACGTCCACGGTCTCCAGCCGCTGCGGCGTGATCTCGCGGGCGTCCTGGGTGACCTCGGTGGTGAAGGCGCCGCTCTTCTTGCCGATGGCGATCATCGCCGCCTCGGAAGGGGCCAGGCCGCCGTCCGCCGGCCGCGTCACCGGTCGATGCCGCCAGCCGACCGACTGGTCGAGATAGAGCACGCGGATCGGCTTCTCGGCCGCCGTGGCGACGCTGGCGCCCGCCAGGCTGAGGACCGCCGCGACCAGGACGAGCAGGGCGCGCACGGCCTTCAGGCCTTGCCGCGCGGCTGCAACAGGTCCCAGCGATTGCCGTAGAGGTCCTCGAACACCGCCACGCTGCCATAGGCCTCGTGCCGGGGCTCCTCGAGGAACGTCACCCCGGCCGCGCTCAGCCGCGCGTGGTCGCCGTCGAAGTCGTCGGTGTGCAGGAAAAGCCAGACCCGGCCGCCGCCCTGGGCCCCGACCATCGCCGCCTGGCGCTCGTCGGCCGCCTTGGCCAGCAGGAACCGCGAGCCGCCGGGGCCGGGCGAGACGACGACCCAGCGCTTGCCCGCGCCCAGTTCGCTGTCCTCCACGAGGTCGAAGCCCATCTTGCCGACATAGAAGCCCAGGGCCTCGTCATAGTCGCGCACGAGCAGGGACAGGAGGGCGAGGTGCTGGGCCATGGCGACTCACGCGGGGAAAGGGGGGATTGGGAACGGACTTTGCGGCCAATCCTCCTTCCGTAAAATCCCCGCGAAAGCAGGGACCCAGGCTTTTTCTGAAACGCGCGGCGCTCGACGACAAAACACCTGGGTCCCCGTTTTCGCGGGGATTCTACGGTGGAGAACCTCAGCCCCCGAACAGCTTCAGCAGATAGCTCGGCGCGGCGTTGGCGATCGACAGCGACTTGATCGCCAGCTGCTGCTTGATCTGGAGCGCCTGGAGACGCGTCGCCTCCTGGGCCATGTCGGCGTCGACCAGCCGGCCGACCGAGGCCTCCAGCGTGTCCTGCAGCTTGTCGATGAAGGTCAGGTGGGTGTCGAGCGCGTTGGCCTGGGTGCCCAGGGTGGAGAGGGCGGCGGTGACCTTCTGCATCACGCCGTCCATGGCCTTGATCTCGACGTTTGTCGGCTGGGTCAGCAGGTCGGCGGGCATGCCCGACATCGTCGCGCCCGAGGTCGACAGGTCCACGTGGTCGACGTCGATGGTCGAGTCGGCCTTGGCGTTGGCCAGGGCCTTGATCGAGCCGTTCGAGCCCGACGAGATCAGGTTCACCCCGTTGAAGCTGGCGTTCTCGACCGCCCGGTCGATCTGCTTGCGCAGCGAGACATAGTCGTCGCTCAGCGCCTTGCGGCTGGCGGTGGTCAGGCTGGCGTCGGAGGCCGCCAGCATCTTCTGCTTCATCTGCTCGAGCAGGTCGGTGACCGTGTCGCCGGCCGCCAGGGCCACGTCCGTCGTGGATTGGCCGCGTTGCAGCGAGGCGCGCACGGCGTCCAGCGACTTGGCTTCGGCCGACTGCATCTTGGCGGTCGCCCAGACGGCGGGATTGTCCTTGGGGCTCGAGATCTTCAGGCCGGTCGCGATGCGGCGCAGCGTCGTCGCCAGTTCGCCATTGATGGCGTTCAGCGACTGCAGGGCGATCATCGCCCCCACATTGGTGTTGATGCTGTTCAGCGGCATCGACCCGTTTCCCGGCGCGGCCGTTCTGGCCAAGGACGCGTTTTGCATCCAAGGCGCAGTTCTGCACGCGTTGCGTTAGCGGATCGTTAGGATGCGCGGAAAAGTTATCAGCCTCCGTTCCCTCTCCCCTTGCGGGAGAGGGCGGCCCTGCGGAGCAGGGTCGGGTGAGGGGTCTCTCAGACCATTCAGCGCCACTCCTCCCCCGTGAAACGGGGGAGGGGGACCACGAAGTGGTGGAGGGGGCGAGACCGGGCTCGGCCTGTCCGCTCCTCTTCCCGTAAAATCCCCGCGAAAGCGGGGACCCAGGCTTTTTCTGAAGCCCCAGGCGCTCGACGATAAAACACCTGGGTCCCCGCTTTCGCGGGGATTTTACGGAGTTGGGTGGGCCTTACGCACGCTGCTCGCACGGCGTAATCGGAAAAGAGTTGAGCGAACTCAACGCCCTGCAACTTTATAACCCCAACTTATCCCCACCTGCTCGAGCCGCCCCATAATCAAAGCCATCCCAGCCATGGGGAGGGCTCTTGGTACCGGCCCGAGTTAGCGGCTGTGGATCGCATCGAGCGGGGCCGCTTGGGGCGTCATGGGAAGGGCGGGTTTGCAGGATCGCTCAGAAGGCGTGATTGGGCCGCCAGCCGTTCCGTGACGAGACGAGCGGGTCGACAGGGTCGGGATCGTTTCAAACCGGCCTAACAGGATCAGCCGAGGCGCCGCCGGATCACCGCGGGGCTATTGGTCCTGCCCGTCCGAGGGACAACCGGGTCCAGGGTTGAAAAAGCACCCGCGCCCCCGGTCCTTCGAGCCAATGATGCGGCGGAGCGGTCAGACGAAGCCGAAACGCTAAAACACATCACGGTCTCCGGGCTCCGCCCGGCCGCTCCGCGCCTCCCCATCAACTTTCGTGAGTTTTCACGGGAGGCCGAAAAGCCGTGCCCTCTCCCCTTGCGGGAGAGGGTGGCCTGCGAAGCAGGTCGGGTGAGGGGTCTCTCAGAACTAAAAGCCGCGTGCAGCGGTCAGGCCGGGCGGAGGTTTCCGATATCCGAGAAACCCCTCATCCGACAGCCTTCGGCCGCCGCCTTCTCCCGCAAGGGGAGAAGGATCGGCTACCACCCCAGCGCCGCTTCTCCCCGCAGGATCGCCTCGGCCTGCGCCGAATGCTTCCCGCCGTCCCGGTCGTGCATGACCAGCGCCGGCAGCAGCACCAGCGGCGCCTTGCCGGTCTTCACCGCCCGCACCAGCACGCGCTTGGCCGGCGCATCCGAAAACGGCTGCACCGGGCGGATGCGGAACGAGCCGGCCTTGGGGGCCAGCAGGGCCAGCATGTCGGCCAGGCGGTCGGCGCGGTGGATCAGGGTGATGGTCCCGCCCTCGCGCACCGCCTTCAGGGCGAAGGCGGTCCAGGCCGAAAGACCCGCGTCGGCCATCCAGGCGCCGGACTTTTCGGGGGAGGGCGCGCGCAGGGCCTTGGGGTCGTCGAAGAACGGCGGATTGCTGATCATCGCGTCGAACACCGGCAGCCCCAGCGCCCGGAAGCCGGCGGCGACGTCGCCCTCGAATATCTCGACCCGATCGGCCAGCCCGTTGAGACCCGCGTTCTCCCGGGCCAGGGCGGCGGCGACCGGATCGCGCTCCAGTCCGACGAATCGCGCGCAGGATCGGCGGGTCGCGGCGGCCAGCAGGGCCCCGCCGACCCCGCAGCCGGCCTCGATCACGCGATCGCCGTCGCCCGCGTCGCAGGCGGCCGCCAGCAGGGCCGCGTCGAGCCCGGCCCGGTATCCCGCCGCCGATTGGCGAAGCTTGACGCGGCCGTCCAGCACGCGATCTTCGGTGACGGAGGGAACTGAGGAGGGGTCTGACAACGTTTCGGGCCTTGTGCTCGCCTTGACCCTGACCTATCCCGCCACCATTGTCGCTCGCAACGGTCCTGGCGCCGCGCGTGGCGTCGCCTGAGGAGTACATGGTCTTGGACGCAGCTGCAGCGACCCTCGCCCGACAACCGGGATCGGTGGATCGTCTCGTGCGCCTGGCCTCCGCCGACATGGCGGGCGTCGACAGCCTGATCACCGATCGCATGCAGAGCGACGTGCCGGTGATCCCGGCCCTGGCCGAGCATCTGATCGCCGCCGGCGGCAAGCGCCTGCGCCCGCTGCTGACCGTGGCCGCCGCGCGCCTGGCCGGTTCTGAAAACGATCACTGCCTGAAGCTGGCCGCGGCCGTCGAGTTCATCCACACCGCCACCCTGCTGCATGACGACGTGGTCGACGGCAGCCAGCTGCGTCGCGGCAAGGTCGCCGCCCACCTGATCTGGGGCGCGGCCCAAAGCGTGCTGGTCGGCGACTTCCTGTTCGCCCGCGCCTTCGAGTTGATGGTCGAGACCGACTCGATGCGCGCCCTGCAGATCCTGGCCCAGGCCAGCCGCGTCATCGCCGAGGGCGAGGTGATGCAGCTGATGCGCAGCCACGACCTCAACCTGTCGCAGGCGCTCTATCTCGAGATCATCGCGGCCAAGACCGCCGAGCTGTTCGCCGCCGCCGCCGAGGCCGGCGCGGTGTCGGCCGGGGTCGACGCCGAAAAGTCCAAGGCCCTGCGCGACTACGGCATGAGCCTGGGTCTGGCCTTCCAGCTTGCCGACGACGCCCTCGACTACGGCGGCGCGACCGAGACCCTGGGCAAGAACGCCGGCGACGACTTCCGCGAAGGCAAGGCCACCCTGCCGCTGCTGCTGGCCATCGCCCGTTCCGGTCCGCGCGAGGCCGAGTTCTGGGAGCGGGCCATCGGCCGTCGCGAGCAGACCGAGGCCGACTTCCGCCGCGCCCGCGAGCTGATCATCGGCACCGGCGCCCTGGACGCCACCCTCGACCTGGCCGCCGAGCACGCCGACAAGGCCAAGGCGGCCCTGGCGGTGTTCCCGCAGAACGACTGGCGCGAGAGCCTCGAAAGCCTCGCCGACTTCGCGGTCAGCCGCCGGGCCTGATGGCGCAGGGCTACAATCCCTCCGGCGACCCCCACGGTCACGACCGTCACCACGGCGCCCACGCGGCAGGCGAGGCGGCGGGCAAGGTGATCGGCGGCGGCGTGGGGGTGCTGGTCGGCTTCGCCCTGATCCTGCTGTTCTTCGGCCCGCTGCTGTGGGCTCCGGTCTTCGCCGGTCTCGGCGCGGCGCGCTTCACGCCCGGCGCCTGGCAGCCCTGGCTGGCCGGCCTCGCGGCAGCCGGCGCGGCGCTGTTCGTCCAGTTCCTGCTGCTCGTCCAGAAGAGCCCGGTGCTGCGCTATCCCGTCGTTGCGCTGTTCTCGGTCGTCTGGGTCGGGGGCCTGTGGCTGGAGCTGACCGCCCCTCCGCACGACTGGCTGACGACCGCCCCGACCTGGCATGCGCCCGGCCCCTGGAGCTGGGCCCTGATTGGCCTGGGCGTCGTCGTCTATGCCGGCCTCTACCTCCTGGCCCTGTCGCGCTTCGGCAAGGGGCGCTGGGCCAGGCGCTGGCAACTGCTGCGGTGAATTCGCCGTAAGGTCGCGTCCGCAAGCTCGACAACGGCGCGGCGACGTCCCAAATCTCGGACGGAGACGAAAGGACCGCGATGATCCGCTTCATCCTCAACCTGCTCTGGTTCTTCCTCGGCGGCTGGCTGTCGGGCCTGTTGTGGCTGCTGGGCGGCCTGCTGCTGGCTGTCACCATCGTCGGCCTGCCCTATGCGGGCGCGGCCTGGCGCATCGCCGGCTTCGCCTTCTGGCCGTTCGGCAAGGAGATCGTCAGCCGCGACCTCGTCACGGGACGCGGCGACCTGGGCACTGGCCCGCTGGGTTTCGTGCTGAACGTGATCTGGTTCGTGCTCGGCGGCTGGTACATCGCGCTCAGCCACCTGCTGATCGCCGTGGCCGAAGCCATCAGCATCATCGGCATCCCGTTCGCCATCAAGGACCTGCAACTGGCCTGGATCGCCCTGGCCCCGATCGGCCGCACGGTGGTCAAGCGCTAGAGCATTTTCCGACGAAGTAGGTACCGGTTCGTCGTGAGAAAATGCGCCAAGACAGAAGATCTGGGCTTCCGGCCTGACGCAGTCAGGACTGAGGCTCAGAACCCGGTGAATAGCCGGTCGAGGGCGCGCCGGATGGCGTCTTCGTGAGCGGCGAGGGAAACGATGCGCTGGCGGAGCACATGCGCACTGACGCTGAACAGTTCGCTCACCACCAGGGTTAGCGCCTGATCCTCGATAACGACGGGGATTTCGAGTTCGGTGACTGCGCTTTGAGCGTCGTTCACAGCCGGAGCGACGACCACCTCGGCCAGTCCGTGCAGGTGATGGGACGACAGTATGACGAGGAATGGTGCGACGCCGCGCGCGGCGGGGACGGGATTTCGGTAGGCGTCGAACTGCCTCAAGCTACCATTTCCGGAAATGGTCCGAGATCAGGCCCCGCCGGGCGACCCGGGCGTTATGGTCGGCGATCGCCTCGGCGTTCTCTTCCGCCCACCGCCGGGCGCGTTCCTCGGCGCCGGCCGGGTCCACCTTCTGCAAGTGCAGCCGAAGCTGCGTCTCGCTCATGCCGGCGACCGAAATCCCCAGCCGCTGCGCCTGCGCCAGCAGTTCCGGATCGACGCCCCCAGGCGTGATGTCGAGTTCGGGCTTGCCCATGGCCCGAAGGCTATCATGCCTCGTCGTCGCTCGACAGCAGCACGTCCAGGAAGGTCTGGCGGCGGTTGAGGAAGTTGCGAGTCACCTGGAAGTGCTCGGTGTCCTCGTACTCCACCCTCTCAAGCCCGCGTTCGGAGGCCTGGTAGATCCAGGCGTCCGGATAGCCCAGCAGGATCGGCGAGTGGGTGGCGATGATGAACTGCGAGCGCGCCAGCACCAGTTCATGCAGCCGCGCCAGGAACGAAAGCTGCCGGGTGGGCGACAAGGCCGCTTCCGGTTCGTCGAGGATGTAGAGGCCGTCGCCGCGGAAGCGGTTGTCGAAGAGCGAGAAGAAGGCTTCGCCGTGCGACTGCTCGTGCAACGGAACCGCGCCGTAGCCCGAGACGCCGACTTCCTCGATGTAGCTGGCGACGTTGAAGAAGCTTTCGGCGCGCAGGAAATAGCCGTCGATCGGCCGCAGATGTCCCCGGACGCGGCGAATGTGCTGGCTGAGCGGGGAGTGCGAGGCGCGGGTGGAGAAATTGACGTTCGCCGAGCCGCCCTCGGCGTTGAAGCCCCAGGCCACGGCCAGGGCCTCGATCAGGGTCGACTTGCCCGAGCCGTTCTCGCCGACCAGGAAGGTCACACGCGGGTGGAAGGCCAGGGTGTCGAGACCGCGCACGACCGGCAGGTTGAACGGATAGGCGGACGGGGTCCAGCCCTCGCGCCGTTCGAAACGGGCTTCGATCCAGTAGGGGCGGTCGAGAGCGGTCATGCGACTTTCCGCATAGCATCGCCGTGGCGCAACCGGGAGGCGCTATCGCGCCTCTGGCGCTGCCCAGGCGAGGCCGCCGGGCAGGTCGAAGTCGGCGTAGTCGACCTGCAGCACGCGCCGACGACGGGGCGGTTCAGCGCGGTCGGAGGCGTGCAGGATAGGCGTCGAATACGCCCAGACGTCGCCGGCCTGGGCTTCGCAGGTGATGATCTGGTGATCGGCGGCGACCGTCGTGGCTGCGTCGGCGGGCACGCGGCCCAGCCGATGGCTGCCGAGCGCCGCCTTCAGCGGCGCGTTGCCGGTGTCGACGGGGTCGAGATGGACGCGCAGGGTGGCCATGCGGGCCAGGATCTCGAAGGGCGGGGCCACGTGCAGGACGCCGTCCTTGACCGACCAGGGGCCGAAGCCCTCGACCTCGATCCGCTCGGCCACGGGCAGCACGCGGTCCTGGTGCCAGGCCACGGACCAGTTGGCGTCGGGGGTCTTGTCGAACATCGTCGCCCGCACCGGGCGCGCCGCGGCCGAGGTCAGGCGGGCCGCCAGGGTCCCGATCGGACCTTTGGAAGAGAGCAGGGCGCAAAGGCCCTGGTCGCCGGCGTCGAGGCGGGCGCCCGGCTTACGGACGGTGCGCTCGTCCGCCAGCGCCCGGAGACGCTTGAGCGCCTCCGGAGACAGGACGGCGGGAAAATACGCCGCCCCATCGCGCTGGAAGTCGAGGATCAAGCTCAGCCCGGCGAGACCATGTTTTCCGGGCGGACGTACTGGTCGAACTCTTCGTTCGTCAGGTAGCCGCCGCCGACGGCCTCTTCGCGCAGGGTGGTGCCGTTCTTGTGCGCGGTCTTGGCGATCTTGGCGCAGATGTCGTAGCCCAGGCGGCCGTTCAGGGCCGTAACCAGCATCAGCGAGTTCTCGACGCCCTTCTGGATGTTGTCGATGCGCGGCTCGATGCCGACCACGCAGTTGTCGGTGAAGCTGATCGCTGCGTCGGCCAGCAGGCGCACCGACTGCAGGAAGTTGTAGGCCATCACCGGGTTGAAGACGTTCAGCTCGAAGTGGCCTTGCGATCCGGCGAAGGTCAGGGCGGCGTGGTTGCCGAACACCTGCACGCAGACCTGGGTCAGGGCTTCACACTGGGTCGGGTTGACCTTGCCCGGCATGATCGACGAGCCCGGCTCGTTTTCCGGCAGGGCTAGTTCGCCGAGACCCGCGCGCGGACCCGAGCCCAGGAAGCGGATGTCGTTGGCGATCTTGAACAGGCTGGCGGCGACCGTGTTGATGGCGCCGTGGCTGAACACCATGGCGTCGTGGGCGGCCAGGGCCTCGAACTTGTTCGGAGCGGTGGTGAAGGGCAGGCCGGTGATGGCGGCGATGGCCTCGGCCACGCCTTCGGCGAAGCCGATCGGGGCGTTCAGGCCAGTGCCGACGGCGGTGCCGCCCTGGGCCAACTGCATCAGCTTGGGAAGGGTCTGCTCGATACGCTCGATGCCGTTCTCAACCTGCTGGGTGTAGCCGCCGAACTCCTGGCCCAGCGTCAGCGGGGTGGCGTCCTGGGTGTGGGTGCGGCCGATCTTGATGATCTGCGCCCAGGCTTCCGACTTGGCCTTCAGGGCCGCGTGCAGGTGCTTGAGGGCGGGCAGCAGGTCCGAGACGATCTGCTCGGCGCAGGCCACGTGCATCGCCGTCGGATAGGTGTCGTTCGACGACTGGCTCATGTTGACGTGGTCGTTCGGGTGGACGGGCTTCTTGGTGCCCATCTCGCCGCCCAGGATCTCGATCGCGCGGTTCGAGATCACCTCGTTGGCGTTCATGTTCGACTGGGTGCCCGAACCGGTCTGCCAGACGACCAGCGGGAAGTGGTCGTTCAGCTTGCCTTCGATGACCTCGTTGGCCGCCTGGACGATGGCGTCTTTCACGCCGGCGTCGAGCTTGCCGAGCTTGTGGTTGGTCTCGGCGGCGGCGCGCTTGACGATGCCCAGGGCCCGGACGACCGGAAGCGGCTGCTTCTCCCAGCCGATCTTGAAGTTGCCCAGGCTGCGCTGGGCTTGCGCGCCCCAGTAGCGGTCGGCGGCGACTTCGATGGGACCGAAGGTGTCGGTCTCGGTGCGCGTGGCGGTCATGCGGCGGATCCTCAAGCGATGATGCGGGCGGTCTACCCCCCGAGGGCCGCCTTCGCAACGCCATGGTGCGCCGCAACGACGTTAGTTATACCGGCGGACCTCAGGAGGATCCCATGCTCGTCGCCACCACCAACGATCTGCCCGGCTATCGCGTCGTCGAACATCTCGGCCTGGTGCGGGGCGTGACCGCCCGCTCGCGCAGCGTGATCGGCAATATCGGCGGCTCGATCCAGCAGATCTTCGGCGGCAACCTGTCGATCTACACCAAGCTGGCCGAGACGGCCCGGCAGGAGGCATACGAGCTTCTGGTGCAGCACGCCCGCGAACTGGGTGCCGACGCCGTGATCGCCATGCGCTACGACGCCAACGAGATCATGGAAGGGGTCACCGAGGTCCTGGCCTACGGCACCGCCGTGAAGGTCGAAAAGCTCTGAGCGTGGCCGACCACGACCGGGACGACTGGGTCCATCACGGCAAGGTCAGGGCGCGCGAGGCTGGCGGCGAGCTGACCATCGTCGTCGACGGCCTGACCACCCAGGCCAAGTACTACAAGCCGCTGATCTACGAGTTCTTCCGCAAGACCTGGCGCGGCTCGCGGCCGGCCTGGGGCGAATTCTCGGTCGAGATCGGCATGGAGTTCGTCGGCGAGCCGCCGTGGCTGGATCTCGACAACCTGGCCAAGGCGCTGCTCGACGCCATCAAGGGCTTCGCCTTCCACGACGACGCCCAGGTCGCCCGGTTGCTGGTCGAGCGCCGCCAGGGCGAGCGCGAGCGGATCGTGATCGTGGTGCGGAAGCTAGAGTCGCGCTTTCTGCGGGGCACGCTCGAGGGCTGACGCGCCGATCGAGATGTAGAGCACGATCAGGAAGGCCAGGTATCGGCCCAGGCTGGAGGGCTCCGCGCCTGGCGCCAGGGGCACGAAGCCCAGCAGGATCAGATTGGCCGCCGCCGCGCCCGGCAGGGCGAAGGCCATGGCCGGATAGAGTCGCCGGCTGCGGGGAATGCGCAGCAGCCTTGCTGTGGCCTGGAAGGCGAAGGTGACCAGCGCCGCCGCCAGGAAGGCGTTGGCCGCGTAGAACCAGAAGGCGCGCTCGATCAGCTCGGCCCCGAAGGCGCCGTAGAACAGCGTGACCGCCAGCCAGGCCCCAAGGCCCGTTCCGGCCAGGATGCAGACGTTCCGTTTCGACACGCGCGAACTCCCCCAGTATCGCTACTGGGGGAGAGCCTGCACGGGCCGTGCCGGATCAGGTGTTCCAGAATTCCAGGAAGCCCCAGGCCGCCAGCACGATCGAGAAGCTGGTGAAGATCAGGGCCGTGACGGTGAAGGCCAGCTTGCGCAGGTCGCTCCAGCTGTCGACGCGACGGCCGCCGCGCCAGATCACCGGCGCCATGATCAGGGTGAAGAGGCTCAGCACCGTGGCGATAAAGGCGCAGGCCGAGGCCGTCAGCAGCCAGCCGCTGGGCCAGCCAAAGACCACGGCGGCCACGTCGCCCGAACCTGCCGCAAACGCGGCCACGCAGGCGATGGCGACTAGCCACAGCACGGCTTGGGTGGTCTGCAGCAGGCTGGCGCGGGCTTGGCTGGTGGTCTGGCGGGTATCGCGACGGCTGCGGACGAAGACGCCGGCCAGGGTGGCGATCGAGGCCAGGGCCGCCAGGAGGGCCGCGCCGGCCAGTACGCCGGTGCGGAGAAGAGGACCGACCCGCTCGTAGGCGGCTGCGCCCGACGGCGCGAAGAAGCGCGCGGGCGCGCCATCCTGGCGCTGGAACACCAGCAGGTCAGCGCCGTCGGCGGCCTTGAAGACGTCCTGGCGGTCGGTCGGGATCCAGAGGCGGGTGCGGCCGTCGCTGGTGATCGCCAGGCCGCCCTGGGCGCTGGCGCGGACCTTGGCGACGCCGATCAGGCGATCGACGAAGCCTTCCAGCCCGCCATAGGCACGGCGGTCGGTCAGGTAGTCGCCTTCATAGGCCAGCGCCGCTTCCGGGCTCAGGGGCGTGAACGCGGGCACGGCGCGGGCCGGCGCGTAGAAGCGCTCGACGATCGAGGCGGGCAGGGTGGCGGGCAGGTCTTGGCCGGTGTCGGTGTTGACCGAGATGAAGACGCCGAGGCCAAGGTCGGGGACCAGCACCATGTTGGAATGGAACCACAGGGTCGCGCCGGCGTGGCCGAAGCCGCGGCGGCCGCCAGGCAGGGGGATGTCCTGGAAGCCGGCGTTCCAGCCGGCGGCGCCGGCGGCCGGGCGATAGCCGGCCGTGCGGAAGGCCTGGGCGGCGCGCTGCGAGAAGACTGTGCGGCCGTCGATCGTTCCGCCGTTCAGCAGCAGGGTCATGTAGCGGGCCATGTCGGCCGCGGTGCTCGAGGCCGAGCCGGCGGGGGCGATCTGACCGACGAACTCCACCGGCTGGGCCTCCAGGCCCAGCGGCGTCCAGCGGTAGCCTTCAGCGAGGTCGGCGGCCAGGGCCGGAGCCATCGGCGCGGGCAGGTCGTCGCGCCAGGCGCGCGGCTCGCGGAACGTGGTGCGTTGCAGGCCGGCCGGCACGATCACCCGCTCGGCGATCAGGTCCTCGAACGGCTTGGCGCCGGTGTTGGCCAGGGCCGCGCCGACCAGGGCGACGCCGTAGTTGGAATAGGCCGGCAGCACGCCAGGCTCGCGCACCCGGTTGGGACGCTCCTGGCGCAGATAGACGTCGAGCGGGCGCACGCGGCGCTCCTCGCGCTCGAACAGCTGGCCCAGGACCCGGTCCTCGAATCCGGCGGTATGGGTGTAGAGGTCGCGCACCCGGATCGGCGTTTTCTTGCCCTGGTCGCGCACCTGCAGCTTCTCGGGCAGGTAGACGTTGATCGGCGCGTCGGGACGGATGCGGCCGGCGTCGATCTCGTTCTGCAGGGCGATCCAGGTGAAGGTCTTGGAGATCGAGCCGATGCGGAACAGCGTGCGGTCAGGATCGACTGGCCGACCGCGCGCCAGGCTGGCCGCGCCATAGCCCTTCTTCAGCACCACCTGGCCGTTCTGGACGACCGAGATGGTGACCCCGGCGATGTGATCCTCGGCCATGGCCCGGCGCACGGCGCCGTCGACGAAGGCTTCGAGCTCGGGGGCGGGCAGGGGCGTGACGCCTGGAACGGCGGCGGCCGGAGGTGGCGTGATCGGGGCGACAGGCGTCGCCGGCGCACGGCGGAAGGTCGGCCTGGGCGGCGTGGCGGCGGGAACCGAGGGAGCCGTGGTCGCGGGCGTCGCGGTCGCCGTCGGCGCGGCGTCCTGACTGGTGGCGGCGTTCGCCCCCATGAGCCAGAAGCCGACGATCGCCGCGCACCGCACGGCCTTGGACGACATACGCAACGTCACGAACCCCACCTCTTCGGCTAACGCGTCAGAAGGGTCTTCTTAGGCCAATTCGTCAGGCGAGGGACACCGGCGTCAGGAAGAAAATCACGCCAAGCAGTATGCAGCTGTTCAATTTTCCGCCGATGGCGGCGCGGCGTTCGGCGCGGGCGCCGGTTTGCGGGCCTTGGCGAAGGTGTAGAGGGGCAGCAGCGGCCGCAGTTCGGGGCCGATCCACAGCTGCGGCTCCGAGGGCGGGCTGGCGCCGGTGTCGATCTCCTTGCGGGCAACGCAGGCCTGAACCGCCCGGCCCAGAACGGCGAAGTCGCGCGCCTTGCCGATCTCGCCCAGGAAGCAGTCGTCGAAATAGGGGTAGCGGTCGCTCTCGCCGCAGCCGAACGAGGTGCGATCGGGCCGGGCGGCGGTCAGGATCATCCGGTCGTCGCGTTCGAGCGAGGGCACGAAGACGCCGGAGAAGCAGGCCGAGATCACCACGATCGACGGCCGGCCGGGGCAGGCGCCGTCGACCATCGCCGCCAGTTCCTGCGGGCGCAGCAGCTTCTTGCCCATGATCACGCCCTGAGGCGCGCCGTGCGAGGTGATGTAGACCAGGCAGCCGCCGGTCGAGGTCTTGGCCGCCGATCTCAGGCCGTCCTCGATCGCCTTGGCGTTCGAGACGTTCAGCGCCTGATTGCGATAGCGCTTGGGGCGGACCGAGAACTGCGTCGGCGCCGGGAAGCCCAGGCCGACCAGGTTTTCGGCGACATCGCGGCGGGCGTTGTCGAAGGCCTCGGTCGAGCCGCCTCCGTGGGCGCGCCAGTCGCCGGCGATCACCACCGAGGCCCAGTGGTCGAACGGGCTCTCGGCCCGGGCCGGCGCGATCGCCAGACAGGCCAGGACCAGTCCGACCAGAAAGCCCGCCGCTCGCCCCATTCCGCGTGATCCCTATTTCTTGAATTTGGCGAAGGGCGTCGGCAGGGCCGTGCCCGTGGAGGTCGCCAGCAGGCGGCCCTCGGCGTCATGGAGTTCGCCTTCCATGAAGCAGACCGTACGGCCCCACTTCACCACCCGGCCGACGCCGAGCAACGGGCCGGGCAGGGCCGGCCGCAGGAAGCTGGTCTTCATCTCGAGGGTGGGCACGACGTGGGTCATGCCCGAGGTGATCAGGCCGGCCACCGACATGCATTCGTCCAGCATCGCGCAGACGAACCCGCCCTGGATCTGGCCCATCGGATTGGCCAGCAGGTCGGCGCGGGCGTCGAAGGCGATCTCGACCCGGCGCTCGGCCTGGCTGACGGCGATGAGCCTGAAGCCCAGCGTTAGGGCGCTGGGCGGCGCGTTCTTCGAGGCGTTGAAACGCGCGAGGATCGCCTCGTCGGTGAGAGTGGATCGCTCCTCCGAGACGACGTCGTTCAAGGCCTACTTCTTCCGGAACTGGTCGAGGGAGATGATCTTCGGCGCCTCGTCGCCATCGGCCGGAGGCGGGGTCGGCTCGGGTTCCGGCTCGACCGGGGCCGGCTCGATCTCCGGGGCCTCGAACTGCAGGGCGAACTGCACCGACGGATCGTAGAAGCGGGTCACGGCCGAATAGGGGATCGACAAGCGCTTGGGCTGGCCGCCGAACTTCAGCGTCACCGAGAAGAAGGTCTCGCCGGGGGCGAGGTCCCAGTACTGGTGTTGCAGGATGATCGTCATCTCGTCGGGATACTTGCCGAGCAGGTCCTGCGGGGCCGAGACGCCGGCGGCCTGGGTCTTGAAGGTGATGTAGAGGTGGTGCGGCTCGGGCAGGCCGCCGGGCGCGGCGGCTTTCTTGAGCGCAGCCTTCACGACGCCGCGCAGGGCGTCCTGGGCCATGGCCTCGTACTGCATCAGGTCTTCGGTCGGAGGAGTGCGGGCCATGGATCTTCGATTAAGCAAAAACGAAATTCGAAGGGCCAGCGTAACCCGTCGCGGGCCTCCGGCAAAGGCGCCCGCATGCGGTAGGCGCATACTATTTTAGAGAGTGTCGCATCTGGATCGACTGCCGAGGTCCCGGCCGTCGGGAGCCCGGTCGCCATGCTCCAGCCTCGCGTGAGTTGAGTTCAATGCAAGGCGCGCCGAGCTAGCGAGCGGCCAAAGTCTCAGAAAGATTGAGAAAGTGGAGGGATTCTGTTGCCAGGCTCCCCCATTCCTTCTCAAGAGAGAGGAGGGAGCCGTCCACATTCTAGGTGAAGTGGAGGGATTCTGTTGCCAGGCTCCCTCCGGGCCCCGCCTAAGGATCTGAACCCCTAGGACTTAAGAGGCGAATTCACCTGCACCGCATTACGCAGCGACGGCGAACTCTTCAGCGAAGTTATCGTTCGCATTTAGTTTAATGGCCCGAAACGGTGGGCCAAGCCGAGAGAAAGCATACACCTTTACACGTCTGTCGATGCTGATCGGCCCCATGCAGTCCCGTGATAACTCGGGAGAGATTTGGTGGAGCCGCCGGGAATCGCACCCGGGTCCAGTCCGCTTATTACGTGCGCGTTTATCCCCATAGTTCGGCCGAAGCCGGACAATCCCAATATAGGGGCTCGCACCCCGGGAGGGAAGGGGATGCGTCAAACGCTCCCCAGGCTGAGGCGACCTTCGGCGAGGCGGCCGGTGATCACCGCGCCGTGGTCCTCGAACAGCTTCAGGGTCTCGCCGACCAGGACGTAGGCGCCGGTGAAGACGCCGCGCGGCTCGGCGTGCACCTCGACGAAGCGGCCGTTGGGGCGAAGCTCCAGGCTGTAGCGGCCGTCGGGCGAGGACCAGACGCCGGAAACGGGGAGGTGGTCGATCATCATGGCAGGATCCTCCAGGCGGAAGCGGACGATAACAGGGCGGGCAGGGCGGTCGCGACGGCGGCGGCCGCCAGCAGGGCGGCGGCGAACCAACGCGGAGCCGCCGTCGCGCGACGGGGCGTGTGGCGGGTCATGGCCTGGCTTTGATTTGGAGCTTTGGTTTTGGGGGAGCGCCGCAGGCAGCTGCGGCGGTACGAGGCCACTATGGCCCGGCCGGCCGTCCAGTCGGTAGAGCGATGCTCCGCGTTGATTGCACGATCCTACGGATCAGCGCGGCGGGGCGGCACCTTCCGGAGGCGTGACGGGCGTATCGGTCGGCGGTTCCGGCTCGTCATCGACCACCGGCACGGCCTGCGGCTGCGGACGGTTCGAGGTTCCGGCCTTCAGTTGGCCGCCCTGGGCGATCAGGTCGGCATAGGCCTTGGACTGGCGCGAGAAGTCGCCGCCGCGCGGCAGCACCGCGTCGAACAGTGGATCGCGTCCGGCCGCCGCTCCGACCGCGGCCGAAAGCACGCCGGCGATCGAGCCGACCTCGGCGTCGTCGCAGGCGCGGCGCAAATGGCGGGCCTGGCCGGGGACAAGGAGGGTGACGTCCCAGGAGACGCCGTCGACGCACAGGGCCTCGATCGAGCCGCCGCCATAGTCGACGATCACGCTGCGCGGCTGGCTCCAGGCGCGGTCGCCGGCCAGGGCCTTGAAGGCGGCGATGCGCTCGCCCGGCAGTTCGGCGTTGATATCGACCCGGCGGCCGATCTCGGGGGTGCAGCAGCCGAGACCGGCGCGGGCCTGGACGAAGGCGCGGCCGTCGCGGCGCACGGTGACGCGGATGACGGCCTGGCGCACGCCGCGCGCGGGGCGGGCCCAGGCCTCCAGCACCAGTTCGCCGCGACGGACCAGCTGGATCTGCAGCGGCTGCAGGCCCCACAGGCGGTAGAGCAGGGGATCGACGCCGTTGTCGACGGGAACGGGCTGTTCCTTGCGTCCCAACCGTCTGCCCGACAGTGGTTCGACCTCGGAGGCGGGGCGAGGAGTCTCGTTCGACCACCAGACCGCCGGATCTGGCGGCGGTGGAGCGACGGGCGCGACCGGCTGGCCTTGAGCGGAAAGCATCAAGGCTCCCGCGAAGACGGCCGGTCCGATCACGCCCATGACGGCTTACATCCCTTCGACGCCCCGCTCGATGGAAAGGACGCCCGTGCGGGAAAGTTCCACCAGGCCTAGCGGCCGCATCAGGTCGAGGAACTTGTCGATCTTCGACGGCGCGCCCGAGATCTCGAACACGAAGCTTTCCAGCGTGGTGTCGACCGGCTTGGCGCGGAAGATCTCGGCGATGCGCAGGGCCTCGACGCGGTCGGGACCCGAGCCGCGCACCTTGACCAGGGCCAGCTCGCGCTCGACGCCGTTGGGGTCGCGGGTCACGTCGTGCACGCGGCGGACGTTGACCACCTTGTTCAGCTGGGCCTCGATCTGGTCGAGCACCTGGCGCGTGCCGCGGGTGACCACGGTGATGCGGCTGGTGTGGGCCTTGCGGTCGGTCTCGGCGACCGTGAGGCTTTCGATGTTGTAGCCGCGCGCGGCGAACAGGCCGACCACGCGATGCAGCACGCCCGGCTCGTTATCGACCAGCAGGGCGAAGGTCGCCGTCTGCTCGGCCTGCTCGTTGGGGCTGAGGTCGTAGGCCGAGGCGGGGGCGGGTTGGACGTTGGCGGTCATGAAACGAGCCTAGAGCAGTGGGCGGGGAAGGGCGAGGCCGATCAGACCAGCCCCGCGCCGTCCTCGCCGATGACGTTACCGATGTCCTCGACCTCGCCCATGATCATTTCGTTGTGGGCCTTGCCCGAGGGGATCATCGGCAGGCAGTTCTCGTGCTTCTCGACGCGGCAGTCGAAGATCACCGGCTTGTCGCTGTTGATCATCTCCAGGATCTTGGCGTCCAGCTCGGCCGGGTCAGAGCAGCGGATGCCGACCGCGCCATAGGCTTCGGCCAGCTTCACGAAGTCGGGCAGGCTGTCGGAATAGGAGTGGCTGTAGCGCTCGCCGTGCAGCAGCTGCTGCCACTGGCGGACCATGCCCATCCATTCGTTGTTCAGGATGAAGATCTTGACCGGCAGGTCGAACTGGATCGCCGTCGACAGTTCCTGGATGCACATCTGGATCGAGGCTTCGCCGGCGATGTCGACGACCAGGCTCTTGGGGTGGGCCAGTTGCACGCCCAGGGCGGCGGGCAGGCCGTAGCCCATGGTGCCCAGGCCCCCGGAGGTCATCCAGCGGTTCGGCTCCTCGAAGCGGAAGAACTGGGCGGCCCACATCTGGTGCTGGCCGACTTCGGTGGTGATGTAGACGTCCTTGTCCTTGGACAGTTCGTACAGGCGCTGGATGGCGTACTGCGGCTTGATGACCGTCTCGGAGCGCTTGTAGGACAGGCACTGGCGGGCGCGCCAGGCGTCGATCTGGGCCCACCAGTCGGTCAGGGCGGCCTTGTTGGGCTGATGGCCGGCGCTCTTCCAGGCCTCGATCAGGTCTTCCAGAACGCTCCCGGCGTCGCCGACGATCGGCAGGTCGACGCGGACGTTCTTGTTGATCGACGAGGCGTCGATATCGATGTGGATCTTCTTGCTGCCCGGCGAGAACGCGTCCAGGCGGCCGGTGACGCGGTCGTCGAACCGGGCGCCGACGCAGATCATGACGTCGCAGTCGTGCATGGCGTTGTTGGCTTCGAACGTGCCGTGCATGCCCAGCATGCCCAGCCACGCCGGATCGGCGGCCGGGAAGGCGCCCAGGCCCATCAGGGTCGAGGTGACCGGCGCGCCGGTCAGGGCCTGGAACTCACGCAGCGCCTGGCTGGCCTTGGGGCCGGCGTTGATGACGCCGCCGCCGGTATAGAAGATAGGCCGGCGGGCGCCCGCGATGATCCGGGCGGCCTCGGCGATGCGGCTGGCGTCGCCCTTGATGCGCGGCGAATAGGCGTGGCTCGAGGCGACCTCGGTCGGACCGTAATATTCGCCCTTGGCGAACTGGACGTCCTTGGGGATGTCGATCAGCACCGGGCCCGGACGGCCGGTGGTGGCGATCTTGAAGGCCTCGTGGATGATCTGCGGCAGGTCGCGGACGTCTTTGACCAGGTAGTTGTGCTTGGTGCACGAGCGGGTCATGCCGACGGTGTCGGCTTCCTGGAAGGCGTCGGTGCCGATCAGGTGGGTAGGGACCTGGCCGGTGATGACGACCATCGGGATCGAGTCCATCAGGGCGTCCATGATGCCGGTGATGGCGTTGGTCGCGCCCGGACCCGAGGTGACCAGGACGACGCCCGGCTTGCCCGAGCTGCGCGCATAGCCTTCGGCGGCGTGGGTCGCGCCCTGTTCGTGGCGAACCAGGATGTGCTGCAGGCGCGGCTCGTGGAACAGCGCGTCGTAGATCGGCAGGACCGCGCCGCCCGGATAGCCGAACAGGACTTCGACGCCCTGGTCCACGAGGCCGCGGACCACGATCTCGGCGCCGGTCATGGCGCGGTTGGCGGCATCGGCGGGAGCGTTGCTCTCGATGGTCTGATGGGCGGTCATGGCGGAAGTCCCGGATGGACGTGGAAAGCTGGGCTTTGGGGTGCGGCGAAAAAGAAAAAAGGCCCCGAAGGACCTTTGTGCGCGCGACCGATCTATCAACGTGACTTCGAGGTCACGCCGTGAACGGCCGCTCCATAAGTACGATCATGGTGGTGCGCACGAGTGTTGCTCCAAATGGATGATCGGGGAATGCCATGCTCGCCTGAGGGCGTCAAGGCGCGGTTTGACGCAAGAAACGACCCGTGGCGGATAAGTCGCAACGGGTCTGGCGCGAATTTCAGCCCAACGTCTCGAGAAGCAGGGCAAGAGCTTGCTCGGCGAAGCGCTGCATGTTCGCCTGCCGATCATCCATCCCGGTCTCGATGGTAAGACTGACCTCTCGCTCCTGGCCTACGACCGCGAAACAGGCATGCCCCGCCGCGTCGCCGTAGCGATTGCCCTCCGGCCCGGCGGCGCCGGTCTCCGACAGGCCCCACGTCGCCTTCAGGTTCTTGCCGGCCACGCGGGCCAACAGCAGGGCGTAGGGTTCGCTGGCCGAGCGCAGCCCGTCCATGGCCTTCTGCGGAATGTCCAGCAGGGTGAGGCGCGCCCGGGCGGTGTAGACGACCGCGCCGCCGGCGTAGAACTTCGAGGCCCCGGGCGTCGCCAGTAGCGCCGACGAGATCAGCCCGCCAGCGGAGGACTCGGCGACGGCCACGGTCTCGCCCCGCTCGGTCAGGCGAGCGGCGACGGCGGCGGCGAGGCGGGCGAGTTCGGTCATCGGAAAATCCTGTGGCGGGCTGGTCCAGGCCCTTACGCCAAGTCGCCCGGATCCTGCGAGCCTTTGTGCAGCGGGTCGAGCTTTCGCCAGTCCGGCGTCTGGTTCCTGAACCAGGTGAGCTGGCGCTTGGCGTAGCGGCGGGTCTCCTGGCGGGCGGCGTCGAGGGCCTGCTCGAGGCTGGTCTCGCCGCGCAGATGGGCGGCCAGTTCGCGATAGCCGACGGCCTTGAGGGCGGGCAGGGCGGGATCCAGGCCCCGCGTCTCCATGGCCGCCACCTCTTCGAGCGCGCCGTTCTCGACCATCAGGGCCAGACGCGCGTCGCAGCGGGCGTAGAGTTCGGCGCGGGGCGGGTCGAGGACCACGCCGCTCCATTCGCCGGCCTGCAGGACGGGCCGGGTGTCGGCCTGCCATTCCGACAGCGCCCGGCCGGTGGCCACGGCCACGGCGTGGGCGCGGACCAGCCGCTGGCGATCGCCGCTTTCGATGCGGGCCTCGGCGGCGGGGTCCAGAGGGCGCAGCAGGTCGCGGAACCCCGCCTCGCCCTGGGCGGCGTAGAGCAGGCCGGAGATCTCCCGCTGGCTTTCGGGCACCGGCGGCACCTCGGCTAGGCCGTGGGTCAGGGCGCGGAAGTAGAGGCCGGTGCCGCCGACGACGATGGCGGGACGGCCGCGAGCGGCGATGTCGTGCAGGACCCTGACGGCGGCCGCCTGCCAGCGGCCGACCGACCAGCCGTCGGCCGCGTCGGCGACGCCGAACAGGTGATGCGGCGCGCGGGCTTCCTCCTCGGGCGAGGGGGCGGCGGTCAGCACCCGCAGGCCGGCGTAGATCTGCATGGAGTCGGCGTTGACGATCTCGCCGCCAGTGCGTTCGGCCAGGTCGAGGGCATAGGCCGACTTGCCGCTGGCCGTCGGTCCGGCGATCATCCAAACGCGCGAGTCGTCAGCGAAGGGCGTTGCGACGGTTGCGTATGGGGCGGCTTGGTCCATGAAGCGTACATACATGATTGCGGCCGCGATGGTCGCCTCCCTGACGGCCGGCTCGGCGCTGGCTGCGGTCACGCCCAGCAAGTCCAAGCCCCCTTCGGCCGCCGCCGCCGCCGTGGCGGCCACGCCGGCGCCTGACCTGACGCCTCAGGAGAAGGCCGGCTGCGGCGCGGTGCTGGTGATCCTGGGCAAGGTGGCGACCAGCTATCCGCAGGTCTTCGCCAGCAAGGGCGCCGACGGGCGCGGCATGCAGTTCGTGCTCGAAGCCTTCGGGGCCAAGGGGCGCACGATGATGGACGAGGCCTTCGAGGATGGCGCCGAGAAGGGCGTCAAGGCGAGCAAGGTCTACGAGGACGGGCTCGACTTCCTGTTCGAGAACGTCAAGCCGGCGCCGGGCGAATCCGCCGAGACGGCCGGCAAGCGCGCCGGCGTCGCCCTGCTGCAGCGATGCACCGGGATCGAGGCGGGCTGAGCGGGTTCGCTCTGCAAGTTGCTTGACGGGGCGGGGCGACTGGCTTAGCCGCCCCGTTCATGCACGTCCTGACCCTCGTCGGCCCGGAGGCCGAAACCCTCGCCGCAGCTCTGTCGCTCGGCGAGGTCGTCGCGCTCGGCCCTGACGCGGTCGAGGTGACCTTCGACGCCGATCCGGCCCCGATCCGCGAGCGCGTGATCGCCGCCATCGCCGACAAGCCCGTCGACTTCGCCATCCAGCCGGCCCTGAACCGCAGGAAGCGCCTGCTGATCGCCGACATGGACTCGACGATCATCAACGTCGAATGCCTGGACGAGCTGGCTGACTTCGCCGGGGTCAAGGACAAGGTGTCCGAGATCACCGAGCGCGCCATGCGCGGCGAGCTGGCCTTCGAGGGCGCGCTGCGCGAGCGGGTCGGCATGCTGAAGGGGCTGGCGACCACGGCCCTGCAGACCTGTTTCGACGAGCGCGTGCGGCTCAACCCCGGCGCCGAGACGCTGGTGAAGACCATGGCCGCCCACGGCGCCCGCTGCGCCCTGGTCTCGGGGGGCTTCACCTTCTTCACCAGCCGGGTGGCGGATGCCGCCGGGTTCCACCTGAACCGCGCCAATACGCTGATCGAGGCCGACGACGCCCTGACCGGCGAGGTCGGCGATCCGATCCTCGGCAAGGAGGCCAAGCTGGCCGCCCTCAACGAGGAGACCGCCGCCCTGGGCCTGACTCCCGCCGACGCCCTGGCCGTGGGCGACGGGGCCAACGACCTGGCGATGATCGAGGCCGCCGGCCTGGGCGTCGCCTATCGGGCCAAGCCGATCGTGGCGGCGCGGGCCCACGCCAAGGTCGACCATGCCGACCTGACGGCGCTGCTCTACTTCCAGGGCTATCGCGCCGAGGAGTTCGCCCAGTGAGCTTCCCGCGCCGGGTCGAAGCGGTGGTCTTCGACATGGACGGCCTGCTGCTTGACACCGAGACCGTCTATCGCGCCGCGATGATCGACGCCGGCAAGGTGTTCGGCGCGCCGATCACGGCGGCGACCTACGCCTCGATGGTCGGCAAGACCAATCCCGAGTGCGCGGTGATGCTGCGCGAGCTCTACGGCGAGGACTTCCCCGTGAAGCCGTTCTTCGAGCGGCTGTGGACCGACGTCGAGCTGCTGCTCGAAGCCGAGATCCGGCTGAAGGACGGCGTCGAGGAGATCCTCGATCACCTGGACGACCTGGGTCTGCCGCGCGCCATCGCCACCTCGAACGGCCTGCCGGCGGTGGAGCGGTATCTGGGCCGCTTCGACCTGCTGCCCCGTTTCCACGCGGTGGTCGCCCACCATGACGTGACGCGGCACAAGCCGTTCCCGGACCCGTACCTGCTGGCCGCCGAGCGGCTGGGCGTCGATCCGGCGCTGTGCCTGGCGCTGGAGGATTCCCATCCCGGCGTCCGTGCGGCGCACGGGGCGGGGATGATGACGATCATGGTCCCGGACATCCTCGATCCGACCGAGGAGATGCACGAGAAGTGCGTCCACATCGCCGACAGCCTGCACGTCGTGCTCGACCTGCTGAAGCGGCAGGCCTGAAGGCTCAGGCTTTCTTGGCCTGGGGATCGGCCGCCTCTTCCTCGGCGCCCCAGGCGGTCAGGAACTCGGTCAGGGCCGGCAGGCCCATCGGCCGGGCGATGTGATAGCCTTGGGCGATGTCGCAGCCCATGACCTGCAGCATGGCCAGGGCCTCGCGCGATTCCACGCCCTCGGCGACGACCTTGAGGCCCAGGCTGTGGGCCAGGTCGACGGTCGACTTGACCAGCAGGGCGTCCTTGGCCTCGCGGTCCATGCCCATGACGAAGGCCTTGTCGATCTTCAGCTCGTCGGCGCGGATCTGCTTGAGATAGGCCAGGGACGACAGGCCCGAGCCGTAGTCGTCGATCGACACGGCGACGCCGGCGGCGGCGAACTGCTCCAGCACCTGCAGGGCCACGGCGGCGTTGCCGACCACGGCCGTCTCGGTGATCTCGAAGCACATGCGCGCGCCGGCCTGGGTGACGCGCTCGATGGCCTGACGGGCGAAGCCGAGGTCGTCGATCAGCCGGCCGGAGATGTTGACCGACATCAGCAGGTCGTGGCCGGCGGCGCGCAGCACCTGCTGGTCGGCGATGGCCTGGTCGATGACGTAGTCGGTGAGGGCGCGGATGTGGCCGGTCTCCTCGGCCATGCCGACGAAGAGGTCGGGACCCAGGAAGCCGCGGGTGGGGTGGATCCAGCGCACCAGGGCCTCGGCCCCGGTGATCGCGCCGGTGCGCAGATCCAGCTTGGGCTGGTGGTTGAGGAAGAGGGCGCCGGTGCGCACGGCCTCCAGCATCTCGCTCATCAGGGAGAGGTTGCTGGCCGGGTCGCCATAGGCCGTCTCGTCGAAGGCGGCGGCCTTCTTGCCGGCGTCGCGGGCCTGGTCCAGGGCGATCATCGCCTGTTCGATCAGGCGGTGCGGGTCGCTCTCGCCCTGGCGGCCGGCGGCCAGGCCGTTGCTGACGTGGATGTCCACCAGGTCGCCGCCCAGGCGCACGGGCGCCTCCAGGATCGGCGTCGCCGAGGTCACGACGGCGACCGCCTCGTCTAGATCGGTGAAGCTGGAGACGACGCAGAGGGTCGAGGTGGTCAGGCGCCCGACCATGACGTCGGGATTGTGCGACCGGACCCGCTCGCCGATCTCGACGATCAGTTCGGTGGCCAGGGCGTAGCCGATGGCCCCGCGCACGAAGGTGAAGCGGTCCAGGCCCAGGGCGCCGATGATCACCGGCTGGCTCGGATCGGCGGCCATGCGGGCGGCGATCTCGGTTTCCAGGGCGTGGCGGTTGGCCAGGCCCGTCTCGGCGTCGTGCATGGCCAGGTGGGTGATCCGCGCCTCGCGGTCGCGGATGCCGTCGGCCATGCGGTTGAAGCTCTCGGCCAGGCGGCCGATCTCGTCGCGGGTCTGGACGGCGACCTGCACCTCGCGGCCCTGTTCCAGCTCCCGGGCGGCGGCGTCGAGCTCGGCGATCGGACGGGCGAGACCCCGCGAGAGCATCCAGCTGGCGGCGATCACCAGGGCCGCGCCGACCAGGCCGGCCAGCGCCACGGCGGCCAGCAGCAGCCGATAGGGCGCCAGGGCCAGGGCGAGGGGATAGCGCAGCACCAGGGCCGAGGCGCCGCCGCCCAGCGCCTTCAGCGGCTTGGCCAGCACCAGTTCGTCGCCGGCCGGGCCCTGGACGCGGCCTGGGGCGCCGTCTCCCTTGAGGGTCTTGGCGACGAAGGCGGTGAGGGCGGGGGTCTGGCGGCTGGCGTCCTGGGCGCGCCAGGGCTCGCCGTCGCGCCCCGTCTCGCGACTGAAGACGTCGGCGTCGAGGCGGATCGCCGACAACCGTTCCAGAGCCCGCATCTCGCGGTCATCGAGGCGGACGCCGAACACGACCCAGCCGGTGAGGGTGGGCGACAGGATCGGGGCCGAGATCAGCTGGTAGGGCTCGCCGCCGACCATGAAGACGCCGCCGGCGCCGTCCTCGGCGTCGAGGGCGGTCCACAGGCGCTCGGCGTCGAGTTTGGACGGATCGACGCCGGTCAGCTCGCCGTCGACGTTCATCATCACGGCCAGGTCCAGGCCCATGCGGCCGCGCAGGTTGGCCAGGGCGGACGTGATGGTCGGGGCGTCGCGGGTGGCGACGGCGGCGCGGAAGCCGAAGTCGCGCGACAGCAGGTCGGCGCCGTCGCGCAGGCGCTGGGTGCGCAGCGCCCAGACGCGGTCGAAGACGCCACCGGTGGCGGCCAGCTCCTGGCGCACCGCCTGCTGGGCCGTGGCCGCGATCGTCAGGTAGACGGTGACCGCGATCGCCCCCAGCGCCAGGGCGAAGAGCCCGGCGTAGAGGACGGTCAGCCTGGTCTGCAGACGGTTGAACATCGGGTCGGCCCTAGTGGCTCATCGCCGCCGGGGCGCGCAGCTCGATCGAGACGTCCTGCGAGACCGCGCCGCGCAGGGCGGCGAGCGGGACGGTCTTCTCGTTCTTGGGCGCCCGCAGATAGGGATGCCAGACCTTGACCACGACCGGGCCGTCGGGCGCGCCGCGGATCACGGCCTTGCCCGAGGCGTCGGTCTTGGCGGCGTACTGGGTGTCGACCACCTTGATGAAGCCGACCATCTGGTCGTGGATGTTGCAGCCGATGGCCGCCACGCCGACGGCGGGCATGCGCACGACCCGGTTCTCCTCGCGGCCGTAAAGCTTCAGCTCGAACCTGTTGCCGGCCGAGAACGAATAGACGTGGTGGCGCACCTTATCGAGGTTGGGGAACGAGACCTCGGCGCCGGCCGGGACGATCAGCACGAACGGGTTGAACTGGATGTTCTGCTGGGCGACGCGATAGGGCCAGTCGAACTTGATCGGACCCTTGGTCGGCTGGCCGCCCGGATAGACGGTGACGACGGCGTCGGCCACGGGCTTGCCGTCGCTCCCGCGCACCGAGAGCGTGAGGTCCGCCGCCATGGCGTGCGTCGAGAAAATCGCAACCGAAAATAGTATTGAGGCGATCTTCATCGAGCTGGCGACGATCTTGCGCATGATTTCCCCGAAGCTGATGGACAAATTGTCGCAGCGCTGAAGTCTAACCCTAGGTGAGATGTTCTAACGATTACGTAAAGTCTTGTCCCTAGCGTCGCCCGCATGGATTTCGGGGATCGGGGCGGCATGGGCGGGACGAAGACGGCGGTGCTGGCGGGTGCGTATTGCGCCATGACGCTGGGGTGCGCGCTGTGGGGCGGATCGGCCCTGGCCGGCGAGATGGAGCCCGGCGGCAAGCTGCTGCTGACCGGCGGCGTCAGCGCCCTGGAAGGCGGGGCCGGCGGAGGCCTGTCGACCTGGGCGGTGATCGCCGGCAACGAGACCTCGCGCGGCGTCGGCGGCAAGGTCCACGCCACCTATGTCAACGTGCCCGACTACGAACTGCGCGCCTATGGCGGGGCGGTGGGGCTGTTCGACCGGGTTGAACTGTCGCTCGCCCGCCAGGAGTTCGACACCGGGGCGACGGGCGCCAAGCTGGGGCTCGGCAAGGGCTTCACCTTCAAGCAGGACGTGGTCGGCGTGAAGGTGCGGGTGCTGGGCGACCTGGTCTATGACCAGGACACCTGGGTCCCGCAGGTGGCTGTCGGCGCCCAGTGGAAGAAGAACGACCAGGGCGCGATCGTGCGGGCCGTGGGCGGCAAGGACGACAGCGGCGTCGACTACTACGCGGCCGCCACCAAGCTGCTGCTCGACAAGAGCCTGCTGCTCAACGGCGCGGTGCGGCTGACCAAGGCCAACCAGACCGGCCTGCTGGGCTTCGGCGGCGACAGGAACGACAGCTACCGGGCCCAGTTCGAGGGCTCGGCCGGCTGGCTGGTCAGCAAGCGCCTGGCGCTGGGGGCCGAGTACCGCACCAAGCCCGACAACCTCGGCTTCGCCAAGGAAAGCGACTGGGTCGATGTCTTCGCCGCCTACGCCGTCAACAAGACCGTCTCGGTGACCGTGGCCTATGTCGACCTGGGCGACATCGCCACCTTCAAGGACCAGCGCGGGCTCTATGTCTCGCTGCAGGCCGGCTTCTAGGAGATCGTTCGCATGATCCGTCATAACGCCCTCCGCGCAGCCCTGGCCGCTGGTTTCGCTCTTGGCTTCTCGAGCCTCGCCCAGGCCCAGGACGCCGCCGTTCCGCCCGGCGAGCAGCCGGTCGACCCCTATGTCCAGTCCAACGCCAACGCCGGGGCGGCGCCGATGAGCGACAGGGCGGTGTTCGAGGCCTTCCACGGCCGCGAAGGCCTGGCCCGGATCACCAGCGATCTGGTGGACCGCAACCTCGCCGACCCCCGCATCAAGGACATCTTCGCCACCGCCGACGTCGTGCGCCTGAAGCGGACCCTGACCGAGCAGTTCTGCTACGTGCTGGGCGGCGGCTGCGACTACACCGGCAAGGACATGACCCAGGCCCACAAGGACCAGGGCATCACGCCCCGCGACTTCAACGCCCTGGTCGAGAACCTGCAGTGGGCGATGGACAAGGAAGGCGTGCCCTTCGCCGCCCAGAACAAGCTGCTCGCCAAGCTGGCCCCGATGGCGCGCCAGACGGTGGAGCGGCGGTAGTCGCCTGCGGCGACCCCCTCCGGCCCTCCGGGCCACCTCCCCCAGAGGGGGAGGATCTGGTTGGCGCGGCGCTCTTCAAGATGCTCCCCCTCTGGGGGAGCTGTCGCGGAGCGACTGAGGGGGTAAGCACGGCGCTTCGTCCCCGCGCTTTCGCTGCGAGTGGATGAAGGAGAGCGGAGCGCCCGGGCGACGCCCGGAGGTGTGTAGACAGATACCGTTTCGACGAAGCCTAGACGCTCCGCGCGGTCGTTTGGCTGCCGGCTTCCCGGGCGGCGGCGCTCTTAACGCCTTACCAGGACCATCCGCCGGGTTTCCCGTTTGGACGGCGACGAGGAGAGGGGTGCTCTGTAATCCTCGCCCAAGCCGACGGCGGGCGGGCCTGGCCAGCGCCAGGTCCCGGACGCGACGGATCTTCCCAATCCGCCCCAGTCCCGCTCGATCGCATCCCACCGCCGCATGGTCGCTGGCCGCGCGCCCCTTCGGTGCGGCGAGACGGGGTTATTATGCAGCGGTTCTGGGCGCGTCTGATCCAGGGCGGTGAGAAAGTTGTAAGCGGCTGGATTGGTTGGGGTTTGGTTCGCAGTCGATGGGGATTGGCAGCGCTCGATCCCCGTCAGCGATCCTTCTCCCCCTTGCGGGAGAAGGTGGCGGCCGAAGGCCGACGGATGAGGGGTCTCTCAAACTTGAGACGCATCACCCGGCTTGACCGCCGCAAGCGGTTTTCAGTTCTGAGAGACCCCTCACCCGACCTGCTTCGCAGGCCACCCTCTCCCGCAAGGGGAGAGGGATCAGGCGGCTGCGCTTTCGCGGGGATTTTACGGGAGGGGGCGTAACCGCTTCCCCCTCCGTCTCTCCGCGACACCTCCCCCAGAGGGGGAGGATCTTAACCTGCCGGGCCTTTGTCGAAGTATTTGAAGAAGGCGCTGTCGGGGGAGAGCACCAGGGTGGTGTCGCCCTGGCCCAGCGACTGCTCGTAGGCCTGCATCGAGCGGTAGAAGGCGGCGAACGAGGGGTCGCGGCCGAAGCTGGAGGCGAACAGCTGGGCGCGCTGGGCGTCGGCTTCGCCTCGGATCTTCTCGGCCTCCTCATAGGCGGTGGCGACGATCTCGCGGCGCTGCTGGTCGCCGATGGCGCGCAGTTCGGCGGCCTCCTGCTTGCGGGCCGTCTGCATGCGCTCGAACACCGCCTGCTGGTTGGGCTCGGGCAGGTCGGCGCGCTTGATGCGCACGTCGATGATCTCGAGCCCCAGCTGCGAGCCGGCGACCTGGCGGGCGACCTCGGTGCGGATGTCGGCCATGATCTCGGCGCGCTTGCCGGCGATCACGTCCTCGGAGTTCCGCCGGCCGATCTGCTCGCGCAGGGCGGCGTTGACGATGCGGTCCAGCCGGTCGCGGGCCACGCTCTCGCGGCCGAGCTTGCGGTAGAACTGGCGCGGATCGGAGATGCGGTAGCGGACGAAGGCGTCGACGACGAGCTTCTCCTGGTCGGCGGCCGTGACCTCTTCCTGGTTGGCGGCGATGTCGATGTTGCGCTTGTCGAAGCGCAGCACCTTGTCGATCGGGGCCTTCAGGTGGAGGCCGGGGTCGAGGACCACGCGCACCGGATCGCCGAAGCGCACCACCAGGGCCTGCTGGCGCTGGTCGACCTGGTAGACGGTGGTCGACAGCAGGATCAGGGCGGCGAAGGCCGTGGCGCCGGCCGCGATCAGCGGGGTGTTGGGATTGCGGACGCGGCTCATCGGGCGGCTCCATCGACGGGCGCGGGAGCGACGCGCGGACGGAAGGTGTCGGACGGCAGGATCACCGGGGCGTTGGCGCCCTTGCTGTCGATGATGACCTTGTTGGACTTGGCCAGCACGCGCTGCATGGTCTCGATGTAGAGGCGCTCGCGGGTGACGCCGGGGGCCAGCTTGTACTGCTCGTAGACCTGGTTGAAGCGGGCCGCGTCGCCGGCGGCCTCGCGCACCACCTGCTCGCGGTAGCCCTTGGCCTGCTGGATGACGGTGGCCGCCTCGCCGCGGGCGATGTTGGCCGCCGACTGGGCGTTCTGGGCCGCGCGCTGCACGTCGCGGAAGGCGTCGAGCACCGGGGCGGGGGTTGTGGCGACCTGGATGCGGACGCCTTCGATGCGGACCCCGATGTTGTAGCGGTCCAGAGTCTGCTGCATCAGCGCGCGGGTCTGGCTTTCGACCTGGCCGCGGCCGTTGGTGAGGATCGGGGTCAGGGCGGTCTTGCCGACCACCTCGCGCATGGCGCTTTCGGCCACGTCCTTGATCACGGCGTCGGGGGCGCGGACGTTGAACACGAACTTGCCGGCGTCCGACACGCTCCACTGGATGGTGAAGCTGAGGTCGACGATGTTCTCGTCGCCGGTCAGCATCAGGCGCTCGGCCGGGACTTCCGCGCCGGGCACGCCGCCGACGTCGAGGGTCTGGATCGAGGTGACGGGCACGCGCTCGACGTCCTCGATGGGCCAGGGCAGGCGGTAGCGCAGGCCAGGATCGCTGGTGCGGCTGTAGGCGCCGAAGGTGGTGACTACGCCCTGCTGGTTGGGCTGGACGACATAGACGCCCGACACCAGCCACAGGCCGACCACGGCCGCGGCGCCCAGGGCGATGGCCTTGCCGCGGCCAGGGCCGCCGAAGGTCTCGCGCAGACGACCGGTCAGGCGGTCGACCAGTTCGGCGACGTCGATGGGCGGCGGCGGAACGCCGGGCGGGCCGGGGGGGCGGCGTGTCGGGTCGGACTTGCGCCCGCCGTCGTTCTTGTCGTCGCCCGGCGGGGGCGAGCCCCAGGGGCCGGGTCCGGCGTTGTCGTTCCAGGGCATGGGCGGCGCTGTCTTCCCGTCGCTCGTTCTTGTTGGCGGAGGTTGCGGGCAACCTCCTTGGGCTTGTTGGTGCGGAGGCCGCGGGGCGACCTCCTCAGGCTTGTTGGCTGGCGGGGTTGTAAAACAAACCCCGCACGCGGATATGAGGACCCCCACGCGACAAGGCAAGACACTGACGTGACCGCAAGCTCTTCTGCAACTCCCGATGACGCCCGCGAGGCCCTCGATCGCATCGAGGATCCGGCCACGGGGCTCGGCCTGGTGAAGGCCGGCCTGGTGCAGGGGCTGGTGGTGCGCGAGGGCAAGGCCGGCTTCGTGCTGGAGGTGCCGGCCTCACGCGTGGGCGGCTACGCGCCGGTGCGCGAGGCGGCCGAGAAGGCGCTGGCGGCGCTGCCGGGGATCACCCGGGCCCAGGTGGTGCTGACCGCCCAGGCTCCGGCCGAGACGACCCGGGTGCGCAAGGGCGCGCGGGTGGCCGACGACCCGCAGGCCCAGGTCGCCCCCCCGCCGGCCTCGGAAAAGCCCGCCCACGTGCGCCACGTGATCGCCGTGGCCTCGGGCAAGGGCGGGGTGGGCAAGTCCACCGTCTCGACGAACCTCGCCTGCGCGCTTGCGGGGCTGGGGCTGAAGGTCGGGCTGCTGGACGCCGACATCTACGGTCCCTCGGCGCCCCGGATGATGGGCGTCGACGGCGAGCCGACCTTCGAGGACAAGAAGCTGCTGCCGCTCGAGGCCCACGGCGTGAAGCTGATGTCGATCGGCTTCATGGTCGACGAGGGCCGGGCGATGATCTGGCGCGGGCCGATGGCCTCGTCGGCGGTGCGCCAGCTGATCCACGACGTGGCCTGGGGCTCCGAGGTCGAGCCTCTGGACGTGATGGTGGTCGACCTGCCGCCGGGCACCGGCGATATCCACCTGACCCTGGTGCAGAAGCTGCGCATCGACGGCGTGGTGCTGGTCACCACCCCGCAGGAGATCGCCCTGATCGACGCTCGCCGCGCGGCGGCGATGTTCGCCAAGACCGCGACGCCGATCCTGGGGCTGGTCGAGAACATGGCCTTCTTCGCCGACCCGGCGACCGGCGCGCCGATCCCGATCTTCGGCTCTGGCGGCGGGGTCGCGGAGGCTGAGGCCCTGGGCGTGCCGGTGCTGGCCCAGGTGCCGATCGAGATGGCCGTGCGCGAAGCCGGCGACGCCGGGCGGCCGGTGGTGCTGGCCGCGCCGGACAGCGCGGCGGCCAAGGCGTTCGTGCAGGCGGCCAAGGCGGTTTGGGCGACGGTCGGGGGTTAAAACCCCCTCAGTCGCTTCGCGACAGCTCCCCAGAGGGGGAGCATCTGCGCGGCGTAAATCCTCCCCCTCTGGGGGAGGTGGCCCGGAGGGCCGGAGGGGGTCTCCCCCGGACAAACAAAAAGGCCGCCCGGAGCGATCCGGGCGGCCTTTCCGTTTTCGCAAGGCTGGAAAGCCTTAGAAGGTCCAGCGGACGCCGGTCGAGAGCACGGCGCCCGAACCGGTGGCTTCGCCCTTCAGTACGGTCGTGGTGGCCGCGGCGGTGCCGGCGTACGAGACGTCGGTGCGGGTGATCACGGCCTTGTCGAAGTCGATGTAGCTGGCGCCGACGTCGAGCATCAGGTTCGGCTTGGCGGCCCAGGTGGCGCCGACGGCGTAGAGCATGCGGTCGCCGTCCGGCACGCGGGCGGTGCGGCCGACTTCCGGCGTCGGGGTCGGGTCCTTCTGGACGCCGCCGCGCAGGGTCAGGCGCGGGGTCAGCTGGTGATCGACGCCGATGGCGATGGTGGTGATGTCCTTGTAGTCCTGGTCGATCACGGTGGTGCCCGCGGCGCGGGTGACGCGGATGGCGTCGAACTCGCTCCAGCCGATGCGGCTGACCGAGGCGTTCAGGGTGGTCTTCGGGGTCACGGCCCAGCGGGCGCCGAGGGTGGCCATCCACGGGGTGGTGATGGTGGCTTCACCGTCGAACGAACCGTTGCTGGCGGCCAGGACGCTGCTCAGGCCCGCGATCGTCACCTGGCCCTTCAGGGTGTGTTCGATCTTCGAGCGGTAGCTGGCGCCGACGGTCAGGGTCGAGGTCGGGCGGAACTGGCCGCCGACGGTCCAGCCGTAGTCCCAGCCGTCGCCGGTCAGTGACTGGCGGCCGGTGTCGGCCAGCAGCGGCGAGACCTGCGGCAGGGCGTTGGTCAGGTTCGCATCGGCGTATTCGGCGCTGACGCCGACGCCCAGGTCGATCTGGTCGGTCAGGCGGTAGGCCACCGTGCCCTGGATGTCGATCGAGGTCAGGCGCGACTTCAGGGCGTCGTAGCGGGCGAAGTTGCCTTCACCGTACTTGGTGGTGAAGTTGTACGGGGCGGCGGTCGACAGGCCGACGACGATCTTGTCGTTCAGGCGCCAGGCGCCGGCGAAGTTCGGCAGCAGGCCGTTCAGGATCGGGTTGCTCTCGCGGGTTTCGCCGCTGATGGCGGTGGTCGCCTGGCCCGGACGGGTGATGGTCGAGCCGGTGTTCTTGACGTCCGAGTTGACCAGGATGGCGTGCAGGCCGCCGTAGACTTCGGCGTGCTCGACGCTGGCGATGGCGGCCGGGTTCCACCACAGGCTGGCGGCGCCGGTGTCGGCGACTTCGCCCGAATAGGCGCGGCCCGAACCGCGGACCGATTGTTCCTGCAGGTAGAAGCCCGAGGCCGAGGCTTGCGAGGCGGCGGCGAGGGCGACGACGGCCGCGCCGGCGGCCAGGAGCTTACGCGAGAGAGACATGACTGACGCACCTTCTAAGGGAGCTTGGGGAGGCTGTTCGGTCCGCCAAACGCCTTGCAGCGCTGGAGGTTGCTGTCGCCTCTAACTGATCTTTTCAAAAAACGTTGCTATTTATTCGCTTCGCGGTGAATTTTGTTCATCGCGTCAAAGAAATGGCGGCTTTTAGGTCTCACTCTATTCGTCGTTACGTCAGAAACGCGGCCTTCCCTTAGGTAAAGCCATGTATTCGCCTAAATCGCGAATGGCGCTCTTTTGACAATTTTGTCAGCTTTGAAAAGCGACGGGCGCGAGACCTGGATCCCGCGCCCGCGCCGTAATGCTTTACCTTAGGGAAGCTTCAGCCGCCGGCGAGCTTTCTGAAGAACTTCTGACCCTGCTCGCCGCCGTTGAAATAGGCCTGCTGGCCGGGCTCGGCGGTGATCTGCTCCCAGCTGTCGCGGACTTCCTCGGCCGACAGCCCGCCTTCGCCCAGATAGACGCCTTCGGTCTCGAAGATCCGCGACAGGGCGAAGGCGCCGGCGCCGGCGGTCAGGATCGCGCCAGTCGGGGCGTCTTCCGACACCAGGTAGACGACGCCGGGGGTGACGTATTCCGGCTTCAGCTTCTCCAGCACTTCCGGCGGCATCAGGCCCTCGGTCATGCGGGTGGCGGCCACCGGGCTGATGGCGTTGATCTTGACGTTGTTCTTGGCGCCTTCGAGCTTCAGCGTGTTCATCAGGCCCAGCACCGCCATCTTGGCCGCGCCGTAGTTGGACTGGCCGAAGTTGCCGTACATGCCCGAGGACGAGGTGGTGACGACGATGCGGCCGTAGTTCTGGGCCTTCATGATGTCCCACACGGCCTTGATCGGCTTGAAGGTGCCGAAGACGTGGACCTGGATCACGGCCTCGAAGTCGGCCAGCTCCATCTTGGTCAGGGTCTTGTCGCGCAGGATGCCGGCGTTGGCGACCAGGATGTCGATGCGGCCCCAGGTGTCGATCGTGGTCTTCACGAGGTCGGCGACGCCGGCGTCGTCGGTCACCGAGGCGCCGTGGGCGATGGCCTGCCCGCCGAAGGCCTCGATCTCGGCGACCACGGCCTTGGCCGCGTCGGACGAGCCGCCCGAGCCGTCGACGGATCCGCCCAGGTCGTTGACCACCACCTTGGCCCCGCGCCGGGCCAGCTCCAGGGCGTGCTGACGCCCGAGCCCGCCGCCCGCGCCCGTGACGATCGCCACCTGACCGTCGAAGCGAATGTCGTCCGCCATGCCCTAAGTCTCCCTCAAACGCGTGTTTGGTTTCGCGCGTTTGTGCGGCGGCGGGGAGGGGGCGTCAAGGGCGCCCCCGCCTTGGGCTTCGTCGTCAGGTCTTCTTCGGCTTGGTCAGGCCGCCGGCCACCGGGGCGGTCGGCTTGTCGCGTTTCGCGCCGGCTTTCTTGCCGGGCTTCATGAACTTCACCAGCACGCGCTGGCCGACCAGCAGCGGGGCGCCGTCGGCGCTGACGACGACTTCGACGACGCGTTCGTCGCTGCGCTGGCTGGGGTCGTCGGAGGCCAGCTTGCGGGCGCCGAAGACGGCGGCGCGGCGCAGGACGCGGCCGATGTAGACCTTGTCGGGGTCGCTCTCGGGCTGGATCTCGACCTCTTGGCCGGGCTTCACGTTGGGCAGGTCGGCCTCGACGATCTCGGCGCGGACGATGCGCTGGGTGTCGGGTTCGAGATCGAACATCGAGGTGACGTTGAGGGTCGAGGCGCCGGCGCCGGGATTGGCGTAGCGGCGGGCGATGCGGCCGTTGGCCGGCGCGCGGATCACCGTCAGCTCCTGGGTGAAGTTGGCCTGGCCGACCTGGGCGGTGGCGACGGCGATGGCGGCCTGCTGGGCGCCGATATTGGCCTGGGCCTGGGCGATCTGGTCGCTGGCCTGGTCGAGGCGCTGGGCGGCGACGAAGTTGGAGGCCGACAGGTTCTGCAGGCGCTTGTACTCGCGCTGGGCGGTGCGCAGCTGCACCTGGTGCAGGGCCAGCTGGGCGCGAGCGGAGGCGAGGTTGGCGGCGGCGGTCTGGGCGGCCAGGCGCGGCTCGTCGTCCTCCTGCTTGGCGAGCGGCTGGCCGGCGACCACGACGTCGCCTTCCTGCACGAAGACCTGGCGCACGATGCCCTGGCGGCGCGCGGCCACCTGGATCACGCCGCCCTCGACGTCGGCCTTGCCGTTGGCGATGGCCGCGTAGGGGGAGGGCTCCTCCTGGGCGGCGGCGACCTCCAGCTTCTTCTTTTTCTCGGCTGCCTGGCCCTTCACGTAGAAGAAGCCGCCGCCGAGCAGGCCGATGACGACGATGACGATCCAGAAGGCCGGACGGCGCAGGAACCTGGGCATGTGGAACTTCCCCCGGGAAATCAGTGGCTGAGCGGCGCGGGATCGGCGTCCGGCGTGCGGCGCACGTCGTCCAGGATCCGGCCGTCTTCGATGTGGATGACGCGGTCGGCATAGGCCTCGAGCCGCGGGTCGTGAGTCACGCAGACCACCGCCGCGCCGCGCTCGGTGGCGGCGGCGCGCAGCAGCTTGATCACCGTCTCGCCGCTCTTGCCGTCGAGGGCGGAGGTCGGTTCGTCGGCGAAGATCAGGTTGGGGTTCTTGGCGAGCGCCCGGGCGATGGCCACGCGCTGCTTCTCGCCGCCCGACAGTTCCGACGGGCGCTGGTTGACCCGGGGGCCAAGCCCCACGGACTCCAGCGCCGCCTGGGCGCGGCGGGCGGCCTCGCCGGGGCCGACGTCCTGGTACTTCAGCACCGTCATCACCTGCTGCTTGGCGGTGAGGGCGGGGAAGAGGTTGAAGCCCTGGAAGATGAAGCCGCAGTGATCCAGGCGGAAGCGGTCGATGCGGCCGGGCGGCAGCGCCCACAGGTCGTCGGCCTCCAGCGCCGAGACGTGGCCTTCGTCGGGCTTGAGCAGGCCTGAGAGCGCCGCCACCAGGGTGGATTTGCCCGAGCCCGAGGGGCCCATGACCATGGTCACGTCGCCGTGGCGGGCGTTGAAGTCGACCCCCTTGAGCACCTCGATGAAGGTGCGGCCGGTCTTGAACCGCTTGACCAGGCCCTTGGCGGCCAGGGCGGTCTCGCCGCGCTTGTGGGCGTTGTTGTTTCCGCTCATCGCAGCAGGTCCGCGGGTTGGCTGTTCTTGAGGACGCCGAGCGACAGGAAGCCCGACAGCATGGCGATGACGACGAGGAAGACGGCGACGACCGCGACCAGCACCGGCGGGAAGTACATCGGCACGCCGCCGGCGACGGCCAGCAGGCTGACCAGCCAGGTCAGCAGGCCCGCGGCGAACACGCCGACGATCCCGACCCAGAAGGACAGCTCCATGACGATGTTGCGCAGGTCGCCCATGGAGACGCCCAGGGCCCGCAGGGAGGCGAACTCCTTGATGTTGGCCATGATCGCCCCGCGCAGGGTCTGCCAGGTGATGGCCACGCCGATCAGCAGGCCCAGGAACGCCGAGAAGCCCAGCATGATGCCGATGATCTGGTCCTCCAGCATGGCCCCGGAATTGGCGTCGGCCAGTTCCTGGCGGGTCCAGGCGCGGAACTTGCCGTCAGCCTTCTTGTTGAGCTGGGCGGCGACGACCTCGGCGTGGGCCGGGTCGCGGATCTGCACCATCAGCGGGCCGACGCGCTGGCCGGTGTCGGCCTCGCCCAGCATCCGCAGGGTGTCGCGCGACATCACCAGGGTGGGCTGGATGATGTTGGGATAGCCGGTGGTGACCACGCCGATGGTGATGGTCTTGCCGTTGTAGAGAGCTTTGTCGCCCTTCTTGACGCCCAGGCGCTTGAGCGCGGTCTGGTCGACGGCCACGGCATAGGGGCGGCGCAGGGCCTCGATCATCGAACTGGTGTAGTCGGTCGGCACGGTCACGTAGCCGGGGATGGCGTCGATGACGGTGACGTTGACGAATTCGGTCTTGCGGCCGTTGCCGCCCTTTTCGCCGCGCTTGGCGCGGGCCTCGGCCTTGGCCGTCTCCTCGGGCGACAGGATGTTCTGGAAGCGGCCGCCCGAACCGTCGAGCGGGGCGACCTGGATCACCTCGGGGTGGCTGTAGACCAGCGGGATCATCCGACGGGGCAGGCCCGAGGGGCCGCCGAACAGCGCCTTGGCGCCGGGGCCCAGCACCATGATGTCGGCGCGGGCGCGGTCGATCTGGGCGGTGAAGCCCTTGCCGATGCCGACGAACATGCCGACCTGCGCCAGCACCAGCAGGCCCGAGAAGGCCAGGGCGACGACGGCCGCCATGTATCGACGCCACTCGTACAGCAACGTGGCCAAGGCCAACGACATTACGGACTGCTCCCCCAATTCACGGTTGTAGGAGAACAGCGGGATCGCCGTGCGGCCAAGTTAAATCGGGGTAAGCTAAATCCCTTCGACGAAACGCCGTGCGTGAGCACGTTTGTTGCGTCGGCGCGCCGACCTCTGAAACAGGGCTGGCGGCGATGGTTCGGCTTGGCTATGAACTGTTACATTGTACGCCGGTATCGGCATCGGCGACGCCCAGGTAATCATCCGCGTCAGGGACACGCGTTAGGCAAGGACGCCTCATGAAGATTTCGACTCTGGCCGCCTCGGCCCTGGTGCTCTCGTTCGCGGCCGCCGGCGCCGCCCAGGCCGACGAGGGGATGTGGACCTTCGACAACTTCCCTTCGGCCAAGGTCAAGCAGACCTACGGCGTCGACATCGACCAGAAGTGGCTCGACACCGTGCGCGCCTCGGCCGTGCGCCTGACCACCGGCTGCTCGGCCTCGGTGGTGTCGGGGCAGGGCCTCGTCCTGACCAACAACCACTGCGTGGCCGACTGTTCGCAGTCGCTGTCGAGCGAGGGCAAGGACTACGTCAAGGACGGCTTCCTGACCGGCGCGCGCGAGGAAGAACTGAAGTGCGCGGGCATGCAGGCCGAGGTGCTGCTGTCGATCGTCGACGTCACCGACCAGGTGAAGGCCGCGGGCGCGGGCAAGACCGGCCAGGACTTCGTCAAGGCGCGTGACGCGGCCTTCGCCACCGCCGAGCTGGCCGCCTGCGGCCAGGACAAGACCCTGCGCTGCCAGACCATCAGCTTCTACCGGGGCGGCCAGTACAAGGTGTACAAGTACCGCCGCTACGCAGACGTGCGCCTGGTGTTCGCGCCGGAATACGCCACGGCCTTTTTCGGCGGCGATCCGGACAACTTCAACTTCCCGCGCTTCAACCTCGATAGCGCCTTCCTGCGCCTGTACGAGGACGGCAAGCCGGCGGTGACCCCCAGCCACCTGACCTGGCGCGCCACCGCCCCGGTCGAGGGCGAGCCGACCTTCGTGGCCGGCAATCCGGGCACCACCCAGCGCCAGCTGACCGTCTCGCAGCTGGAGACCAACCGCGACCTGATCATCCCGGTCGGCCAGCTGCAGCGCTCGGAGATGCGCGGCCGCCTGATCCAGTTCGGCGAGCGGAGCGAAGAGAACAAGCGCATCGCCAACCAGCCGCTGGCCGGGGTGGAGAACAGCTTCAAGGTCTTCTTCGGCCAACAGTTCGTGCTGAGCGACAAGAAGTTCATGGACGCCAAGCGCGCCGCCGAGACGGACCTGAAGACCAAGGTCGCCGCCGATCCCAAGCTGTCGGCCGAGATCGGCGACCCGTGGGGCGAGATCGACAAGGCGCAGGTCGCGCTCGCCGACCAGTTCGTGACCATGCGCCAGCTGGAGACCTCGGCCGGCGGCGGCTCTGACCTCTACGGCTACGCCCGCACGCTGGTGCGCGGCGCCCAGGAGCGCGCCAAGCCCTCGGCCGAGCGCCTGCCGGAATATGCCGACACGCGCCTGCCCTTGGCCGAGAAGCGCCTGCTGGACGTCAAGCCGGTCGATGCGCCGCTGGAGCAGCTCTATCTCGAGCACTGGCTGCTGAAGACCCGCGAGTACCTGACCGCCGACGCGCCGGCGGTGAAGCTGCTGCTGGGCAAGGAAAGCCCCGAGGGGCTGTCGGCCCGCCTGGTCGCCGGCAGCAAGCTGGCCGACCCGGCCGTGCGCAAGGCGCTGTGGGACGGAGGCCTGGCCGCCGTCCAGGCCTCGGACGACCCGATGATCCAGTTCGTGCTGAAGACCGAAGGCGCGGGCCGCGAGGTGCGCAAGACCTACGAGGCCACCGTCACCGCGCCGACCGACGCGGCGGCCGAGCGCATCGCCAAGGCCCGCTTCGCGGTGCTGGGCGACAGCGTCTATCCGGACGCGACGTTCTCCCTGCGCCTGTCGTACGGCAAGGTCGCCGGCTGGACCCATCGCGGCCGCACGATCACGCCGTTCACCGACTTCGCCGGCTTCTACGACCGCGTCACCGGCGCCGAGCCCTTCGAGGCCGCGCCGCGCTGGATCGCCGCCAAGGACAAGCTGAACCCCAAGACGGTCTACGACTACGTCACCACCAACGACATCATCGGCGGCAACTCTGGCTCGCCGGTGATCGACGCCAAGGGCCGGGTGATCGGGGCCGCCTTCGACGGCAACATCCATTCGCTGGGCGGCGCCTTCGGCTATGACGGGTCGATCAACCGCACCGTGGTGGTCTCGACGGCGGCGATCACCGAGGCCCTGACCAAGGTCTACGGCCGCGACGCGCTGGTGAAGGAACTGGTATCGGGGAAGTAGGTCCCGATCCCTCTCACTTCTACGGAGGTGGGGAGGGGGTCTGAGAAACAGGACGCCGCGACAGCCGACCCGCTGTCGCGGCGTTTTGCGTTCAAAGGGGGCAGGCGCCTCTCCCGTAAAATCCCCGCGAAAGCGGGGACCCAGGCTTTATTCTGAAACGCGCGGCGCTCGACGATAAAACACCTGGGTCCCCGCTTTCGCGGGGATTTTACGGATGGGGGTGGTCCCCTTTTGACGGTCATTGATCCCCACCTTCTCAAATCCACATTTCATCGCTGCAACACACTGAAATGTGGAATGTTTTTCGCTGGTGTCGGAGCGCGCCCGGGGCAAGGGCGCGCGTTTCTCGCGCTTCGTGCGCGTCCACCGGCACCAGGAGAAATCGCCTTGAGCGTTTCCAGCCTGAGCAGTTCTTCGATCATGCAGCAGCTGCTGCAGTCGATGCGCAGCTCCTCAACGACGTCCGCGGCCAGCGCGACGTCCTCGTCCAGCGGCTCGTCCGCTGGGCAAGAAATGCAGGTCGGCAGCGGTTCACCCCCGCCGCCGCCCGCCATGAGCTCGCAAGGCTCCAGCGGCGAAAGTTTCAGCTCCGAAACCCTCGGCTCGCTGCTTTCCATGCAGGAAGGCGGCACGAGCCAGATGGGGGGAATGGGCGGCGGTCAGGGGATCTTCGAGTCCCTCGACACCGACGCCGACGGAACCCTGTCGAGCGACGAGCTGACCACGGCCCTGAGCAGCGCCCTGGGCGAGTCGGACGACGTGTCGTCGGCCGTCGAGAGCCTGATCTCGGACGGCGACAGCGACGGCGACGGCACGCTGTCGGGCGACGAGTTCGCGGCCCTGGCCCAGGCTTCGGGCGGCGCGGGTCCGATGGGCGGTCCGCCGCCCGGACCTCCGCCGAGCGAGAGCGCGGGCGGTGGTGAAGGCGGCGGCGGTGGTGGCGGCGCCGGCGGCGCAGCCGCGGCCAGCCAGGTGTTCGACGCCCTCGACACCAACCAGGACGGCACCGTCTCGGCTGCTGAACTGGCCGCGGCCGACACCGACAGCAGCGATGCGGCTTCGGCCGCCTCCAGCCTGATCTCGGCGGCCGACAGCGACGGCGACGGCAGCCTGTCGAGCACGGAATTCTCCAGCCTGCTGGATCCGAGCTCCGACAGCGCTTCCAGCGTGATGGACACCCTGTCCAGCTCGAACCTGGCGTCGGAGATGATGCAGAAGCTGCTTCAGCAGCTGGCCGATGCGATGACCACCAGCACCGCCAGCGACGACAGCTCCAGCAGCTCGACCTCGACCCAGTCGGTGAACATCGCCGCCTGATCGGACTGAAAGCCCTCCCCCTCGATGGGGGAGGGTTGGGTGGGGGTGGTCCTGCGTTGACCGGCTATCCGGCCGGCGCCGTGTCACCCCCATCCCCGGCCCTTCCCCCATCCGCCAACGGGAAGGGGGCTATGACTTGATATTGACGCCAGTCGCCCGCCCGAGAGGCGCCGGCGCCCGCGACGCCAAAGGTTAAGCAAGCCGCTTGCGCCGGACGCGCTTGTGTTGGACAAACTGGCCCCTTGGTCGGCGTCGCGGGGGCGTCGCTACATAATTCAAGGTTCTGCCGTTGCTTTTCCGTCCTGAGAACGTCCAGGCCCTCGCCGGCCTGGCGCTCACCCTGGGCCTCTGCTGGCTCGTCTCCGAAAACCGCAAGCGCTTCCCGTGGGTGCTGGCCGTCGGCGCCCTGATCATCCAGGTCGGCCTGGTGGTGCTCCTGTTCGGCCTGCCTCAGGCCCAGCAGATGCTGCGCGGCGTCAACGGCGCGGTCGAGGGCCTCGGCGCCTCCACCCAGGCCGGCACGGCCTTCGTGTTCGGCTTCCTGGCCGGCGGCGACCAGCCCTATCCGGTCAGCAACCCGGGCGCGGGCTTCATCTTCGCCTTCCGCGTGATGCCGGTGATCCTGGTGGTCTGCGCCCTGTCGGCGCTGCTGTGGCACTGGAAGATCCTGAAGTGGGCCGCCCAAGGCTTCGGCTTCGTGTTCCAGAAGACCCTGGGCCTGCGCGGCCCGCCGGCCCTGGCCACCGCCGCCACCATCTTCATGGGCCAGATCGAAGGCCCGATCTTCATCCGCGCCTATCTCGACAAGCTGAGCCGCTCGGAGCTCTTCATGCTGATCACGGTCGGCATGGCCTGCGTCAGCGGCTCGACCATGGTGGCCTACGCCACCATCCTGGCCGACGTGCTGCCCAACGCCGCGGCCCACGTGCTGACCGCCTCGATCATCTCGGCCCCGGCCGGCGTGCTGCTGGCCCGCATCGTCGTGCCGTCGGACCCGCTGGAAAAGGGCGGCGACCTTGATCTGGCCACCGAGGACAAGACCTACGGCAGCTCGATCGACGCCGTGATGAAGGGCACCACCGACGGCCTGCAGATCGCGCTGAACGTCGGCGCGACCCTGATCGTGTTCGTGGCCCTGGCCACCATGCTCGACAAGTTCCTGGCCATGTTGCCGGCCATCGGCGGCCAGCCGCTGAGCCTGACGCGCGGCCTGGGCGTGGTGTTCTCGCCGCTGGCCTGGTCGATGGGCATCCCCTGGAAGGAAGCCGGCGCCGCCGGCGGCCTGCTGGGCACCAAGCTGATCCTCACCGAGTTCACCGCCTTCATCCAGATGGCCAAGACCGGCGCGGCGACGCTCGACGAGCGCTCGCGGATGATCATGACCTATGCGCTGTGCGGCTTCGCCAACATCGGCTCGGTCGGCATGAACGTCGCCGGCTTCTCGGTGCTGGTGCCCCAGCGCCGCCAGGAAGTGCTGAGCCTGGTGTGGAAGGCCATGCTGGCCGGTTTCCTGGCCACCTGCCTGACCGGCTCGCTGATCGGCCTGATGCCGCGGGCGCTGTTCGGGCTGTAAGGCTCTTTCCTTCCGCTGCGAAAACGAACGATCCTCCCGGCCAAAACCGGGAGGATTTTTCGTTGAAGCTCTATGACAGCCGTCGCGCGCCCAATCCGCGCCGGGTGCGGTGGTTCATGGCCGAGAAGGGGATCGAGGACGTCGAGATCGTCGAGGTCGACATCTTCTCCGGCCAGCACCGCACGCCCGACTATATGGCCAGGGCCGGCCTGCCCAACGTGCCCGCGCTGGAGATGGACGACGGGACCACGATCACCGAGTCGGTGGCCATCTGCCGCTATCTGGAGAGCGTCTATCCCGAGCCGAACCTGTTCGGCGCCGATCCGCGCGAGACGGCGATCATCGAGATGTGGGCGCGGCGGGCCGAGATGCTGGTGGCCACGCCCCTGATGCTGACCGTGCGCCACAGCCATCCGGCCCTGGCGGCGATCGAGACCCAGGTCCCCGAAGTGGCCGCCAACAACCGCGCCGCCGCCGAGAAGGGGATCAAGGTGCTGGACCGCCGCCTGGCCGACAGCCCGTTCATCGCCGGCGACCGGGTGACCATCGCCGACATCCTGGCGGTCACGGGCATCGACTTCGCGCGGATGGCGCGGTTCCGGCCGGATCCGGCGCTGGTGCATGTGAAGCGCTGGCTGGACGAGATGAACGCCCGCCCTGCGGCGAAGGCGGGGGTTTAGGTAAGGGGGCGAGGCGGAGCCTCCGTAGCCGGCCTTGCCGCCCCAAGTCTTTTCCGCTTGATTGCCCGCCGCCGCGCACGCTCAGCGTGCGGAGTTCGGAAGGTAGTCTTGGACATAGAGTTGCTGAACAGCGTGCCGGGCGGGCGCGAGCTTGCCTCATGGTTCGGCTACGCGCCGAGATTTCATGACGCGGAGGTTCTCGGACTCACGCTTGACCGGATGAGCGAGACTTGTTCGCTCCGGGTCCACGGCTTCGAAATGACCAGCGATGTCGACGCGGCAGGCTTCTATGTCTGTTCAAAACATGTGGTCGTCACGTTCCTGGTCGGCGACCTGACGACCCTGGAGCTCTATGATTTCAATCATCAGAACGCCTTGATGGGACTGTCCATCACGCGCGGTTCGGAAGGCGAGTTCCGGCTAGAATTGGATCCGGCGTACGGGCTTTCGGGCGTCATCGAGGGCCGAACCCTTGAGATCGCCCTCGAGCCCGGCATCCCGGCGGGCAGCCAACATCTGAAGCTTGGTTGACGCTACGTCGCTCCGGCCGCGCTTGGCTCCCGCGCCTCATCCAGCATAACCTCGTTCCATGGCCGTCTCGCTGTTCACCCATGCCGACATGCTCGACCACCGGCCGGGGCCTGGCCACGTGGAGAGCCCGGCGCGTCTCAAGGCGGTGATCGATGCGCTGGAGGACGAGGCGGGCCTCGACCTGGAGCCGTTCGAGGCGCCGCTGGTCGATCCGGCTGACCTGCTGCGCATCCATCCGGCCGCCTTCGTCGATTCGATCTTCGCCGCCGCGCCGCACGCGGGGATCCGCGCCCTCGACCCCGACACGGTGATGTCCACGGGCAGCCTGATCGCCGCGCGGCGGGCGGCCGGGGCGGTGGCGGCGGCCGTGCGGCACGTGGCGAGCGGGGAGGGGAGCCGGGCCTTCTGCGCCGTGCGGCCGCCTGGCCATCACGCCGAACCCGGCACGGCCATGGGGTTCTGCGTGTTCTCCAACGTGGCGGTGGCGGCCCGCGTCGCCCAGGCCAGCGGCCTGCAGCGGGTGGCGATCGTCGATTTCGACGTCCATCACGGCAACGGCAGCCAGGCGGCGTTCGAGAACGACCCGACGGTGATGGTGGCCTCGATCCACCAGTCGCCGCTCTATCCCGGCACCGGCGATCCGTCGGAGACCGGGGTCGGCAACATCGTCAACGCCACGGTCGCGCCCGGCGCGGCCCGCGAATCCTGGCGCAAGGCGTTCGACGGGCTGATGGCGCGGGTCGACGCCTTCGCCCCCGACCTCGTGCTGGTCTCGGCCGGTTTCGACGCCCACCTACGTGATCCCTTGGCGCAGCAAAGCCTTGAGGCCGAAGACTTCGCCTGGGCGACGCGGGCCATCGTCGCCGTCGCGAACCGTCGATCCAGAGGGCGTATTGTCTCCTCGCTCGAGGGCGGGTACGACCTCGAAGCGCTGGGCCGTTCGGCCCAGGCGCATGTTCGAGCGCTTCAGGAAGGATAGGGACCCGGCGCCGCGCCCCGCGCGAGCCGGACCGTCGAGGAAAATGGCCGACGCACCGACCGCCGACCAGACCGCCTCGCCCGTGGTCCGCCCACCCGGGGCGATCGTCCTGGCGCGCCACGGCGAGCCCGCCTTGTCGCGCAAGATCCATTTCAGCGCCCAGGCCTATGGCGACTGGTGGGCGCTGTACGAGGAGGGCGGCCTGCTGGCCGGCCAGACCCCGCCGGACTGCCTGCTCGACATCGCCCGCAAGGCCGACGTCATCATCTCCTCGACCCGCCGCCGCTCGATCGAGACCGCCCAGGCCATCGCCGGCGGCCGCGATTTCCCGCGCGACCCGATGTTCATCGAGGCGCCGCTGCCGCCGCCGCCCTGGCCCAGCTGGATCAAGCTGTCGCCCAAGAAGTGGGGCTTCTTCTCGCGTTTCTGGTGGTGGTTCTTCGATCACCACATGGGCCAGGAAAGCCGCAAGCAGGCCGAGGTTCGCGCCGATGCGGCCGCCGACGCCCTGATCGCCCTGTCGCAGGACGGCAGGAACGTGCTGCTGGTCGCCCACGGCTTCTTCAACACCATGATCGGCGTGGCGCTGCAGAAGCGCGGCCTCAAGAAGACGCTCGACCAGGGCTTCCAATACTGGTGCGTCAAGCGTTTCGAGCGCTCCTGAAGCCTCACAGCCGTTGCCCGCACGCGCCTGCCCAACTAGGGTGCCTGCTTCTCCCCGGAGTAGAAATGACCGACGCCGCTTCCCCCGCGCATGATCTCTCGGCCCTGAGCTTCGAGCAGGCCCTGGCCGAGCTGGAGAAGATCGTGTCCGAGCTGGAATCGGGCCAGGCGCCGCTGGAGCGGTCGATCGACATCTACGAGCGCGGCGCGGCCCTGAAGGCCCACTGCGAGAAGAAGCTGGAAGCCGCGCGCCTGAAGGTCGAGAAGATCGTGCTCGGCCAGGGCGGCGCCGCGGGCGTCGAGCCGGCCGAGTTCTCCTGATGGGTCAGGCCGCCGCGAAGATCTCGCCGACGATCGCGTTCGAGGATTTCGAGCGCGTGGACATCCGCGTCGGCACGATCACGCAGGCGCAGGCCTTTCCCGAGGCCCGCAAGCCGTCCTACAAGCTGACGATCGACTTCGGGCCCGCGATCGGCGTCAAGCGTTCGTCGGCCCAGGTGACCCGCCACTACGCGATCGACCAGCTGGTCGGACGCCGCGTGGCGGCGGTGGTGAACTTCAAGCCGCGCCAGATCGGCCCGTTCATGTCGGAGGTCCTTTGCCTGGGCTTTCCCGACGACGAGGGCGAAGTCGTCCTCGTGACGGTGGATCGCGCGGCGCCGAACGGGGGAAAGCTGTTTTGAGCGACCTTGGCAAGCGCATCGCCCAGGCGGCCGACATCGTCACCGTGGCGCTCGACGAGCTGCTGCCGCGCGCCGACGGGCCCGAAAGCCGGCTGACCGAGGCCATGCGCTATGCGGCGCTGGGTCCGGGCAAGCGCCTGCGGCCGTTCTTCGCGCTGGAAACCGGCAAGATGTTCGACCTGCCCGAGCGGCCGGTGCTGCGGGCGGCCTGCGCGCTGGAATGCATCCACGCCTACAGCCTGGTGCACGACGACCTGCCGGCCATGGACGACGACGATATGCGTCGCGGCCGTCCGACCGTGCACGTACAATATGACGAGGCCACCGCGATCCTGGCGGGCGACGCCCTGCAGACGGCGGCCTTCGAGATCATGGCCCACCCCGACACCCACGACGACGGCCATGTCCGCTCGGAGCTGGTGCGCAAGCTGGCCATCGCCTCGGGCGCGCGCGGCATGTGCGGCGGCCAGATGATCGACCTCCTGGGCGTTCGCGACGACCTGGGCGCGGTGGCGCGCATGCAGCGCCTGAAGACCGGCGCCCTGATCGCCTTCGCCTTCGAGATCCCGCTGATCATCGGCCGGGCCAAGGAAGCCGAGCGCGCGGCCCTGATGGGCTTCGCCCAGGACCTGGGTCTGGCCTACCAGATTGTCGACGACATTCTCGACGCCGAGGGCGACGTCGCCTTGCTGGGCAAGGCCGCGGGCGGCAAGGACGCGGTCAAGGGCAAGGCCAACTACGTCACCCTTCTGGGCCTCGAAGCCGCCAAGGAACGCGTGGAGCTTCTGGCCGCGCAGACCAAGGCCCATCTCGATATCTTTGGCGACAGGGCCGATCATCTGCGCGACAGCGTTGATTTCGTGCTGGACCGCCGCAACTGACCGCGCTTTCTACGAACATGCCGACGCAAACGCCTCTTCTCGACTCGATCACCTCGCCCGCCGACACGCGGGGTCTGTCGGTCGCCGAACTCAAGCAGCTGGCGCAGGAGGTCCGGGCCGAGACGATCGACGCCGTCTCCGCGACCGGCGGTCACCTGGGCGCGGGCCTGGGCGTGGTCGAACTGACCGTGGCCCTGCACCACGTCTACGAGACGCCCAAGGACATCCTGATCTGGGACGTCGGCCACCAGGCCTATCCGCACAAGATCCTCACCGGCCGCCGCGACCGCATCAAGACGCTGCGCCAGGGCGGGGGCCTGTCGGGCTTCACCAAACGGGCCGAGAGCCAGTACGACCCGTTCGGCGCGGCCCACGCGGCCACCTCGATCTCGGCGGCGCTGGGCTTTTGCGCGGCGCGCGACGCGAAAGGCGAGGACAACGCCGTCGTGGCCGTGATCGGCGACGGCTCGCTGGGCGCGGGCATGGCCTATGAGGCGATGAACGCCGCCACCGACGCCACGCGCCAACTGACCGTCATCCTCAACGACAACGACATGTCTATCGCCCCGCCGGTAGGCGGGATGAGCGCCTATCTGGCCAACCTCGTCTCGGGCGGCGCCTATCGCAAGGCGCGCAAGCTGGGCAAGACGGTGGTGGAAAAGCTGCCGACCCCGATCCGCGACGCGGCCCGCAAGGCCGAGGAATACGCCCGCGGCATGGTCACCGGCGGCACCTTCTTCGAGGAGCTGGGCTTCCACTATGTCGGCCCGATCGACGGCCACGACATGGACGCCCTGGTCTCGGTGCTGAAGAACGCCCGCGAATTCAAGGAAAAGCCGGTCCTCGTCCACGTCGTCACCCAGAAGGGCAAGGGCTACGCCCCGGCCGAGGGCGCGGCCGACAAGCTGCACGCCGTGGCCAAGTTCGACGTCGTCACCGGCCAGCAGCAGAAGGCGGCCGCCGGCCCGCCCAGCTACACCAAGGTGTTCGCCCAGGAACTGGTCAAACAGGCGGCCAAGGACGACAAGATCGTCGCCATCACCGCCGCCATGCCCTCGGGCACGGGCCTCGACATCTTCGAAAAGGCCTTCCCGACCCGCACCTTCGACGTCGGCATCGCCGAGCAGCACGCGGTGACCTTCGCCGCGGGCCTTGCCGCCGACGGCATGAAGCCGTTCGCGGCGATCTATTCGACCTTCCTGCAGCGCGGCTACGACCAAGTGGTCCACGACGTGGCGATCCAGCGCCTGCCGGTGCGCTTCGCCATGGACCGCGCGGGCCTGGTGGGCGCCGACGGCCCCACGCACGCCGGTTCGTTCGACATCGGCTTCATGGGCGCTCTGCCCGGCATGGTGCTGATGGCCGCCGCCGACGAGCTGGAACTGGCCCGCATGGTCGCCACCGCCGTCGAGATCGACGACCGCCCCAGCGCCTTCCGCTATCCGCGTGGCGAGGGCGTGGGCCTGGAGCTGCCGGCCGGTCCGGCCGAGCCCCTGGAGATCGGCAAGGGCCGCATCGTCCGCGAAGGCACCAGCGTCGCCATCGTCTCGTTCGGCACGCGCCTGTCGGAAAGCCTGAAGGCGGCCGACCTGCTGGCCGCGCGCGGTCTTTCGGCCACCGTCTGCGACGCCCGCTTCGCCAAGCCGCTGGACCTTGACCTGCTGCTGCGCCTGGCGCGCGAGCACGAGGCCATCGTCACGGTGGAGGAGGGGGCCATGGGCGGCTTCGGCGCCTTCGTGCTGCAGGCCCTGGCCCAGCACGGCGCGCTCGATCGCGGCCTGAAGATCCGCACGCTGGGTCTGCCGGACGTGTTCCAGGACCAGGACAAGCCCGACGTCATGTACGCCGAGGCCGGTCTCGACGCCGAAGGCATCCTGCACGGGGCGCTGTCGGCGCTGGGCATGGACAATGTCAGCGCCGCGGGGCGGCGGGCGTAGCCGCTCTCAGCGTCGAATGCTGAAGATAGAACGCCGCGACGGGCCTCCGTCGCGGTGTTTTCTCATTTAGGCCTAAACTTCCCGCCTCCCTCGCCCTTGTGGCGAGGGCCCATGCCGACGACTTCTCAGATCGTTGCCGGCCTGGATAGGTTTGAGCGGCTGAACGATGGACCCTCGCCACAAGGGCGAGGGAGGCGGAAAAAAGAGCGGGACTGTCTGGCGCTAAGCCCCGCAGGCCTCGAAGAAAGCCTTCACGCGGCCGCGCTCGTCGCTGCTGGCGGAGATGCTGTGGCGCTGGCCGGCGTTAAGGATTGCAAGATCGCCCGTGCGGCGAAAATTGCCTAGCGCGGGGTCGCGCGGGGGCGTCCGGGCCAGCAGGAAGGGCCCGGTTCCGCCGTCGTCGGCGGCTTTCGCGGCCAGGCGCGACGTCTGGTCGCGGCTGGCGAGCGCTATGGCGCCGCCCGTGATCCCGCCGGCCGAGACCTCTACCGGCCCGCCCGCCGTCGGACAGGCCAGCATCAGCAGCACCTCGTCGCTGGAGGGGCGGCCGTAGGCCAGCTTGGGACCTTCGCCGGGCTCGTTGAGATAGGCCCAGGCATAGGCGGAATTTGCCGCCCGCTCGTGCGCGCAGCCGGCCAGCCCGAGGGCGGTCAGCAGGGCGGCGGCGATCAGGCGGAACGACATGGCGGTGGATCTCCTTCGTCAGGAGAACGCTTCGCCGCCTAGGCGGTTTCTGCCGATCCCACCCGACCACCCTGCGGCGGTCGAGCGGGAGAGGCTTGTACGGAAGGGCCGGACCTGTCCGGAACGGCCCTTCAGGTCATCAGAAGGGCGAGAACTTCTCGACCAGGGCCTGGCCGGCCGGGGTCTTCTGCACGCGGCTGATGTCGCCGCGGCCGCCGTAGTTGATGCGGGCTTCGGCGATCTGGGTGTGCTTGATCGTGTTGGCCGAGGAGATGTCTTCCGGACGCACGATGCCGGCCACCGTCAGCTGGCGCAGTTCGTTGTTGGTCTTCACCTCCTGGGTGCCCTGGATGACCATGTTGCCGTTGGGCATGACCTGAGAGACGACCGCGGCGATGGTCAGGCTGATCTTTTCCGAACGGCTGACGCTGCCGGCGCCGGCGTTGGAGAAGCCCGAGTTGCTGTTGACGGCGTTCGACGGGTCGAAGCCGCCCGGCAGAATCTTGCCCAGGCTCGACTCCAGGCCGAAGAAGTTGCTGAGGCCCGCCGTGCCCGTCGAGGTGCGCGAGGACTTGCTGGTGTTGGAGGTGCTGACGCTGTCGTCGATCTCGATCAGCACGGTGACGATGTCGCCGACGCGGCTGGCGCGCTGGTCGTTGAAGAAGGCGCGGGCGCCGACCCGCCACAGCGAGTTGGCCGAGGCGGCCTGCGGGGCCGGTTCGCGGGTCGAGACGTAGCTGGGGGTCATCGGGGCCAGCGAGGCGGGATAGCCGACCGGGGCCAGCTCGGGGCCCTTCACGGCCTCCTTGACGCTGGAGCAGGCGGCGATCGGGGCGAGCAGGGCGAGGGCGACGAAGGCGGGACGCATGGACATCTCTGTGCTCTCTTAGCGGGCGGCGTAACGCGCGGAATTGCGGGGAGCCTTCAGGGCTTGCGCCTGAGGGCCGACGACGGCCGAACCGGGGCCGGAGGCCACCGCTTCGATGATCTTCTTGCTGGCGGTGTTCTGGATGCTGAGGGTCTCGCCCACAGCCGCACCGGTCACGGCCTTGCCTTGCAAGGTGAGGGCCACGCCGTCGTAATCGTAGGTGACTGCGACAACATCGCCCTTGGCGATGACCTGGGCGGCGGAAACGTCGCGCAGGGCGGCGGCCGCGCCTTGGCGCAGCGGGCGTTTGGCGCTCATGCCGATCATGGCGTCGGCGTCGCGGGGAGCATCCATGGGCGCGGCGGCGACCTTGATCCACACCAGGTCGGCGGGCTGCACGACCTCGCCGGCGGCGAGGCTGCGGGCATAGGCAAGAACCTCCACGTTGCCGCGCTGGACGCCGGCGGCGCCGGCCAGCTGGCCGCCGTTCTCGACGCCCTGGCGGACGATGACGCGGCGCAGGCCCTGGGGATTGGCCCAGTCGAGGCCGTTGCGGCGGGCGGTCATCTGCAGCTGGGCGGCGTCGAGCACGACGCTGGGGCCGGCGCGGCGGGCGACCACGACGCCGCCGGCCGAGCCGGCGCCCTCGAACAGTTCGCCCAGGGTGACGACGCCGTCGGCGTCGGTGGTGTCGTTGCGCAGGTCGACCGGCTGGCCGGCGAAGGCGGCCGGGGCGGCGATCAGCAGGGCGGCGGCGGCGAGGAGCAGGCTTTTCATGAGCTTACGACCTCAGGTTCGAGGTGGCCTGGAGCATCTGGTCGGCCGTGGTGATGACCTTGGAGTTCATCTCGTAGGCGCGCTGGGCGACGATCAGGGAGGTGATTTCGCTGACCGCGTCGACGTTCGAGGCTTCGGTGTAGTTCTGCAGCAGGGTGCCGAAGCCGGTGGAGCCGGGGGCGGCGACGTTGGCCGCGCCCGAGGCGCCGGTCTCCAGATAGAGGTTGTCGCCGATGGCCTCGAGGCCGCCTTCGTTCATGAAGTTGGCCAGCTCGATCTGGCCCACGGTCTGCGGGTCGGCCTGGCCGTCCAGCGTGACCTGCACCAGGCCCGTCTTGCCGATGGTGATGGCCGTGGCGTTCTCCGGGATCGTGATCCCGGGCTGCACCGTGTAGCCGTCCTCGGTGACGATCTGGCCCTGGTCGTTGGTCGAGAAGTTGCCGGCGCGGGTGTAGGCCGTCTCGCCCGAGGGCATCAGGATCTGCAGGTAGCCCTTGCCCTGGATGGCCACGTCCAGCTGGTTGTTGGTGGCCGTCGGGGTGCCTTGCTCGGTGATGCGGTAGACCGAGCCGGCCTTGACGCCGCCGCCGATCTGAATGCCGGTCGGGACCACGTTGCCGTCGCTCGACGACTGGGCGCCGGCGCGCTCGATCGTCTGGTACAGCAGGTCCTGGAACTCGGCCCGTTGGCGCTTGTAGCCAATGGTGTTCATGTTGGCGATGTTGTTCGAGATGACCTCGACGTTCAGCTGCTGTGCAGCCATGCCGGTCGTGGCGGTGCGGAGCGCTTGCATCTGTCGTTAATCCCTTACTGGACCTTGCCCATACGCTCGACGGCGGAGCGCGAGAGTTCGGCGGTTTGGTCCATCATCTTGGCGATGCTCTCGTAGGCGCGGCTGACCTCGATGAGCTTGGTGATCTGCTGGACGGGCTGGACGTTCGACCCCTCCAGCATCCCTTGGTGAATGACCGCGTCGGTGGCCGACTGCGGGGTCTCGTTTCCGGCGTTGCGATAGAGGTTGTCGCCCTGCTTGCGCAGCGAGGAGAGGTCGGAGAAGCGGGCGACGCCGATCTTGCCGACCCGGGCCGCGCCCTGGCTGACGATGCCGTCGCGGCCGATGGTGACGGCGCCCAGCTGCGGGTCGAGGGTGATCTGGCCGCCGCCGTCATCGAGCACCGGGGCGCCCTGCTGGGTGGTCAGCACGCCTTCGGGGTTGGTCGTGAAGCGGCCGTCGCGGGTGTAGCGCTCGCCCTCGGCGGTCTGGACCTTGAAGAACCCCTGGTTCTCGAGGGCCAGGTCGAGGCTGCCGCCCGTCTGGTTGAGGGCGCCGGGCTTGAAATCGCGGACGACACCGTCGTCCATCACGAACTTGATCGGCGCGGGGCCGCCAGCGGTGCGCGCGGGCTTGGCCGCTTCGGTGCGGACCATCAGGTCCTCGACCTTGAAGCCGGTGGTGTTGGCGTTGGCGATGTTGTTCGCGACGATGTCCAGCTCACGACGGAGCGTCATCTGCCGCGAAAGGCCCACATACAGCGCGTTGTCCATGACGATTAACTCGCAGTTTGGCGCGACAAATGCGCCGAAACCCTACAAGCAATCCTCGTGCCAACTCGAAAAGCGTAATGAAATCAGCGAAGAGGGTGGTTAACGGCGACGCTTTGAGGGGATGCGCCGGGCAGATTCAGCCTGCGACCAAATGGCCGTCAAAAGAGATCGTTAACCATGCTCGCGCACAAGTAGGACCCATAGTTTTCAAGGAACTCGCGCGTGGCCAAGAAACCGCCCAAGGAAGCTCCCGCCCCGGAAGGCGAAGAGGGCGCCGTCGAGGGTGAAGCTTCCGCCAAGAAGAAGCCGCCGATCATTCTGATCGCCGGGGCCGCCGGCGCGCTCGTGCTGCTGATCGGCGGCGGGACCACGGCCTTCCTGCTGATGAAGCCCAAGCCGGCCGCCGAGGGCGAAGCCGCGGCCGGCGAGCATGGCGAGAAGAAGGAAAAGAAAAAGGAAGAGAAGAAGGAAGGCGGCCACGGCGAGGGCGGCGAAGGCGCCAAGGCCGACGGCGGCGCCGGCGCGCCGGTCATCAAGGAAGGCCCCGACGGCGTGGTGTTCTACACCCTGCCCGACATCGTGGTGAACATGCAGTCGGCCGACGGCAAGTCGACCTTCCTGAAGCTGAAGCTGACCTTCGAGCTGCCCGACCAGGAGACTGCCGACGAACTGACGCCGAACCTGCCGCGCCTGACCGACATGTTCCAGACCTTCCTGCGCGAGCTGCGTCCCGAGGACCTCGCCGGCAGCCAGGGCAGCTACCAGCTGCGCTCCGAACTGCTGCGCCGGGTGAACCTGGTGGCCGCCCCTTCGAAAGTGAACGCCGTCCTGATCGAGGAGATGCTGATCAACTAGTCCCCCGGGCTGGCTGAAGCGAACCATCATGGCAGACGAGATCGACGATCAGGCCGCAATGGCCCAGTGGGCCGCGGAGAACCCTCCGGGGACCTTCGACGCCGCTGGCGGCGGCGAGATGAACAGCTTCGGCGACTTCAGCGGCGGCATGGCCGGCATGAGTGGCTGGGACGACGGCGGCGGCGACGGCATGGGCGCCGAGCGCATCCTGAACCAGGACGAGATCGACAGCCTGCTGGGCTTCGACCTGTCCGGCGACGGCTCCGACGACCGCACCGGCATCCGCGCGATCATCAACTCGGCGCTGGTTTCGTACGAGCGTCTGCCGATGCTGGAAATCGTCTTCGACCGCCTGGTGCGGTTGATGACGACGTCCCTGCGCAACTTCACCTCCGACAATGTCGAGGTCAGCCTCGACAACATCAGCTCGATCCGTTTCGGCGACTATCTGAACTCGATCCCGCTGCCGGCCATCCTGGCGGTGTTCCGGGCCGAGGAACTGGACAACTACGGCCTGCTGACGGTCGACTCCAACCTGATCTACTCGATCGTCGACGTGCTGCTGGGCGGCCGTCGCGGCACCGCGGCCATGCGCATCGAGGGCCGTCCCTACACGACCATCGAACGCGTGCTGGTGCAGCGGATGGTCGAGGTGGTGCTGAACGACGCCAAGGCCGCCTTCGAGCCCCTGCATCCGGTGGCCTTCACCCTGGATCGCCTGGAGACCAACCCGCGCTTCGCCGCCATCGCCCGGCCAGCCAACGCGGCGATCCTGGTGAAGCTGCGCATCGACATGGAAGACCGCGGCGGCCGTATCGAACTGCTGCTGCCCTACGCCACGCTGGAACCCATCCGGAAGATGCTGCTGCAGCAGTTCATGGGTGAGAAGTTCGGCCGCGACAACATCTGGGAAGGCCACTTGGCCACCGAACTCTGGACCACCCAGATGGAGGTGCGCGCCGTGCTCGACGAGCAGCAGCTGCCGCTTTCCAAGGTGCTGAACCTGCAGGTCGGCGATACGTTGATGCTGAACGCCACGCCCGACAGTCTGGTGGAGTTGCGGGCGGGGTCGATTCCGCTTACGCGCGGCCGGATGGGCCGTCGTAACCATTCCATCGCCATTCGGGCCGACGCCCCGCTGACGCCCGCGGCGAAGAAGGCGGTTCAGAAGCTGAAATGAGCCTGGTCGCGGTCGCCCTGCAGGTCTTTCTGGCGGTGCTCCTGATGGTGGCGCTGGTCTTCGGCTGGCGCCTGGAGCGCAAGCTGAAGGCGCTGCGCGACGCCCAGGACGGTTTCGCCAAGGCCGTGGCCGATCTCGACAACGCCGCCCAGCGCGCCGAGCAGGGTCTGGCCGACCTGCGCGCGGCCACCGACGAGGCCTCCGAATACCTGGCCGACCGCATCGAGAAGGCCAAGGCCTTGGCCGCCCAGCTGGACGACCGCATGACCCGCGCGGCTTCGGCGCCTCGGATCGAGACGCGCGAACCCCGCCAAGACTTGGGCCAGCGGCCGGCCCGCGAACCGCGTGATTTCGTCGCGTCGCAGGCCCCCGAGCCGCAGCCCGCGCCGAGCCCCGCCGGCGGTCGCCGCCTGAGCGCGCAGGACTTCGAAGCCATGCTGGAGCGCGAAGCTCGCGCCCGCACGAACGGCCCTGCGACCTCGCGTCCCGCGACGCCTTCGAATTCCTCGCTTAATCCGCCTGTTAATCCCTCGCGGGAAACGCCCCGTTCACGGGCGCGGGTAGATGATGACCTGTTCGACGGCCCCGACCCCTCGTCGCGGCCCGGATCGCCTTTCAGAGACCGTCGATGAAGAACGTTCCTCGCATCCTGCCGATCGTCGGCGTCGCCGTCGTCGGCGTCCTGGCCGTCAACGCCCTGGCCGGCGCCAAGTCGATGCCCGACCTGCTGGGCGGCGCCAAGGCGTTCGCCGAAGGCGTGGGCAAGACCGACAAGAAGGACGCCAAGGGCGAAGAGGCCGCCTCGGCCGACGGCGCGGGCGCTGACGCCGCCGCCAAGGCTTCGACCGCCGCCCCGCCGCGCATCTGCGCCCCGTCGGCTACCGATCTGGCCAAGGAAGCCGGCCTGTCGCCGGCCGAGCTGCGCGTGCTGCAGAGCCTGGGCCAGCGCCGCGGGCAGCTGGACCAGCGCGAGCAGGACATCGACGTGCAGCTGCAGCTGCTGGCCGCCGCCGAGGCCAAGCTCGACGCCAAGATGAAGAACCTCAACGGCATGAAGGGCGAGATCCAGAACCTGCTGGGGCAGGCGGACTCGCAGAAGGCCGCCGAGGTCGACCGCATGGTCAGCGTGTTCTCGGCCATGAAGCCCAAGGACGCGGCCGTCCGCCTGACGCTGCTGGACGACAGCGTGCGCCTGCCGATCGCCGCCAAGATGAAGGAACGCACCCTGGCGATGATCCTGGCCAACATGGCGCCGGGCGACGCCAAGGTGCTGACCGAGCGCCTGGCCACCCGCTTCTCGGGCGACGCCATCGCCAAGGGCAAGGCCGCCGTGGCCGACAACGCCGCCGCGCCGGCTGGCGCGGCCGGTGGTCAGCAGGCCGCCGCGGCTCCGCCGCTGGCCGGCGCCGGCGCGCCGAAGAAAGCCGGCTAGGGAAAGGCCAAGGGGGGCTTATGAACCTGCGGGGGGCGTTGAGGGCGAGCGTCGCGGCGATCTGCATCGCCGGCGTCGTCGCGCCCGCCGTCCAGGCCGCCGGTCCCGCCGCCGCTCAAGCTACCCAGGGCGATCTCGTCGTCCGCGCGGCCCAGGCTCCCGACTTCTCGCGCCTGGAGTTCCGCTGGAGCGGCCGCGCTCCGGCGATGAAGATGCGCCGCGAGGGCCAGCAGGCGATCCTGCGCTTCGGCCGCGACGCCAATCCTAACATCGCCGCCCTGCGCATCGCGCCGCCGCGCTGGATCCGCACGGTCGAGGTCCGCCACGCCGGCGGCGCGCTGGAACTGGTGCTGACCCTGACCGACGACGCCGACCTGCGGGTCGGCCGCGCCGACGGCGTCGATTTCGTCAACGTCTTCGCCAAGCCGCCCCAAGCCGCGACGCCGGGCGCCCCGCCGACGGCCCCGACCCCGGTTCCGCGCGATCCGCGCCGGCCTAACCCCGCCCCCGGCAGCGGCGTGGTGGCGGTGAACTACAGCAAGACCGACGGCCAGACCCAGTTCGTCACCACCTGGGCCGCGCCCGCCGCCGCCGCCGTCTTCAAGCGCGGCGAGGCCGTGTGGGTGGTGTTCGACGCCTCGGTGCGCCTGGAGCTGGGCCGCACGCCGCAGACCGGCCCCAACCACACCAAGATCCAGGTCTTCCGCGGCCCGGACTATTCGGCCCTGCGCATCGTCGCCAAGCCCGGCGTGCCGGTCTATGCCGAAGGGCAGGGGAACGTCTGGACCGTGGCCCTGGGGGCCGGTCTCCAGCCCGAACCCGATCCGATCAAGGTCGCCCGCGACGAGACCGCTTCCCCCGCCAGCCTGTCGGCCAATCTGGCCGGGGCGGGGCGTCCGGTGTGGGTCAATGATCCGGCCGTCGGCGACCGCCTGGCCGTGGTGCCGGCCCTGGCCCCGTCCAAGGGCCTGCCGTCGCGCCGTGAATATGTCGAGATGGCCCTGCTGCCGTCGGCGCAAGGCCTGGCGGTCGAGGCCTTCGCCAGCGACCTGCAGGTGCTGACCGAGGGCGACATCGTCCGCATCGGCCGGCCCAAGGGCCTGGTGCTGTCGCCGGCCTCGGCGTCGAGCGCGGGCGAGGAAGTGATCACCGGCGCGCCGCAGCCGGCGGCCATGCCGGCCGTCGTCGACCTGGAGAACTGGCCCAAGACCGGCTCGGGCGGCTTCATGGCCCGCTACGACGCCTTGCAGGCGGCCATCGCCGCCGTCGATCCGGCCGACCGCCAGGGCGACATCGCCGCCCGCATGGCCCTGGCCCGCTTCCTGGTCGGCTCCAAGCTGTCGTTCGAGGCCATCGGCGTGCTCAACGCCGCCGCCCGCAAGCAGCAGACCCTGCTGGGCGACGCCGAGTTCCGCGGTCTGCGCGGCGCGGCCAAGGCCATGTCCGGACGCTGGGCCGAGGCCGAGGCCGACTTCTCCTCGCCGGTGCTGTCGGACGATCCGTCCAGCGCCCTGTGGCGCGGCTATGTCGCCTACAAGCAGGGCCAGTGGGTGGACGCCCGCAACAAGTTCGCGGCCGGCGCCCAGGCGATGAACCTGTTCCCGAACGTCTGGCAGGCCCGCTTCCTGGGCGCCCAGGCGGAGTCGGCGGTGGCCACCGGCGACGGGATCGGGGCGGAACGCCTGGTCAACCAGGCCCTGAAGCTGCCCAAGGTGCCGATCGTCGACCAGCTGATCCTGCGGCTGACGCTGGCCAAGGCCTTCGAGCTGCAAGGCCGCAAGGACAAGGCGCTGAAGATGTTCCAGGCGATCGGCAAGGCGCCGATCGACCGCATCGCCACGCCGGCCATCCTGCACGCCACCCGCATCAAGCTGGAAAAGAACCAGATCTCGCCGGCCGAGGCCGCCAAGACCCTGGACCAGCTGCGTTTCCGCTGGCGCGGCGACGGCGTCGAGCTGGACGTCGTGCGGGCGCTGGGCAAGCTCTATATCGACCAGGGCCGCTATCGCGAGGCGCTGGAAGTGCTGCGCTCGGCCAACAAGGTGCTGCCCGACCTGCCGCAGGCCGTGGCCTTGCAGAACGACCTCTACGGCGCTTTCCGCACCCTGTTCCTCGACGGCCTAGCCGACGGCATGCAGCCGATCCAGGCGGTGGGCCTGTTCTACGACTACCAGGACCTGACGCCGATCGGGAACGACGGCGACCAGATGGTCCGCAACCTCGTGCGCCGGCTGGTCGACGTCGACCTACTGGACGAGGCCGCCAAGCTCCTGAAGTACCAGGTCGACAACCGCCTGAACGGCGTGCCCAAGGCCCAGGTGGCCACGGACCTGGCCTGGATCTACCTGATGGACCGCAAGCCCGAGGACGCGCTGGCGGCGATCAACAACACCCGCACCACCATCCTGCCGCCGGCCCTCAACAGCGAGCGGCGCCTGGCCACCGCCCGCGCCCTGATGACCCTGGGCCGCTACGACGACGCCCTGGAGGTGATCGAGGGCGACAAGGGCAAGGACGCCCAGGACATCCGCGGCGACATCGCCTGGAAGCAGCGCAACTGGCCGCTGGCCGGCAAGCTGTACGAAGCCGCCCTGGGCGACCGCTTCAAGAACCCGGCGGGCCTGTCGCCCTCGGACGAGGCCAAGCTGATGCGCGCCGCCGTCGCCTTCAGTCTGTCGGACGACGACGCGTCGCTGGGCCGCCTGCGCACGCGCTACACCAACCTGATCGGCACGGCGCGCAATCCCGAAGGCCTGCGCGTGGCGCTGGCCGGGGTCGACAGCGTGGGATCGAGCGCCGACTTCGGCCGGGTGACGGCCGAGAACGAGGTGTTCAACGGCTGGGTCGCGAAGATGAAGGACCGGTTCAGGGCGGCCGCGACGCCGAAGAGCTAGCGCCGGGGAAGGCCCCCTCCGGCCCTCCGGGCCACCTCCCCCAGAGGGGGAGGATCTAGTCCGCGAAGATGCTCCCCCTCTGGGGGAGCTGTCGGCGAAGCCGACTGAGGGGGTCTTCTACAGCCCTAGTTCCGCGATCACGCTGGCCGCTTCGGTGAAGGCCGTGTTCGCCGCCGGCACCCCGGCATAGATCGCCGTCTGCATCAGCACTTCCTTCAGCTCGTCCTGGGTGAAGCCGCCTTGCTCCAGTCCGGCGCGGACGTGGAGGCGGAATTCTTCCCAGCGGGCGAGGGAGGCGCAGATGGCCAGCACCAGCAGGCGGCGGGTCTTGTGGTCGAGGCCCGGGCGGCCCCAGATCTCGTTCCAGGCGTAGCGGGTGATCATCGCCTGATAGTCGGTGGTGAAGGCCGTGCGCTTGGCCAGGGACTTGTCGACCCAGGCGTCGCCCAGCACCTTGCGGCGGTTCTTCAGGCCGGCTTCGAACAGCGTGTCCTTGGCGGCGCGTTCGGCCGGATCGGCGCCGAGGAAGGCGCGCACGGCGCCGGCGAAGGCGGCCGGGGCCTCGATCGAGGGCAGGTGGGCGGCGTCGATCAGGGCGGTGGCCGCGCCGGGGATGGCGGCGGCGATGCGGTCGCCGTGGCCTTCGAAGGGGGTGGAGACGTCCTTGGTCCCGCCGATCACCAGGGTGGGGACGGTGATGGCGGAAATCCGCTCCAGCAGGTCCATGTCGCGGATGGCCGCGCCGCAGGCGGCGTAGCCCTCGGCGCTGGTCGCCAGCAGGCCAGCGCGGACGGTCTCGACCTGTTCGGGATGCAGGCTGCGGAAGTCTTCCGAGAAGAACCGGCCCAGCGCCATCTCGGCGATGGCGGCGAGACCCTGGCTACGGACGGTGTCGATCCGCGCCTGCCAGGCGGCGGCGTCCATGGCGGCCGAGGTGCAGGCCAGGACGAGGCCGGTCAGGCGCGCGGGCGCCTTCAGGGCCAGTTCCATGGCGATCATGCCGCCCAGCGAGGTGCCGACGACAGCGGCTTGCTCGATGCCGGCCGCGTCCATCGCCGCCAGCACGTCGCTTGCGAGCAGATCGAGGCTGTAGTCGCCGGCCGGGGCGTCAGAGGCGCCGTGGCCCCGGGTGTCGAGGCGCAGCAGGCGGAAGTCGGCCAGCAGTAGCGGGGCGGCGGCGTCGTAGAGGCCGATGTCGCAGCCGATCGAGTTCAGCAGCACCAGGGCGGGCTTCTCGGCGCCGCCGTCGAGGCGGAAATAGAGGCGGGCGCCGTCGGCGGCTTGGGCGAAGGCCATCAGCGGTCCTTTTCGAAGTGGGCGAGGGCGCGCAGGGCGATGTTCTCGCTCTCGCCGGTGTCGGTCCCGACGCCGGCGGCGGCGAGGTTGGCGGCCATACGATCCGTGTGGACCTCCAGGCCTTCGATGACCGGGGCCATGACGGCCAGGGCGCCGTGGGCCAGTTGGAAGAGCTCGGCGATCACCGGACCCTCGGCCTGCCAACCGCCCAGGTCGCGCTCGTGCGGCTGGGGCAGGGCGGACACCAGTGTTGCGGCCAGGTGCGGGGCGCGGATGGCGGCGGTCAGGGCCGTCTGGCAGGCGGTGGGGTTGCGCTTGTGGGCCATGGCCGAGGAGCCGCCGCGCCCTTCGACACGCGGCTCGAAGGCCTCGGCCACCTCGCCCTGAGCCATCAGCGACAGGTCACGGGCGATCTTGCCAACGGCGCCGACCAGGATGGCCAGGGCCGAGGCGAGGGCCGCGATCGCTTCGCGGCGGGCGTGCCAGGGGGCGACGGCGGGGGCGAGGTCGAGGATCTCGGCGAGACGGTCGGAGACGGCCAGGGCCTTGCCGTTCATGCCGGCCAGCGAGCCGGTGGCGCCGCCGAGCTGGACCTGCAGGGCGCCGGCGGCCTCGGTCTCGAAGCGGGCCAGCGCCGCATCGACGCCCAGCAGCCATTGCGAGGTCTTCAGGCCGAAGGTGATCGGCAGGGCCGCCTGCAACAGGGTGCGGCCAATCATCGGGGTGGCGGCGTGGGCCTTGGTCAGGGCGGCGAGGCCGGTGGCGAGGCGGCGGGCCTCCTCGACGATCAGCGCCGTCCCGGCCTTGGCCTGGAGGACCAGGGCGGTGTCGGCCAGGTCCTGGCTGGTGGCGCCCTTGTGCACCAGGGCGGCGATGGCCGGGTCGGCGATGCGGCCGCGCAGGTCCTTGACCAGGGGGATGGCCAGGGTGCCGGCGTGGGCGGCGGCCTCGGCCAGAAGCTCGACGTCGGGAAGATCGGCGCAGGCGGCGGCGATGCGGTCCGCCGCGTTCGCATCGATCAACCCGACGTCCGCCTGCGCCCGGGCCAGGCCCGCCTCGAAGCGCAGGGCCGCGCGCAGCAAGGCCTCGTCGCCGAAGATCGCCAGCATGGCGGGCGTCGAGGCCGCGCGATCGCGGATCAGGGATGGCAAATGACGACTCCCGAGAGATCTGGACTAGGACGGATCGACGTTCAGTGTTTGAGACGAAAACCTCGTCCTTCGACAAGCTCAGGATGAGGTTTTTCTCACGCCGAGCTTGTAAGTGGTCCTCATCCTGAGCCTGTCGAAGGACGAGGACCACGCACTGAGCTAGACGTCGAAGAAGACGGTTTCGCGCTCGCCTTGCAAGACGATGTCGAAGCGCCAGGCTCCGTCCTGCTGCTTGGCGATCAAGGTGTCGTGACGCTCGGCCGGCACCAGGGCCAGGATCGGGTCCTCGGCGTTCTGGGGCGCGTCCTCGAAATAGACGCGGGTGACCAGGCGCTTGATCAGGCCGCGACCGAACACGCCGACGGCGATGTGCGGGGCCTGCAGACCGTTGCCGGGGGCAGGAACGGCGCCGGGACGCACGGTCTTGAAGCGATAGAGGCCGGTCTCGTCAGTGGAGGCGCGACCGAAGCCGACGAAGCCCTCGTCGAGCGGGATCTCGGCGCGTTCGTCGTCGGGGCTGGCGTAGCGGCCGGCGGCGTTGGCCTGCCAGATCTCGATCATGGCGTCGGGGATCGGCTTGCCGTCGGCGTCATAGACCACGCCTTCCAGGGTGATGACCTCGCCGCTGACCGCGCCGCGCGGCGGCGACAGGTTCAGCACGTAGTGCTCCTCGGGGAACAGTTCCGGGCGCGCGCCCATCTCCGACTGGCCGACCAGGTCGGCGCCGCCCTTCCAGGGCAGGCCGTAGTGGAAGAACGGGCCGACGGTCTGCGACGGGGTCTGGCCGAACAGGGCCGGGTCCTGGTTGTCGTGGCGGGGCGCCGGGTTGACCTGTTCAGTCGTCATGATGGTCGTCCTCGGTAGGCGTGGCGTCGCGGCCGCGCAGCACCACGTCGAACAGGTAGCCCAGGGCCCAGTTGGGCTTGGTGGTCTCGATGTCGAAGCGCGAGACCATGCGGTCGCGGTAGGGCATGGGCACGGCGTTGGCGATCGGGTCGATCTCGATCAGCGGATCGTCGGGGAAGTACATCTGGGTGACGATGCGGCTGGCGAAGGCCGGGCCCAGCAGCGACAGGTGGATGTGCGAGGGCCGCCAGGCGTTGTGGTGGTTGCCCCACGGATAGGCGCCCGGACGGATGGTCACGTACTGGTAGCGGCCTTCGCTGTCGGTGACGACGCGGCCGGCGCCGGTGAAGTTGGGATCCAGCGGGGCGTCCCACTGGTCCTTCTTGTGGATGTAGCGGCCGGCGGCGTTGGCCTGCCAGATCTCCATCACCGTGTTGGGCACGGGGCGGCCGTTCTCGTCGAGCACGCGGCCGGAGACGACGATGCGCTGGCCTTGCGGCGTGCCCTTGTGCTGGGCCGTAAGGTCGGCCAGGGACGAGCCCATCAGGTTCTCCCACTGGCCGGCCGGACCCGTGGTCTCGGTCAGGGTGTGGGGGATCTTGACCAGCGGTTGGCGCGGCGAGCGCGCCACGGTCGAGGCGTAGCCGGGGGCGAACGACGGCGGCTGGCCGGCGTCTTCCCGCGCATAGGGCAGGATCAGGGTCACGAGGACCTCCTAGTCTTTCTTAGACACGTTCGATGGCGAGGGCCGCGCCTTGGCCCACGCCGATGCAGAGGGTGGCCAGGGCGCGCTTGCCGCCGGTCGCTTCCAGCTGGCGCAGGGCCGTCAGGGCCAGGCGCGTGCCGGAGGCGCCGAGCGGGTGGCCCAGGGCGATGGCGCCGCCATTGGGGTTCACGTGCGCGCCGTCGTCGGGCAGGCCAAGCTCCCGCAGGACCGCCAGGCCCTGGGCGGCGAAGGCCTCGTTCAGCTCGACGACGTCGAAGTCGCTGATCGCAAGACCCGTGCGGGCCAGCAGGCGCTGGGTGGCGGGGACGGGGCCGATGCCCATGACGCGCGGGGCGACGCCGGCGGTGGCGTAGCCAAGCACGCGGGCGCGCGGGGTCAGGCCGTGGCGCTTCACCGCCTCTTCCGAGGCCAGGATGATCGCGGCCGAGCCGTCGTTGACGCCCGAGGCGTTGCCGGCGGTCACCGTGCCGTCCGGGCGGACGACGGGCTTCAGCTTGGCCAGGGTCTCCAGCGTGGTCTCGCGCGGGTGCTCGTCGCGGTCGACGATGGTCGGGCCGGCCTTGCCGGGGATCTCGACCGGGGTGATCTCGCCGTCGAAGAAGCCGGCCTTGATGGCGGCGGCGGCGCGCTGCTGGCTGCGCAGGGCGAAGGCGTCCTGGTCGGCGCGGGTCACGCCGTAGTCGGCGGCGACGTTCTCGGCCGTCTCGGGCATGGAGTCGACGCCGTAGGCCTTCTGCATGGCCGGATTGACGAAGCGCCAGCCGATGGTGGTGTCCTCGATCTTGGCGGCGCGCGAGAAGGCGCTGTCGGCCTTGCCCATGACGAAGGGCGCGCGGCTCATGCTCTCGACGCCGCCGGCGATGACGAGGTCGGCCTGGCCGGAGAGGATGGCGCGGGCGGCCGTGCCGACCGCCTCCAGGCCCGAGGCGCACAGGCGGTTGACGGTGACGCCCGGCACGGTTTCCGGCAGGCCCGCCAGCAGCAGGGCCATGCGGGCGACGTTGCGGTTGTCCTCGCCGGCCTGGTTGGCGCAGCCGTAGATCACCTCGTCCACCGCGGCCCAGTCGAGGCCGGGATTACGGGCGATCAGGGCCTTCAGCGGGATGGCCGCCAGGTCGTCGGCCCGCACCTTCGACAGCGAGCCGCCGTAGCGGCCGAACGGGGTGCGGATGGCGTCGCAGATGTAAGCGGTCGTCATTGGAAGGCTCCGGGGTCGAAGGCGGCCTTGGTCTTGGCCTTGACCTCATCCAAACGAACGTTTGGAGCCAGTTCAACCAGCTTCAGGCTCTTCTGGCCGTCGGCGCCGCGCTCCAGGGTGAAGACGCAGAGGTCTGTGATGACCATGTCGACGCAGCCCGCGCCGGTCAGGGGCAGGGCGCAGCGCTCCAGCACCTTGCTCTCGCCGGCCTTGTTGGCGTGGTCCATGACGACGATGACGCGCTTGACGCCGGCCACCAGGTCCATGGCCCCGCCCATGCCCTTCACCATCTTGCCCGGGATCGTCCAGTTGGCGATGTCGCCGTTCTGGGCCACTTCCATGGCGCCCAGGACCGTGAGGTCCACGTGGCCGCCGCGGATCATGGCGAAGCTCTGGGCGCTGTCGAAGAAGCTGGAGGTCGGCAGCTGGGTGATGGTCTGCTTGCCGGCGTTGATCAGGTCGGGATCGACCTCGTCCGGATAGGGGAAGGGCCCCATGCCGAGCATGCCGTTCTCGCTCTGCAGGGTGACGTGCACACCCTCGGGGATGTGGTTGGCGACCAGGGTCGGGATGCCGATGCCCAGGTTCACGTAGAAGCCGTCCTGCAGCTCCGCGGCCGCGCGGGCGGCCATTTCATCGCGGGTCCAGGCCATTACGCGTTCTCCTCGCGCGGACGAGTGGTCAGCTTCTCGATGCGCTTCTCGTTGATGGTCGAGAGCACGATGCGGTCGACATAGATGCCGGGGGTGTGGATGCCGTCGGCCTCCAGGGCGCCGGCCTCGACGATCTCCTCGACCTCGACCACGGTGATCTTGCCGGCCGTGGCCATCACCGGGTTGAAGTTGCGGGCGGTCTTGCGGAAGACGAGGTTGCCTTCCGGGTCGGCCTTCCACGCCTTCACGATCGACAGGTCGGCGCGCAGCCAGCGCTCGCGGACGTAAAGCTCGCCCTCGAATTCCTCGACCGGCTTGCCTTCGGCCACGACGGTGCCGACGCCGGTCTTGGTGTAGAAGGCCGGGATGCCGGCGCCGCCGGCGCGGATGCGCTCGGCGAGCGTGCCCTGCGGGTTCAGCTCCAGCTCCAGCTCGCCCGAGAGGTAGAGCTGCTCGAACAGCTTGTTCTCGCCGACGTAGGACGAGATCATCTTCTTGATCTGGCCGTTGTTGAGCAGCATCCACAGGCCAAAACCGTCGGCGCCGCAGTTGTTGCTGATCACGGTCAGGCCCTTCACCCCGGTGTCCTTCAGGGCCGGGATCAGGGTCTCGGGATTGCCCGACAGGCCAAAGCCCCCGGACATCAGCGTCATGCCGTCGAAGGTCACGCCCTCCAGGGCGGCCGCGGCGCTCTCGTAGATCTTGCTCTTCATGCTGACTCCAAGGCTCCCTTAGACCAGAGGGAGACCGACATAGTTCTCGGCCAGCGTCACCTGGGCGGCGCGCGAGCCCTTGATGTAGGCGAGTTCTGCGACCTGCATCTTGCGGTCGAAGCCGTCGCGGTCGGGGAAGCGGTGGGTCAGGCTGGTGAACCACCAGGAGAACCGCTCGGCCTTCCAGACGCGGGCCAGGGCGCGGGCCGAATAGCCGTCGATCCCGGCCTTGGAGTCCTCGTTGAAGTATTCGGTCAGGGCTTCCGACAGCATGACCACGTCGGAGACGGCCAGGTTCATGCCCTTGGCGCCGGTGGGCGGCACGATGTGGGCGGCGTCGCCGGCCAGGAACAGGCGGCCGTGGCGCATCGGCTCGGCGACGAAGCTGCGCAGGGGGGCGATCGACTTCTCGAACGAGGGGGCGCGGACGATGCGCGAGGCCGCGTCGGGACCCAGGCGGATCGAGACCTCGTCCCAGAACCGCTCGTCCGACCAGTCCTCGATCCGGTCGTCCAGCGAGCACTGCACGTAGTAGCGGCTGCGCGTCGGCGAGCGCATCGAGGCCAAGGCGAAGCCGCGCTCGTGGTTGGAATAGATCAGCTCGTGGTCGCAGGGCGGGGCCTCGGTGAGGATGCCCAGCCAGCCGAACGGATAGACCCGCTCGAAGGTCTTCAGCACGCCCTCCGGGATCGCCGCGCGGCTGACCCCGTGATAGCCGTCGCAGCCGGCGATGAAGTCGCAGTCCAGGCGCTGCTCGACGCCGTCCTTGCGCCAGGTGACGTAGGGCTTATCGCCCTCGATGTCGTGCGGCTGGACCTGGTCGGCGTCGAAGACGATCTGAACGCCGCGCTCTTCGGCGGCGTCGAAGAGGTCCTTCATGACCTCCTGCTGGCCGTAGACCATCACCGTCGAACCACCGGTCAGTTCGGCCATGTCGATGCGGAAGACCTCGCCGTCGCTGGCCAGGTTTGTGCCGCCGTGGACCAGACCTTCGCGGCGCATGCGGGCGCCAAGGCCCAGGCGCTCCATCAGGTCGACGGTGATCTGTTCGAGAACGCCGGCGCGCACGCGGCCTTCGACGTAATGGCGGTCCTTGCGCTCGACGATGACGGCGTCGACGCCGGCCTGCTTCAGCAGGTGGCCAAGGAAGAGGCCGGCGGGGCCCGCGCCGATGATGGCGACCTGAGTGCGCATGGGGTCCTTAGTCTCGCTCCCTGGGGGCGCCTCTGGGGGCGCCTCACGGCGTCTTGTGTGGGAGGAGCCTAGCTCTCCGGTTTAGGATTGGGATGGACAGAGCGCGCCAAAACTTGGACATTTCGCACAGGTGTTCGCATCGCGCACAAATTCTGGATCTCCCGGGCCTGACGATGGAAAAGACTGTCGTTCCTAGCTTTTTCCTGTTCGGCGAGCCGCCCCAGGCCGCCGAGGGCAAGTTCATCCATCTGGAGGCCTTGGACGATCGCACGCGGCCCAACGACTGGAACATCCGCGCCCACGCCCATGGCGACCTCAACCACGTCTTCCACCTGACCACCGGCGGCGGGACGATGATGGCCGAGGACCGCCGGGTGGCCTTTACCGCCCCGTGCCTGCTGGTGGTGCCGTCGGGCGTGGTGCACGGCTTCGCCTACGACGTGGGGACGGCCGGCTCGGTGCTGACCATCGCCGACAGCTATCTGCGCGACCTTTCGATGCGCGAGCCGGCCTTCGCGGGCCTGTTCCGGGCGCCGGCGGCGCTGGCCCTGGCCAAGGACTCTCGGGTCGAGGGGGCGCTGGAGGGGCTGGCGCGCGAACTAGTCTGGGCCGCGCCGGGCCATGCGGCGGCGGTGGAGGCGCACCTGCTGACGGTGCTGGTCGAGGCCCTTCGCCTGAGCGTCTCGGCGCGGGCCGGGGAGGGGCCGGCGGCGATCGGCGGCCATGCGGCCCTGGTGGCTAGGTTCCGGGAACTGGTCGAGGCCCGCTATCGCGAGCATCTGTCGCTGGAGGCCTATGCCGACCTGCTGGGCGTCACCGCCAGCCGCCTGCGGGCGGCCTGCGCCAAGGCGGCGGGCGCGGCGCCGCTGAAGCTGGTGCAGGACCGCATCCTGCTGGAGGCCAAGCGGGCGCTGCTCTATTCCAACATGACGGTGGCCGAGGCGGCCTATCACCTGGGCTTCGACGACCCGGCCTATTTCTCGCGGTTCTTCGCCAAGGCGGTGGGGGCCTCGCCCAGGGCGTTCCGCGAGGGCGCGCGGGTCGAGGCGGTGTAGGAAGGGCCGTGCGTGGTCCTCGTCCTTCGACAGGCTCAGGATGAGGACCATTGATGCGGCGGTTCAGTAGAAAACCTCACCCTGAGCTTGTCGAAGGGCGTGGTTTTCGCTGGGCGCGGCAGCCCAGGGCGCCATGGCGCCCCCATCGCACAGTCGATTGACGTCAGTTTCGAATTAGGACTATGTCGATCGCGCGCCGCGTCCTGGCGTGGGGAGAGCCTTGTCCGTGACCAGCTACAGCGAACTGATCGGGGCCTTGCGCATCGACGGCGAGGCGGTGGTCGCCAGCGTCGGCGACGACTGGAAGCAGGGGCGCACGACCTATGGCGGGCTGTCGGCGGCCCTGTGCCTGGAGGCGGCCGCGCGCCGCCTGCCGGAGGGGCCGCCGCTGCGCTCGGCTCAGTTCGCGTTCGTAGGGCCGGCTGCCGGCGAGCTCAGCGCCAAGGTCGAGGTGCTGCGGCAGGGCAAGTCGGCGCTGTTCGCCAATGTCGACCTGAGCGGCGAGGGCGGCCTGGCCACGCGGGGCCTGCTGACCTTCGGCGCGGAACGGGCTTCGAAGCTCGATCACCTGAACCTGCCGGCGCCCGACGCGCCCGCTCCGGAGACGCTCGAACTCTTCATCCCGGAGGGCGCGGGTCCGGCCTTCGCCCGCCAGTTCGAGTTTCGCTATGTGGCCGGCGGCCGGCCGCTGAGCGGCGGTCCGCCGGAATTCCTGGTCTGGATCCGTCACCGCGATCCGGCCGCGCGGTCGCTGGCGGCGATGGTCGCCCTGGCCGACGCCCTGCCGCCGCCGGCTCTGTCGGTGTTCGACCAGTTCGCGCCGATCTCGACCATGACCTGGTCGATGGATGTGCTGGGCGAGGTTCCCGACGACGACGGCTGGCGGCTGATGTCCAGCCGCGCGGAAACCATCGCGGAAGGCTATTCGGCCCAGGCCATGACGCTGTGGAGCCGGGACGGCCAGCCGCTGATCGCGGCGCGCCAGACGGTGGCGGTGTTCCTCTAGGACGGTGTTGGAGCGCCCTTCGAGGGTTTCAGCCGTGAATTCCAGCCCACGGCGGCCATTGCCTCGCGTCATCGACTGCGGCTAAGGAGAACGCCCGTTCGCGAACGCGCGCCGTTCGCCGACGTCGAGGCGCCGGCTTAGCTCAGCGGTAGAGCAGCGGTTTTGTAAACCGAAGGTCGGGGGTTCAATCCCCTCAGCCGGCACCAGCTCCCAGAAATCCCTCTCAGGCCTCGGGCTCGTAGTGAACGAAGCCGGCCGGATCGAGAGACTCGAGCACGCCGCGCACGGTCAGGCCCTCGGAATGATGGCGCTCGAAATCCTCGACCTCGTAGACCTGGCCGGTGAAGACGCCCAGGTGGGGCAGGCCGGCGCCGGTGCGCAGGATCATGTCGCCCTGTCGAAAGACGCGTTCGGTCATGGCAAAGTCCTCCCGTTCCTTATCCTGAGATTGCAGGCGAGCGGGCTCTCGACCAAGACACGATGATGTCAGCTTCCCGAGCGGAACCTCTTTCGACGTTCAGAAAGCCAGCGTCAGGCGCAGCCGCGCGCCGCCCAGGGCGTCCGGATCGCCGGGCTCGGGCGGCAGCAGCGCCAGGGCGCCGCCATGGGCCTGGACGATCTGGCGGGCCAGGCTGAGGCCGACGCCCGAGCCCGTGGTCTTGGTGGTGTAGAACGGCAGGAACACCTGGTCGGCCTGGTCGGGGGCGACGCCGGGGCCCGAGTCCTCGACCGTGATGTGCAGGGCTTCACCCACGCGTTCGGCCGACAGCCGCACGCGCGGCGAGGGCCGCTCCAGCGCGGCCTGGGCGGCGTTGTTGAGCAGGTTGCCGACCGCTAGCCACATCTGGTCCTCGTCGAGACGGACCTCCAGCTCCGGCGGGGCCGTGCGCTCCAGCGCCACGCCCTTGTCGCGCCACTGGGCCTCGAAGCTCTCGCAGGCGACGTCGAACCAGGCGGACAGGTCGGCGAGGGTGCGCACCGGCGGCGGCAGGCGGGTCATGGTGCGGTAGGCGTTGATGAAGTCCTGCAGGCCGGCGGTGCGGGCCACCACCCGCTCCAGGGCCTTGATCGCCGTGGCGGTCGCGTCGTCGCCGCCGTCGCGCAGCAAATCGAGGGCGCTGCGGCTCATCGAGGCGACGGGGGTGAGGGCGTTCATCAGCTCGTGGTTCAGCACCCGCAGCAGGTCGCGCAGGGCGGCGGCCTCGGCGGCGCGGACGTCGGCGGAGATGTCGGTCAGCACCACCAGGTCGGCGGCCTGGCCGTTCTCGATCAGTTCGGCGCGGCTGACGGCGTAGGCGGCGTCTCGCCAGCGGACGGGGGTGACGAGGTCGGCCAGGGGCTGGCCGTCGGTGAGAGCGCGGCGGGCGGCCGAGGGCAGGGCGTAGGGCGTGTCGAACAGCCGCCGGGCGGCGCGGTTGACGGCGATGACCTGGTCGTCCTGGCCGCGCAGCAGGATCGGCGAGGGGGTCTGGTCGAGCAGCAGCTGCAGCCGGCGTCGGCTGAGGTCGGTGGCGAAGGCCTCACCAGGCAGGGCCGCGCGGGCGGCCAGCGGGCGTCCCGACAGCAGGCGCTGGGAAAGGGCGGTGGCCAGGCCCGCGGCGACCAGCACGCAGAGCAGGGCGTTGGCGTAGAGGCCGTGGGTGAAGGCCAGCCACGCCAGGGCGCCGACCGCGAACAGCGCGGCCTGGACCGCCAGCAGCAGGGCGAGCGGCCTAAAGCCCATGCTTTTCCATCCGCCGATATAGCGCCGCCCGGGTGATGCCCAGGTCCTTGGCCGCCTGGGAGACGTTGAAGCCGTGCCGGGTCAGGGCGGCCTGCACCAGGGCGCGCTCGGAGCGCTCGAGGTTGAGGTCCTTGGGCGGCAGGCCGGCGGGCACGCGGCGCGGAGCCTCCAGCGCCGCCTGGATCGAGCCCAGGAAGCGGTCGTTGTTCCACGGCTTGACCACGAAGTCCTGGGCGCCCAGGCGCATGGCCTGGATGGCGATGGCCATGCCCGAATGGCCGGTGACCACCACGACGGGCAGTTCGGGCGTCGCGGCCAGGGCCGCTTCGAGGAAAGCCAGGCCCGCCTCGCCCGAGGTGTCGCCGCGCCGGAAGTTGAGGTCGAGCAGCAGCAGGTCGATCCCACCCTGGGCCAGGCGCTCGTGCGCGGCGGCCGGAGTCTCCAGCCCCACGAAGGCGAAACCGCCCCGCTGCAGCACCAGGCCGGCGGAGGTCAGGATGTCTGGATCGTCGTCGAGAAAGAGGACGGTGGGCCGGGCGTCGGACATGTTCGGAAACGTACACTCTCAAGCGGCGGTTGAGGTGGAGAATCTGCTGAAATTCCGTATAAATCAAATAAAATCAGTTATTTATGCCTATTGCGTCGATGCTGTTAGCCTAGCAGCATGACCAGGACCGTCCTGCTTTCCTCAACCCATGACGACGCCGGCGCCGGCGGCATGGATCGCCGCGTCGAGCGGCCATGGCACGCGAAACGCGCTTATCGACTGGGCGCGGTCGCCGCGGCGGTGGTCGTGGTCGGCGCCACGGCCTGGACCCTGTCGCCGAGGGCGGGGTCGGTGAACGTCGATGCGAACCTGCTGACCATCGGCGCGGTGACCCGCGCGCCCTATCTCGACTACGCCCCGGTGCGGGCCGAGGCGGCGCCGGCCGAGACCACCCTGGTGGCGGCCGAGGCCTCGGGCCGGGTCGAGAGTGTCGGGGCGGCCGACGGCGACCGGGTCAGCGCCGGCCAGGTGCTGGCGCGGCTCAGCAACGCCCAGCTCAGCCTCGACGCCGCCGCCCGCGAGGCCGACATCTCGGCGCGGATCAGCGACAACGCCAGCCGGGTGATGTCGCTGAAGTCGGCCGAGGAAAGCCGTGAGCAGGCCCTGGCCGACGCTTCGCACGCGCTGAACAAGGCCCAGCAGGAGCTGGAGAAGCGCCAGGTGCTGCTGTCGCGCGACCTGCTCAGCGAGGCGGCGGTCAAGCCCTATGCCGACGAGGCCGCCTACCAGCGCCAGCGCGTGGCGGCGCTGAAGGCGGGCCAGGCCTCGGACAAGGGGTTCTATGTTTCGCAACGCGCTCAGGCGGCCCGCACGGCCGAGGACTTGCGGCGCAACCTGGTGGAGGTGGGGGCGGGGCGCTCGGCCCTGGTCGTCCGCGCGCCCATGAGCGGCCGGCTGACGGCCTTCGACCTCAAGCCCGGCCAGGCCGTGACCCTGGGCCAGAGCCTGGGTCAGGTTGACGTCGAGGACGCCTACAAGCTGCGGGCCCAGGTCGACGAATTCTACCTTCAGCGCCTGGCTGTGGGGCAGAGCGCCGAGGCGACCGTCCATGGCCGCACGGTGCAGGCCCGCGTGGCCAAGGTGTTTCCCCAGGTCACGGCCGGGCGGGTGACGGTGGAGCTGGCCTTTGCCGGCGCCCAGCCCGCCGGCCTCAAGCGCGGCGAGGCCATCGACCTGCGCCTGTCGCTGGGCCAGCCGGCCAGTGCGGTGATCGCCCCCTCGGGCGCCTGGCTGAGCGAGACTGGGGGAACCTGGGCCTTCGTCCTGTCGCCCGACGGCAGACGGGCCGAGCGGCGGGCGGTGACCATCGGCCGGCGCAATCCCGAACAGGTCGAGGTGGTGAGCGGCCTCCTGCCCGGCGAGCGGATCGTCACCGCCGGCGCCCAGGACCTGCAGAAAGCCAAGACCCTGCGACTTCGAGCGAGAGACTGACCATGATCGAACTGAAATCCCTCTCGCGCCGCTATCGGTCGGACGAGATCGAGACCACGGCCCTGCACGACGTGTCGCTGACCATCCGCCAGGGCGAGTTCGTGGCCATCATGGGCCCGTCCGGCTGCGGCAAGTCCACGCTGCTGAACATCCTGGGCACGATCGACCGGCCGACCGAGGGCCGCTACCTGTTCGACGGCGCGGACCTGACCGCCAGCAGCGAGGCGGCCCTGGCCCAGCATCGCGCCCAGCGGCTGGGCTTCATCTTCCAGAGCTTCAACTTGGTCGACGATTTGACCATCGCCGAGAACATCGAGCTGGGCCTGCTCTATCGCAAGGGCCGCCAGGGCTCGCGCCGGGCGCTGGTCGAGGCGGCGATGGACCGGGTGGGCGTGGGGCATCGGGCGCGGCACTTCCCGCACCAGCTGTCGGGCGGCCAGCAGCAGCGGGCGGCGATTGCTCGCGCCATCGTCGGTGAGCCCAGCCTGATCCTGGCCGACGAGCCTACCGGCAATCTCGACACCGAGAACGGGGCCCAGGTGATGGAGATCCTCAAGGGCCTGAACGCGGCCGGGGCGACCATCGTCATGGTCACCCACTCGCCCAGCCACGCCGACCAGGCAGGCCGCCGCATCGACATTCTCGACGGGCGGCTGGTGGCCTCCGTCGCCCAGGCGATCTGAGGAGGCGGGGCGTGCTGCGTTCGATCCTGGTCGCCTTCTGGCGCTCGTTCACCCGGCGGCCGCTCTATGCGGCGCTGAACCTTTTGGGCCTCAGCCTGGGCGTTGCGACATTCCTGACGCTGAGCCTGCTCTATCGCTTCGAGACCAGCTACGAGCGCTGGACGCCCGAGCGCGGCAAGATCTACGCGGGCGGGGTGGCCTACAACATCCCCGGGTTCTCCAACGCCACGCGGGTGGGGGCGATGGGCGGCCTGCTGGAGGAGATGAAAGCCGATTATCCCGACGTGCGGGGCGTGCGCGACTGGTCCCAGCAGGCCACGGTGCACAGGGGCGCGGTCGCCACGGCCGAGCAGATGGAGCTGGTCGATCCCGAGTTCCTGGACTTCTTCCAGGTCCCGCTGCTGGCCGGCGACGCCCGCACGGCCCTGGCCGATCCGAGCCGGATGGCGATCTCCGAGGATCTGGCGCGCAAGTATTTCGGCACGGTGGACGTCGTCGGGCGGACGCTGGAGATGACCGACACCGAAGGGCGGGCGAGCTACACGATCAGCGCGGTGCTCAAGACCCTGCCTAAGAACTCCAGCCTCAAGCTCGACATGCTGCGGCCGCTGACCGCCGTCAGGACCGCCAAGGAAGAGAGCTGGCATCACTGGGGGTCAATCCAGCTCAACACCTTCTTCAAGTTCGACCGGCCCGAGCAGGCCCGCGCCCTCGAGGCGCAGTTGCCGGCCTTCGTCGACCGGCGGGTGGGCAAGACCTTCGGCGACGTCGTCCCGCATGAGATGCTGGCCCTGAAGTTCGTACCCGCGGGCGACGTGCACCTGCTGGATCCGAAGCAGCGGGCGGCGGTCGACACCCTGGGCGTGGTCGGGATCGTGGCCCTGGCTCTGGCCTTGATCAACTATGTGAACCTGGCGACCGCGCGGGCGGGCCTGCGGGCTCGTGAAGTGGCCGTGCGCAAGACGCTGGGCGCTGGACCCGGGACGCTGCGGACCCAGTTCCTGGGCGAAGCGGCGGTTACGATCGCCCTGGCGTTCCTGATCGGCCTGGCGGTGGTGGAACTGGCCCTGCCGCTGATCAACGCGGCCGGCGGGCTGTCGCTGGATCTCGACTACCGGCAGGACGGCGCCTGGGTGGCGGGCGTGTTCGGCGTGGTGCTGGCGGCGGGCCTGCTGGCGGCGGTCTATCCGGCCTTCATGCTGGCGGCGTTCAAACCGGCCCAGGTGCTGGCCTCGAGCCGCGCGCCCAGCGGCGGCCGGTTCGGCGCGCGGCTGCGCGAGGCGCTGGTGGTCTGCCAGTTCGCCGCGGTGGTGGCCGCCTTCGTGCTGATGCTGGGGTTCCTGGGCCAGATCCGGCACATGCAGGACGCCGACTTCGGCTATCGCCGCGACGGGCTCTTTCTGGTCACGGCCACGCGCGGGGTGGGCGTCACGCCCGAGCAGCGCAACGCTTATTGGGAGGCGGTCAGGCGTATCCCCGGCGTGATCGCGGTGACGGCCAGCAGCAACGCCCCGGCCGACGACAGCTTCAACAGCAACTCGTCGGCCACGCGCCTTGACCGGGCCGCGCGCCCGGGTCTTTCGCCCACCCTGAACCTGTCGTCGATCGGTCCGGACTACTTCCAGGCGCTGGGGGGCAAGCTGATCGCCGGGCGGCTGCTGGACCTGCAGCACGGCGGCGACGAGCAGTACGATCCGAAGGCCACGCCCGACACCGTGACCAACGTGGTGATCAGCCGCGCGACCGTGAAGCTGATGGAATACGCCTCTCCGGAGGAGGCGCTGGACAAGCTGATGGATTTCGCCGGCCGCAAGGTGCGCGTCGTCGGCGTGGTCGAGGACATGCGCTTCTACAGTCCGATGGAGAAGGTGTCGGCCAAGATCTACTTGTTCAGCGGCTATCCGGCCTGGTGGCCGGCGGACTGGCCGATCACCATGGTCCGCTATTCGGGGGTGGACGATGCGGCGATGCGGGCGCGGCTGGAGGCGGCCTGGCGGCAGGCCGCGCCGAGCACGCCGTTCGAGGGCAAGACGGCGCTCGCCAATCTCGATCGTTACTACAAGCCCCAGCGCGATCGCTCCAACCTGTTCAGCCTGGGGGCCGCGGCGGGGGCGGGGATCGGCTGCATCGGCCTCTACGGCCTGGCGGCGTTCAACACCTCGCGACGGGCGCGGGAGGTGGGCCTGCGCAAGGTGCTGGGGGCGTCGAGCCCGCAGGTGGCGCGGCTGCTGATCGGCCAGTTCCTGCGGCCGATCCTGATCGCCTGCCTGATCGCCTGGCCGCTGGCCTGGTGGGCGCTGCGGCGCTGGCTGTCGCAGTTCGACGACCCCGTGGGCATTGGGCCGGGGATCTTCCTGGCCGGCGCGGCGGCGGCTCTGGCGGTGGGCTTGGCGACCGTCGGCGGGCTGGGCTGGGCGGCGGCCGCGACCTCGCCCGGCAAGGCGTTGCGCAGCGAGTGAATGGGGCGCACGGTCAGGTGGAGAGCGTTGTAGCGCTCTCCCTCAGGCTTCGTTGTCCTTGATCCAAAAGGCTTTTCATCGGGGAGGGCGCCTGCGCGGCGGGCAGTTGACTGGCCGGTCCCGGGCTTGCAGAGCTAGCCGTTGACGAGGCGCGCGCCGACAGCAAAGAAGCGCGCCATCGAGGGCGGGCAGGGGCGATCGGTGTGAAGGACGAGGGCTGGCGCGGGCTGGTGCGCCGCATCACGCGCATCACGCGCGACCCCGCCGGCGCGGAAGACGTGGTCCAGTCGGCCATGCTGCGGATGCTGGAATACCGGCGGGCCAACGCGCTTCACAACCCCGAGGCCTTCGTCGCCCGGGCGGCGGTGAACCTGGCCATCGACGAGCGCCGCCAGAGGGCGCGGCGGCCCGAGGAGGGTCTCGATTTCGTCGAGAACGCCCTGGCCGACGCCAATCCGCTGCAGGACGAGGTTTTGCGGGCGCGCGAGCGTCTGGCGCGGCTGAAACTGGGCCTGGCGCGTCTCAGTCCGCGGACACGCGAAGTCTTTTTGCTTCACCGACTGGAGGGGCTGAAGTATCGGGAGATCGCAGAGCGCCTCGGGATCACCGTCAGCGCCGTGGAAAAGCACGTGGCCAAGGCGGCCCTGTTCCTGACCGGATGGACCGAGAAGTGGTGAGCCCAGCGCGCGATCTCGACGCTGTACGCAAGGAGGCGGCCGACTGGCTGGCCCGCCTGCGCAGCGACGCGCGCGGCCCGGCCGACGAGGCCGAGTTCAAGCTCTGGCTGAGTCGTTCCGAGGATCACCGCTCCAGCTTCGACGCCCTGACGGCGACCTGGGAACTGGCCGGCGCTCTTAAGCACGATCCCGAGATAGCCGCCTCCACCCGCCGCGGCGCGCCGTCGATGGCGCGCCGCGCGGTGCTGGCCGGGGTGGGCGTCGGCGCGGTCGGTATCGGCTGGCTGGCCCTGGCGCCGGAGGTCTACGCCACCGGCATCGGCGAGACCCGCACCCTGCATCTCGACGACGGCACCTCGATCCTGCTCGACGCCGACAGCCGCATCCGGGTCCACCTGGGCGGCCGCAAGCGCAAGGCGACCCTGGTGCGCGGACGGGCCTTCTTCCGCGCCGCGACCGATCCGGTGAAGCCGTTCGTGGTCACCGCCGAGGGCCGCGAGATCGTCGGCGAGGGCGGCGACGCCTTCGACGTGTCGCTGAACGATTCCGCCGTGGCCGTGACGGCGGTCGAGGGCCATGTGCTGGTGATGGACGCCGGCCAGCCCTCCAGTCGCCTGACCGCCGCCGCCGGCCAGCGGATCGTCATGGCCGGGGAGGGCGCGCCGCGCCGCGAGACCGCCGACGTCCAGGCCGCCACGGCCTGGCGCTTCGGCCAGGCGGTGTTCGACGACCAGACCCTGGCCGCCGCCATCGCCGAGATGAACCGCTACAGCCGTCGCCGCATCGTGCTCTCGGAGCCGGGCCTGGAGGAGCTGCGGATCAGCGGCGTCTACAAGGCCGGCGACAACGAGGCCTTCGCCCGTTCGGTGGCGACCCTGCTCGACCTGAAGGTCCACACCAGCGCCGGCGGGCTGCTGATCGAGCCGCGCGGCGGGGCATGAACGCGTCGTTTCGCGGCCCCGAAAAAAGTTGCTGAGGAAAAATCGACCGCCGTCGTCAGGCCTCTAGAGCCCGAAAATGTCGGGCTGAGAGGGGACTAGATTTTCATGACGATGGGGAACGACGGCCGGCTGCGCCGGATGCTGGCCGGATCGGCGGCCGTGGGCGTGCTGCTGACGGCCGGGGCGGCCTTCGGCCAGGCCGTGGCCGTGGACGTGCAGGCTCAGCCTCTGGACAAGGCGCTGCGCGAGCTTGGCAAGGAAACCGGCACCAACATCCTGTTCTCGCCCAAGGCCGTGGCCGGGCGTCGCGCCGGCGCCGTGGTCGGCCGCTACACCCCGATCGAGGCTGCCCGTCGCATGGCCGGCTCGGCCGGCCTGGAAGTGGTCGAGGATGGTTCGGGCGCGCTGATCGTGCGCCAGCCGGGCGCCGCCCCGGTCGCCACCGTTCAACCCGCCTCGTTCGAAGCCGTAGATCAAGGCCCTGCTGTCCAGGTTGAAGAAGTCGTGGTGACCGGCTCGCGCCTGCGTCGCACCACCTTCGACAGCCCCTCGCCGGTGGTCGACATCGAGCGCGAAGAGCTGCTGGAAAGCGGCTACACCGATCTGGCCGAAGCCCTGACCGACCTGCCGGGCGTCGATATCGGCGTCAACCTGTCGACCAGCCAGTCGGCGGTGCAGGACAACGGCCTGTCGACCGTCAGCCTGCGCTCGCTGGGCCAGAACCGCACCCTGACCCTGATCGACGGCCACCGCACGGTGTCCAACGCCGGCAACAAGAACGCCGTCAGCCTGAGCTCCATTCCGGAGTTCTTCGTCGACCGCGTCGAGATCAGCACCGGCGGCGCCTCGGCCGTCTACGGCTCGGACGCCATCTCGGGCGTCGTCAACATCATCACCACCAGCAAGATGGACGGCGTGAAGGCCCGCGCCGTGGCCGGCGTCACCGATGACGGCGGCGGCAGCTCGCTCGAATACTCGGCGGTCGCCGGCAAGCGCTTCTTCGACGACAAGCTGTTCGTCATGATCGGCGGCACCTACGAGAAGCAGGACGCCCTGAACGCGACCGACCGCGACTGGGCGACCCAGTCGGTGGCCTACGACGCCGGCACCAACACCGTCTCGGGTCCGGACCTGTCGACCTACACCCCGGGCGGCCGCTTCCGCAGCAGCAGCTTCTATTATGACGAAGGCGGCCTGCAGAAGAACTTCGTCACCGCGGTGAACGGCTACGAGACCCGCAAGAACGGCACCCTGATCACCCCGGCCAAGCGCTCGTCCGCCGCCGCCAAGATCACCTACGACGTCACGTCCGACATCAAGATCTGGGGTCAGTTCCAAGCCTCGCGCGTGAGCACCAACTCGGTGCGCGAGCCCTACGCCCTGAGCAGCTCGACCACCTACGGCGTCAACGACGAGTACACGATCGGCAACATCGCCCGGGCCAACCCGTACGTGCCGTCGGCGATCTATTCGTCCTCGACCTCGTCGATCAGCTTCCGTCGCCGCATGACCGAGGTCGGCGAGCTTGAGATCTACAACCGCCGCACCACCCTGCGCGGCTGGGCCGGCGCCGAGGGCAAGGCGTTCGGCGACTGGGACTGGGCCGTGACCTACGGCTACGGCGAGTTCGACGGCTATCAGCTGCGCAAGAACGGCCTGAACATGGCCAATGTGAAGAACGCGCTGAACTCCGAGCTGAACACCACGACCGGCCAGATCCAGTGCAAGGACGCCACGGCCCGCGCCAACGGCTGCGTTCCGCTGAACCTGTTCGGTATCGGCTCGATCAGCGCCGCGGCGGCTGACTACATCCGCGCCGACGTCTGGTATCGCCCGCAGAACCGCCAGGACACGGTCGAAGGCTACATGACCGGCGAGCTGTTCCAGCTGCCGGCCGGCCCGATCGAGACCGCGTTCGGCTTCGAACTGCGTCGCGACAAGACCCGCACCACGACCGACGAACTGACCCAGAACGGCCTGACCAACTTCGCCTACATCCCCGAATACACCGGGGTGGTGAAGGCCAAGGAAGCCTTCGTGGAAGCCTCGGTGCCGCTGGTGAAGGACCTGCCGCTGATCAAGCGCCTGGAAATCGACGGCGCCGTGCGCGTCGCCCACTACAATCTGGAGAACGTCGGCACGACGGTCAGCTATCGCGGCGGTCTGCAATGGGCGCCGATCGACGGCCTGCGCTTCCGCACCGCCTGGAGCCGGGCCCAGCGCGCGCCCGACACCACCGAGCTCTATTCGCCGCCCCGCGACGACTATGACTCGGTCGCCGACCCCTGCAGCGGCGTGACCGCCTCCACGACCGGCACTGTGGCCCAGAACTGCCGCGCCAACCCCGGCATCGCCGCGGCCATCGCGGCCGAGGGCGTGTTCACCTCGGAAGTCACCAGCGTCAATTCGCCCAACGGCGGCAACATCGACCTGAAGGAAGAGACCGCCGACACCCTGACGGTCGGCTTCGTGTTCCAGCCGACGTTCCTGCGCGGCTTCAACCTGAGCGTCGACTACTACGACATCAAGGTGGCCGACGCGATCTCGTCGCTGTCCAACAGCCAGCTGCTGGCCGAGTGCTATCAATCGACCAGCGGCACGGACAACCGCTTCTGCAACGTCATCAGCCGTGACGCCGAGGGCCAGATCTCCAAGATCCTGAACCTCGCGGAAAACCTGGACGACCTGCGCGCCAGCGGCGTCGACGTGGCCCTGCGCTATCGCTTCGACCTGGATCGCTGGAGCGTGCCTGGCGACTTCACCTTCCGCGCCAACTACAGCCGGCGTCTGAAGCTGGAGAGCCGCTACCAGGGCATCGACGGCACGACCGTCAACGACGACCTGGGCGAAGTCGGCACCTCGAAGAACGAGGGCATGGCGAGCCTGGCCTGGCGCGGCCGCCACTGGAACCTGCAGTGGACGACCAACTACATCGGCAAGGCCGTGGACGACAACGATCTGGCGGCCGCTTTCGCGGAAGCCGGCGTGACCGATCCGATGTACCTGAACGTCGACGCCTTCTGGCGCCACGACGTGTCGGTGAAGTTCTTCCCGGATCCGAAGAACAAGGACCTGCGCGTGTTCGGCACGATCAAGAACGTGTTCGACAACCAGGGTCCGTTCCTGCCCAGCGGCACGGAGTCGGGCAACGACTACAACTACAGCGCCGTCTACGGCGTGACCGGCCGGGCCTACACCCTGGGCCTGCAGGTCGCGTTCTAAGCACGACGCCTTCCTCGCCGGCGCCCTTCGGGGCGCCGGCGATTTCATTTCCGGAGCTTTTCGATGTTTCGTTTCCGCCTGGCGGCCCTGGCCGCCGGAAGCCTGCTCGCGTCCGTGGCCTCGCACGGCTGGGCCGCCCCGCGTGTCATGACCGCCACCGATCTGGTGGGCCTCGAGAAGCTCTCCGACCCGAAGGTCTCGCCCGACGGGCGGTTCGTGCTCTATTCGGTCGGCCGCGTCGACTGGAAGGCCAACGCCGTGCAGGACGACCTGTGGCGCGTGGGCCTGGACGGTTCGGATCCTCGGCGGATGGTCGAGGGACCGGCCTCGGGCGCGGCCTGGGCGCCGGACGGCAAGCGCTTCGCCTTCACCGCCAAGCGCGACGGCGACAGCGGCCGGCAGATCTATCTGTCGCCGATCGACGGCGGCGAGCCGCGCCGTCTCGGCAAGCTGCGCACCAGCCCGTCGGACCTGCGCTGGTCGCCGGACGGCTCGGCGCTCTACTTCCTGGCCGACGCACCGGATTCCAAGCCGGTGGCCAAGCGCAAGCGCGAGAAGGACGACATGGTCGCCTTCGAGACGCCGCAGGCGCGCGGCCGGCTGTGGCGGATCACCCTCGCCGACGGCAAGGCCGAGCCGGTGGTCGAGGGCGACTTCGAGGTCGAGGCCTATGACCTGTCGGCCGACGGCAAGAGCATCCTCTACCGCCGCGCGCCCTCGCATCTGCTGGACGACAATCCGAAATCCGAGCTGTGGGTGAAGACGGGGCAGGGGCCCGACCGTCGCCTGACCGACAACGACTTCCAGGAAAGCACGCCGCGCCTGTCGCCCGACGGCCGCTCGGTTCTGTTCCTGGCCACGGCCGAGAACGGCCGCTACGGCACGGTCAATCCGAACCTGTTCGTCGCGCCGCTGGCCGGCGGCGCGCCGCGCGAGCTGGCCCACGGCCTGCCCTATGAGATCGAGGACGCGGCCTGGTCGGCCGACGGCCGCGAGATCTACATCACCGCGACCACCGGCGTGCGGCGCGAGCTGTTCGCGGTCGACGTGAAGAGCGAGGCCGTGCGCCCGCTGGCCCGCGGCGACCACGCCGCCGGCGACGTCACCCTGACCCGCGACGGCAAGACGGTGGTCTATTTCAAGGCCTCGGCGACCTCGCCGGGCGAGGTGTTCCGCATCGACCCGGCCAAGCCTGCGCCGGTGCAGGTGACCCACCTGAACGACGACATCGCGCAGCGCTTCCGCCTGCCGCGCCAGGAGGCGATCCAGTGGACCGCGCCCGACGGCCAGGCGCTGGAGGGCCTCGTCACCTATCCGCTCGATTACCAGCCGGGCCGTCGCTACCCGCTGATCGTGCAGAGCCACGGCGGGCCGCGCTCATCGGACGTGTTCAACATCTTCGCCTATGGCCGCTTCAACCCGCTGCTGGCGGCCAAGGGCGTGATGACGCTGAGCGTCAACTATCGGGGCGGCACCGGCTATGGCGACGAATTCCTGCAGGGGATGAACGCTGGCTATTTCCGCCATGCCGACAAGGATGTGCTGTCGGGCGTCGACAACCTGGTGGCCAAGGGTCTGGCCGATCCGGACCGCCTGGGCGTGATGGGCTGGAGCGCCGGCGGCCACATGACCAACCGCCTGATCACCGTCACCGACCGCTTCAAGGCCGCGGCCTCGGGCGCGGGGGCGGTGGACTGGCCGTCGATGTACCTGACCTCGGACAACCGCTGGCAGCGCACCGAGTGGTTCGTGACGCCGCCTTACGGCTCGACCGCGCGACGGGATCTGTACACGGACAATTCGCCGCTCAGCCAGCTGGACAAGGTCAAGACCCCGACCCTGATCCTGGCCGGCGCCGAGGACGAGCGGGTGCCGTGGACCCAGTCGGTGATGCTGAACCGGGCGCTGCGGGCCCTGGGCGTCGAGAGCGAGCTCTACCTGGCCCCGCGCGAGCCTCATAACTTCCGCGAGCTGCGCCACCGCCTGTTCCAGGTGAACGTGCAGATGGACTGGTTCAGCAAGCGCGTGCTCGGCCAGGACTACGTCTGGAGCCTGCCGCCCGGCGGCGAGGGCGAAGAGGCCGGCGAGCCCTGAAATGGAAACGGCGGGGGCCAGGGCCCCCGCCGTTTGTCGTTTTGAGCTGCTTTTCCGGGGCGAAAACCTCGTCCTTCGACAAGCTCAGGATGAGGTTTTTCAAACGCCGAGCCTGAATTGGTCCTCATCCTGAGCTTGTCGAAGGACGAGGACCACTCATCAGGCCTAGCGACGCACCCGCAGGGTGACGCCGAAGGTGCGCGGATCGCCCAGGGTGCCGGCGACGGCGCCGGTGTTCCCCGCGCCCAGCGACAGGTAGTAGAGCTTGTCGAAGACGTTGCGGCCCCAGACCTGCAGGTCCCATCGGCCGTCTTCCGAGCCGATGCCCGCGCGCAGGTTCAGCAGGGTGTAGCCCTTGATCTTCGAATATTCGGAGTCCGCGGCGGTGGTGTAGTAGGACGAGCGATAGCTGGCGTCGTAGCCGGCATAGCCCTCCAGGGCGGCGCCGCGCCAGGTCCCGGCGGCCCGGCGGTATTCACCGCCCGTCGAGGCGGCCCACAGCGACACGCCCGGCAGGCGCCGGCCGGAAAGGTCGCAATAGGTCGTCAGGTGGACCTCGATCGGGCAGGCGGCCCGCTCGTAGCTCGTATAGCTGGCGTCGTTGTAGGTGGTCGAACCGTAGAGGGTCAGGCCCTCGATCGGCGCGGCCCGCACGTCCAGTTCGACGCCCCGGCTGCGCACGCTGCCGGCGTTGGTCAGGTAGCTGACGTTGTTGATCAGGTTGATCGAGGTCGTCTGGTAGCCTTCGTCCTCGGTCCAGAACAGGGCGAGGTTGGCGGTCAGGCGACGGTCCAGCCAGGTGCTCTTCAGGCCGGCTTCGTAGCTGTCGATGGTCTCCGGATCGATGACCGGATCGACGGCGTTGGCGCCGGAGGTGTTGATGTTCGACAGGTTCAGGCCGCCGGCCTTGTAGCCCCGGGCGTAGGTCGCATAGAGCAGCGGGCCGCCTTCGAAGGTGTAGGCCAGGGTGACGTTGCCGGTCAGGCTGTCGCCCGAGGTCTCGGACGAGAAGCTGTTGGCCGCGCCGAAGCGGGCGCGCAGGGCGATCGCCGTGGCCTGGTCGGCAGTGCTGAGGCCGGACAGGTCGGCGCCCCAGGCGGTCTGGTCGAACCAGCCGGTCATCTTCTCGTAGGTGTAGCGCAGGCCGCCGGTGATATCGAAGCGGTCGGTGACGTGCCAGGTGCCCTGGGCGAAGGCCGCCGCGCTGTTGGTCTCGGGGCTGGAGTGGCTGACGATCGAATAGTTGTTCAGCGCCGCGGCGCGGACGGTCGCGGAGGCGGCGGCCGGCGCCAGGAACCAGTCGGCGGCCTGCGGGCCGTAGTAGGTGACGGCCTTGGCTTCGAGATCCTGCCAGAAGTAGTAGAGGCCGGCCACGTAGTCGACCTTGCGGTCGCCTTCCGAGCGGATGCGCAGTTCCTGGCTGAACTGCTGCTGGTCGTTATCCTGGTGGGCGTCGAGCAGGGCCGAGGCGGTGGTGCCGTCGCCGTCGTTGTGCGGCCGCCAGTGCCAGGCGCGGTAGCCGGTGACCGAGGTGATGGTGGCGCCGTCGAGGCTGTAGTCGACGATGGCCGAGACGCCGCCGTGGGTCTCGAAATAGCTGTTCTTGCTGTTGACCGTGACGAGGCGCGCATCGGGATCAATGGCCGGCGGCGTGTAGCCGACGCGGGCGGAGCGGGCGAGGAAGCCGTTCGGATAGGCCGTACCGTCGTCGGCGTAGTTGGTGAAGAGGCCGGTCAGCACGCTGGCGGCGGTGTTGGAATATTGCTGGCCGTAGTCGCCCGACAGCTTGATCTTCAGCTTCTCGTTCGGGGTCAGCAGGAACTGAACGCGGCCGCCGAAGTCGTGATAATCCTGGGTCTTGGAGCCGTCATAGACGTTGGTCATGTAGCCGTCGCGCTGGGTGTTGGCGAGGGCGACGCGGAAGGCCAGCTTGTCGTCGACGATCGGACCGGCGACGGCCAGGTGAGCCTGGAAGTAGTTGTAGTTGCCGCCGGTGACGTCGGCCGCGAACTCGGGCGTGAACTTCGGCTCCTTGGTGGCGATCACCAGAGCGCCGGCCGAGGTGTTCTTGCCGAACAGCGTGCCCTGCGGGCCGCGCAGCACCTGCACGGAGTCGAGGTCGGCCAGATCGAACACCGCCTGGCCCGGACGGCCCAGATAGACCTGGTCCAGATAGACGCCGACCGCCGACTGCAGGCCGTCGTTATAGACCGAGACGTTGTTGCCCAGGCCCCGGATGTTGATGCTGGTGTTGCGCGGGTTGGTGACGCTGACGCTGAGGCTCGGCGAGAGCTGCTGCAGGTCGCGGACATTGTAGGCGCGGGCTTTTTCCAGCTGGGCGCCGCCGAAAGCGGAAACCGCGACCGGCACGGTTTGGGCGTCTTCCTCGCGGCGGCGGGCGGTGACGACCACCGAGTCCAGGCCGACGGCGTCATCAGGCGCCGCCGCGGGCTCTACGGGCGTCTCGGCGGCGAAGGCGGGCGCGCCGGCCATCAGGGCCGCGCAGGAGGCGGCGGCCAAGGCCAGACGACGCAGGGTAACGCCGTGGTTGTGGTCGAGGCGAGTATTCGCCTGGCGGAGAGAATGTTGCGCGCCCGACATGTTGTGGAGCCCCCATAAACAGCAAGAACAACCGCAGAAGAACGACGGTCCTTGACGCCTCGGCGGGCCCTTCGCCGATGCGTCGTCGTTGCGGTGCGGAGGGAGCTTTAAATCCCAACTACTCCGATCGGCATTACAGAAATTCTCAACGGTGCGTTTCGAAATTGTCGTAAGCGCCTCCGAGCGAGGAGGCCTTAGGGGAAAGGGAAAGCTGAGGGAAAGCGTCATGAAGACCTACCGAACCACCCTGCGCGGACGGCTCCTGGCCGGCGCCATGATCGCCGCGACCTGCCTGGCTGGAGGTCTTGCGGGCGGCCTCGCCAACGCCGCCGAACCGACGGCTCCGGCCGCGACGCGCGGCGTGGAGAAGCGGCCGAACTTCTTGATCATCGTCGCCGACGACTTGGGCTATTCTGATCTGGGCGCGTTCGGCGGCGAGATCGAGACGCCGAACCTCGACGCCCTGGCCAAGGCCGGCGTGCGCCTGTCGGGCTTCCACACCGCCGCCACCTGCTCGCCGACCCGCTCGATGCTGCTGACCGGCTCGGACAACCACCAGGTGGGCCTGGGCTCGATGGCCGAGATCCTGACCCCCGGCCAGAAGGGCCAGCCCGGCTACGAGGGCTATCTCAACGACCGCTCGGTGACCGTGGCCGAGCTGCTGCGCGACGCCGGCTACCGCACGGTGATGGCCGGCAAGTGGCACCTCGGTTTGACCGACGACCAGTCGCCGACCGCGCGCGGCTTCGAGCGCTCCTACGCCCTGCTGCAAGGCCTGCAGAACCACTATGGCGAGGACCAGAACGAGGCCTATGCGGCCGCCGGCGCGGCCTCGACCTTCCGCGAGGACGGCAAGGTCGTGACCTATCCCAAGGGCGTGTTCTCGGCCGACTTCTATGGCGACCGGATGGCCCAGTATGTCCGTGACGGCGCCAAGGACGGCCGACCGTTCTTCGGCTACCTGACCTTCACCGAGCCGCACTGGCCGCTGCAGGCCCCGCCCGAGACCATCGCCAAGTACAAAGGCCGCTACGACGCCGGCTACGAGGCCCTGCGCGAGCAGCGTTTGGCCAAGCTGAAAGCCCTGGGCCTGGTCGCCAAGGACGCCAAGCCGCACCCGTTCGTCGACGTGCCGGCCTGGAGCTCGCTCACGCCCGAGCAGCAGAAGGTCGAGGCGCGGAAGATGGAGATCTACGCGGCCATGGTCGATCGCCTCGACCAGAACGTCGGCAAGGTGGTGGCGGCCCTGAAGGAGACGGGCCAGTACGACAACACCGTCATCGTCTTCCTGTCGGACAACGGCGCCGAGGGCAGCCGCATCGACACCGTGCGGGCGGTCTTCGACCCGGCCAAGCTGGCGGCGCTGAAAGTCGACAACAGCTTCGACAACCTGGGCCGCGCCAGCTCGCACGTCGGCTACGGCCCCGGCTGGGCTCAGGCGGCGACGTCGCCGACGCGGCTGGTGAAGGGCTATTCGACCGAGGGCGGCATCCACACGCCGGCCATCGTCGAGGGCCCCGGCGTCAAGGGCGCGGGCCGCATCGTCGACTCTCTGGCCCATGTCACCGACGTCGAGGCCACGGTGCTGGAGCTGGCGGGCGTCAAGCGTCCGGAGACCTATCGCGGCCGTCCCGTCGCCCCCGCCATCGGCCATTCGTGGGTCCAGGCCCTGGCCAGCCCCGACGCCTCGGTGCGCGGCCCGCAGGACACCGTGGCGTGGGAGCTGTTCTTCCGCCGGGCCGTGCGTCGCGGCGACTGGAAGGCGGTCTACCTGCCTACCGCCCCGGGCGGCGTGGCCTATTCGCGCGAAGCCGTGCTGCCGGCCAACTGGCAGCTCTTCAACCTGAAGAGCGACCCGGCCGAAGCCGTCGACCTGGCCGCCAGCCAGCCCGAGAAGCTGAAGGAACTGGTCGAGGCCTGGAACCGCTACGCCGCCGACAATGGCGTGATCCTGCCGCCCGCCGCGCCTCCCGCGGGCGCCGGTGCGGCCAAGCCGACCGGTCGATGAGCCGGCGCGGCCTGTCCTGGGCGGTCGCCGCCGGAGCCCTCGTCGCCGGCCTGGCGACGAGCGGCTTCACGGTCGCCGATCCGGCCGGCGTCGAGGTGGCGGCCATTCGCGCCGCCGCCCCCGGCGCCTGCAGACCCCAGCAAGGCCGCGCCTTCGTCCCCGCCGGCGCCGTGGCGCTGGGCGAGGACGGACCCGGACGGCCGGGCAAGGCCGTGGCCGTCGAAGGCTTCTGGATCGACCGCCACGAGGTCACCAACCGCCAGTTCGCCGCCTTCGTCGACGCCACGGGCTATGTCACCCAAGCCGAGCGTGACGGGGACTCGGCGGTGTTCGTCCAGCCCGAGCACCTGTCCGGCGACGACGCGGCCCAGTGGTGGAAACTGGTGCGCCGGGCCAACTGGCGTCATCCGCACGGCGGCGGGGCAGACGACCTGGCCCATGCCGACGAGCCGGTGGTGCACGTGACCTATGACGACGCCCAGGCCTACGCCCGCTGGGCCGGCGGGCGCCTGCCGACCGAGGCCGAATGGGAGCGGGCGGCGCGCGGCGACCAGTCCGGCCCGCGCTCGCCGCAAGGCTGGGCCTATGACGACGACGGCAAGCCGACCGCCAACACCTGGCAGGGCGAGTTCCCGCTGGCCCAGAGCAACGAGGACCACTTCATGGGCCTCGCGCCCGTCGGCTGCTTTTCCGCCAACGCCTTCGGCCTCGTGGACATGATCGGCAACGCCTGGGAGTGGACCTCCAGTCCGGCGGCCAGCGGTGGTCCTGAACGCCTGATCAAGGGCGGCTCGTTCCTCTGCGCCTTCAACTACTGCGCCAACTTCCGCCCCGCCGCCTGGCAGGCGCAGGAGGAGGGGCTGGGGACGTCGCACGTGGGGTTCCGGGTGGCGTACGCCCGGGCGGCGTAAGAGGTCGCTCCAAAGCTCGTCATCCCGGCCGAAGCGAAGCGTAGAGCCGGGACCCAGGGGCGGCCGCACCGTGTCGGCAGTCGCCTGGGCGCTTGATCGACCCGCAGAGTCCAGTCCCCCTGGGTCCCGGATAACGGCTTCGCCGTTTCCGGGATGACGATGAGGGGGAAAGGGGCCTACCCCACGATTTCTCGCGCATCGCCATCCAAGTCGATCCGCTGCCTCACGATCTCCAGCCGATCCCCCGCGTCGCGCATTTCGTAGAGCTTGCCGCGGGCGTTCTTGAACGGCCGGTGGACGATCATCATCAGCTGGCCGTCGAAGCAGCGGAACGGCATGCCGTGGCCGCTGTCGTGGCGGACCAGCGGCGGCAGTTGCTCCCACGGCCCCTCGATCCTGCCCGTCGTCGACCGAGCCTGGGACTGGACGTAGCCGTTCCGGTCATAGCTGGACCACAGCATCAGCAACTGGCCGGTCTTGGTCGTGAAGAGCTGCGGGCCGTCGGTGACATAGGCCAGATCGCCTTCGGGCTGTCGCTTGCCGTCGGCCCAGGGCGCCTGGCTAGCGGTGAACAGTGTGATCGGCGGGCCGGCGGCGGCGAGGTCGTCGCTCAGGGGCAGGGCCTCGATGGCGCCGTCGCCGACCTGCAGCCATTCGCGCGAATAGACGTACCAGGGCTGTCCGTCCGGGGCGACGTAGAGCGTGCCGTCCAGGGTCATGAGGTCTTTGGGCGCGACCGGCTCACCGCCCCGCACGACCGTGAAGGGACCTTCGGGACGGTCGGCGACCGCCAGGATCGTGCCGCGCCGGTAGGGCCTGCGCTTGCCGACAGCCTGCAGGGCGGCGGCCTCGTCGTGGAAGGTGGTGAAGAGGAACCAGCGGCCCTTCCAGAAGTGGACTTCCGGCGCCCAGGCGCCGCCCTTGAACCAGGCGTCGGTCGGGGCCGTGAACACCGTCTTCGGCTTCTCCCAGTCCAGCAGGTCGCGGCTGACATACATCATCGTGCCCAGGCCCGGCGTTCCGCTGAGGCGAGGGATGTTCGACGTGTAGAGCCGGTAGAGCCCGGCCTGCTGGTCGGCGACCATGAACGGGTCGTGCAGCGGCATGTTCGGCAGGCGCAGCATCGGCGCGGGGGTGGCTTCCGCCTGGGCCGCCGGCGCGATGGCCAGGGCGGCGGCGCCGAGGGCCAGGGCCCGGCGCGAACGATCGACGGGCATCAGGGCTCCTGCGCGAATTCACTGGCGGGGTGATCTAGGGGGATGTCCGCCCCCATCGCAATGCTCCCAACCCCATTCGGGAGCCTTCTCAAGGAAAGCCCCCGAACCTTGGCCTTCAGAAGGACGCGGTCAGACCCAGACCATAGTAGTCCTTACCGCCGAAGCCTTTGATCGTGACGCGGTCGGTCAGGCGCGCTCCGATCAGGCCATACGGCGCCACTTCGTCACTGACCCGCACGCCGGCGCCGAACTCCAGCTTCGAGGTCACCTGATAGGCGCCTTCGAGCTTGCCGTAAGGCTTGATCTCGGGGCTGCAGCGATCCTTGTCGGCGAAGTAACCGGTCTGGCGATCCCGGCAGATCGTATTGCCGTTGTTGAGGGTCTCGCTGCGGTAGCGACTGTCGTCGTCCTGATAGATCAGTCCGCCGACGATCGGAGTCAGCCGGAATTTGTTCTTGGTCCAGTTATAGCCGACCCCCAATTCGGCGCCCGTGAGATCGTCGGCCTTGGCGCCGTTCAGTTCGACCATCCATGCGCCGGCTTGAGCCGAAGACGCGACGAAGCAAGCCGCCGCCAGGGCGGCGACGGCTACGATGAACTTCAAGAGTACCCCCATTTCGAGCCCGAAGATCGGGCCGGCGGCGTGTAGCCGGGGATTGTGGATTCGTCGAGCGATCTCGCTTGGGAGGAGTGGCGGCGTCGTTCGGTTCCGGCGGCGCTTTGCAACGGCGAGGGCAGGGGGCAAGCTGGCGGGGAACGCAGGGCCTTCGGCAAAGGTCGTGCTGGTGTGGCGGCCTTTTCGGGCATAAACGTCGGCCAACAACGAAACATGCGATGGAGGCTCTCCGCAAAGAGCCTCGTCCCGAGGAGGAATGCGTTGATCGAGTCGGTCCTGATCGCCAATCGCGGCGAGATCGCGCGCCGGATCATCCGCACCGCGCGCGAGATGGGCGTGCGCACCATCGCCGTCCACTCGGAGGCCGACACCCACGCCCCGTTCGTGATGGAGGCCGACATGGCCATCCTGATCGGCGGCTCGCCCGCTCGCGAAAGCTATCTCGTCCCCGAGAAGATCCTGGCCGCCGCCCGCCAGACCGGCGCCGAGGCGATCCATCCCGGTTACGGCTTCCTGTCCGAGAACGCCGACTTCGCCCAGGCGGTGATCGACGCGGGCCTGGTGTGGATCGGCCCGCCGCCGTCGGCCATCCGCGCCATGGGCCTGAAGGACGCCGCCAAGAAGCTCATGATCCAAGCTGGCGTGCCGACCACGCCCGGCTATCTGGGCGACGACCAGAGCGAGGCGCGCCTTTCGAAGGAAGCGGCCGCCATCGGTTTCCCCGTGCTGATCAAGGCCGTGGCCGGCGGCGGCGGCAAGGGCATGCGCAAGGTCGATCGCGCCGAGGACTTCGCCGAGGCCCTGGGTTCGTGCCGCCGCGAGGCCGCCGCCAGCTTCGGTGACGACCGCGTGCTGCTGGAGAAATACGTCACCCGACCGCGCCACATCGAGGTGCAGGTGTTCGGCGACCAGTTCGGTGACGTGGTGCACCTGTTCGAGCGCGACTGCTCGCTGCAGCGCCGCCACCAGAAGGTCATCGAGGAGGCTCCGGCCCCCGGCATGGACGAGGAGACCCGCGAGGCCGTGTGCGGCGCGGCGGTGCTGGCGGCCAAGGCCGTCGGCTATGTCGGCGCCGGCACGGTGGAGTTCATCGCCGACGCCAGCGAGGGCCTGCGCGCCGATCGCATCTGGTTCATGGAGATGAACACCCGCCTGCAGGTGGAGCATCCTGTCACCGAGATGGTCACCGGCCAGGACCTGGTCGAATGGCAGCTTTTGGTCGCTTCCGGCGAGCCGCTGCCTCTGGCCCAGGACGAGATCGAGCTGCAGGGCTGGGCCATGGAGGCCCGCCTCTACGCCGAGAACCCGGCCACCGGCTTCCTGCCCTCGACCGGGCCGCTGAAGCACTTCCGCCTGCCCGAAGGCGACGTGCGCGTCGACAGCGCGGTGGAGGAGGGCGGCGAGGTCACGGCCTTCTACGATCCGATGATCGCCAAGCTGATCGCCCACGGCGTCGATCGCCAGGACGCCGCCCATCGCCTGGCCGAGGCCTGCAAGCTGGTCGAGGTCTATCCCGTGAAAACCAACGCCGCCTTCCTGGCCGCCTGCGCCAGCCATCCCGACTTCGTCGAGGGCGCGATCGACACCGGCTTCATCGCCGCGCGACTGGAGGAACTCACCGAGCGGACGTTCAGCGACGCCCCGACCCTGGCCGCGATCGGCCAGCGGCTCGAAGGTTTCATGGCCGCCGACCAGCCCAAGGCCGATCCCTGGGCCAGCGCGCCGTCACGCCTGCAGGGCTTCCGGATGAACGCCCCGCGCGCGGCCATGGCCCTGCCGCTGACCGTGGACGGGGCCAAGGTTCCGCTGCGGGTCGGCCTGGTTGCGGGCGCGGGCGACGACTGGTCGTGGGACATCACCGTCGAGGACGGCCGGGCGCTGGACGACGTCGACGTGCTGCCCGGCGTCTACGGCCGCGATCCGCTCTATGTGTTCGAGGGCGGCGACGTGCGCGAGTTCGACTTCGCGCCGAAGGTCGGCGGCGGCGCCCATGGCGCAGCCTCGGATGGGGCGATCCTCTCGCCGATGCCGGGCAAGGTGGTGTCGGTGGCGGTCGCGGCCGGCCAGTCCGTGACCAAGGGCCAGACCCTGATGGTGCTCGAGGCCATGAAGATGGAGCACGCCTTGGCCGCGCCGTTCGACGGCGTGGTGGGCGAGCTTTCGGCCGTGGCCGGCGGCCAGGTGGCCGAGGGCGTGGTGCTGGCGCGGCTGGAGGCGTCGGCCTGACCGGCTCTCAAACTCCGTAAAATCCCCGCGAAAGCGGGGACCCAGGCTTTTTCTGAAAGGCTTGGCGCTCGACGATAAAACACCTGGGTCCCCGCTTTCGCGGGGATTTTACGGGTGTGGAGCGGAGGGCGTCCGAGGCTTCCGCTTGCGCCGCGACCGCGACGCGCTACATCGGCCTCATGGCTCTGCACATGATCAAGCTGGTCGTCGGCTGCGACACCATCGACGACCTTCTCGCCTGGCACGAGGAAGGTCATCCGTGGGTGATGCACACCCGGATGACGCCCAAGCGCATCGACGAGATCCTCGACGGCGGCTCGCTCTATCGGGTGTTCAAGGGCCAGGTGCTGTGCCGCCAGACCATCCTGGCCATCGATACCGTGGGCGAGGGCCAGGCGGCGCGTTGCGAAGTGACGGTGGATCCTAACATCGTCCGCGTCGCGCCCCAGCCGCGTCGGGCCTTCCAGGGCTGGCGCTATCTCAAGCCGGAAGACGCCCCGCCGGACCTGACCGAGGGCGAGGCCGCCGACATGCCGCCGGAACTGGCGCGGCAGCTGCGCGAACTCGGCGCCTGGTGAGCGCTTAGCGTCTCGTCAACCCAAGGGTGCGACGCTCGGTCCTCGGTCTTGTGAGGAGAGCGAAGATGCGGCTGGCTTACGTGGCGCTCGGCATGGGTCTGCTGTTCCTGGCGATGGTGATCGCCGTCGGGGTCGCCCTGGCGGTGAAGGTCTAGCCGGGCCAGGGCAGCCCCCGGCCCAAGGTCAGCACGAACGCCGCGAAGACGAGGATCGCGGCGACGATCAGCGAGCGGTCTCGGGCGAGACCCCGGGACGCGGCGTTCCCACCGATCCAGATCAACGGCGCCGAGGCCAGGCCGATCTCCAGGCCCGCGTCACGCAGGCCCGGACCAAGGTCGCGCGTGCTCGCCAGGGCGGCCAGCAGGGCCGCGAGCGTCGCCGCCAGCCAGGCCGTCCTGGCCGTTCCGTCGCCGAGCATCGAACGGGCCAGGCGCAGCGTCACGACATAGAGGCCGATCCCCATCGTCGCCGCCAGAACGCGCACCGCGACAGGAACCGCCCCCAAGGCGCCAGCGAGGCCGAAATAGAGGTCGCCGTCCCGCAGAACCATGGCCTTGAGCGCGTAGCCGCCCTCCCAGAACCAGCTGAACGCGCCGACCAGGGCCAGCAGCAGCCGTGGAGCGGGCGTGCGGACACGGCTCGCCGCCGACCAGGCCAGGGCCCCGACGACGAGGTTGGCGACCGGTCCCGCCGCGTCGACCAGGGGGGAGGGTCGTGCGCATCGGAAGATCGCCGAGCTCAGATGCTCGACCGCCGCGCCCGAGGCCAGGCAGGCGCCGGCGTGGCCGAGGGCCTCGTGGCTGAAGGTGGTCGCGCACATGGCCAGCACGGCGGCGGCGCAGAGGGTCGGCTTGTCGATCGGGGCGGTGGTCATCGTCGGCTCCGGTGGAAGAGGCGGCGATGAAGGGGGTGGTCGGCGGCTATGGCTCGTCGGATTTCGAAATCCGATCGGCCGCCGCCTTGCGATAGGCGCCGGGCGTCACGCCGGCCTGCGCCTTGAAGGCGCGGTTGAACGGGGCCAGCGAGCCGAAGCCGGCGTCCAAGGCGATGGTCAGGATCGGAACCTGCGTCTGGCCTGGATCGGCCAGGGCGGCCTTGGCCTCGGCCAGACGGTAACCGTTGACGAAGGCCTGGAAGTTGGCGTGGCCGAGCCGCTGGTTGATCAGCCGGCGCAGGCGGTAGTCGGGCACGGACAGCCGCGCGGCCAGCTTGGCCACCGTGAGGCGCTCGTCGCGATGCGGGCGCTCCTCGTCCATCACCCGGCGCAACCGGCCCAGCAGGGCGTCCTCGGCGGCGTCGGGCAGGGGCGGGGCGGTGGGCGGCCTGGAGGGCTCGCTCTCGGGCGCGAGGCGCAGCAGGCCCGCCGCCACGATCAGGCTGGCGGCCAGCAAGGTGATCGCGCCGAAGAGGTTGCCGAGGCCGGGGGCGTCGGGCCGCGCGCCGCCGAGGTCGGGGACGGCGCTGGCCAGGATGTAGGCCGCGCAGGCCAGGACGACGAACACCCGCAGCCGGCGGCGGCGCTCCATCAGGTCGTCGCGCCAGGTGCGCACGGTCTGGATCAGGGCGAGGGCGGCGAAGGCCGGCGCCTGGACAGTCAGCAGCGGGCCGAGGACCTGGGAGCCCGCGCCCAGCTGGTTGGCGACCTGCAGCAGCACGATCAGACCCCATACGGCGCCGTGCCATGGGCGGGGGGCGAACCCGTCGTCGAAGGTCCGCCGCGCCAGCAACCAGAACAGCAGGGTGTTGCCGGTCGTCACGGCGATGACGGGGATGGCGATCCGGGGATCGAGCGCCGAGAAGCCCGGCGCGGTCCGCCAGACGTGCACGATGACGCCGCAGGCGAAGGCGGCGCTGAGGCGGGCGAGGTCAGACCCTCTGCGGTCGCGCAGCAGGACAAGGGCGATCAACGCCAGGAGCGCCGAGCCGCCGCCGCGCAGGACGAAGTCGAGGAGCAGCATGGCTGGAGCTCCCCGGCGGCGGCTAGGCGGCCATGTTGTCGATCAGGCGGGTTTTGCCAAGCCAGGCGGCGGCCAGCAGGCGGGCCTTTGCGCCGTTAAGGGCGTCCGGACCCAGGCGCGACAGGTCGTCGGCGTCGCGGAAGTCGAAATAGTCGATCTGGCGGAAACCGGCGGCGGCCAGGGCGGCCTTGCCGGCGGCCTCGGCGGCCTCGACCCGCTCACCGGCCTGGACGGCGGCGATGGCGGCCTTCATGGCGTTCGGCAGGGCGACGGCCGCGGCGCGTTCCTCGGGCGACAGGTAGGCGTTGCGCGAGGAGAGGGCCAGGCCGTCCTCGGCGCGGGCCGTGGGGGCGCCGACGATCTCGACGGGCAGGTCGAGGTCGCGGGTGACGCGGCGGATGACCTGGAGCTGCTGGTAGTCCTTCTCGCCGAAGACGGCGATGTCCGGTTCCGCCTGGATCAGCAGCTTGGTGACCACGGTGGCGACGCCGCCGAAGAACTGCGGGCGGGCGGCGCCTTCCAGCGGCTCGGACACGCCGGTCAGGTTGATGCTGGTCGCGAAGCCTTCCGGGTACATCTCGGCCCCGCCCGGCGCGAACAGCAGGTCGCAGCCGACGGTTTCCAGGAGCTCGGCGTCGCGGGCCTCGCCGCGCGGATAGGCGTCGAAGTCCTCGTGCGGGGCGAACTGCTTGGGATTGACGAAGACGCTGGCCACGGTGCGCTGGACCTTGGTCTGCGCCAGACGGATCAGCGACAGGTGGCCTTCGTGCAGCGCGCCCATGGTCGGGATCAGGCCCACCTGCTCGCCGGCGGCCTTCCAGGCGCGGACTTGCTGGCGCAGTTCGGCGACGGTGCGGACGATGCGGGTCATGGCGGAACTCTGCTGCAACGCAAAAACAAGCGTTCGGACGGGGCGGCTTATGGCCGATCTGGGACAGTCGGTCCACCTGCGACGCGGAGTCTGTGGACGCCGGGCGCCACAAGATTGACGCTGATGGCGTGCAGGGCGCTTCATGCGCGTTAAGATTTTGGTTAGATTCGCCGAGTCGGGCGGAACGAAGGATGAAGCCAATGGCCGAAACGCGCGTGATCGTCGTCGGCAACGAAAAGGGCGGCGCCGGCAAGTCGACCATCGCCATGCACCTGATGACGTCGCTGCTGTACGGCGGCGCCCGGGTCGCGATCATGGACCTGGACCTGCGCCAGTGCACCAGCATGCGGTTCTGCGAGAACCGCGTGGCCTGGCTGGCCGGCAACGACATCAAGCTGCCGATGCCGCAGACCTTCCGTCTCAGCGACAACGACATCGCCCTGGCCGCGGCCTCGGAGGCCGAACAGGTCGCCGCGTTCGAGAAGGCGTTCCTGGCCGCGCGCGAGGTCGCCGACTTCGTGCTGATCGACACCCCCGGCGGCGACACCCAGATCACCCGCATGGCCCATGGCCTGGCCGACCTGATCGTCACCCCGATGAACGACAGCTTCGTCGATTTCGACATGCTGGGTCACGTCGATCCGGTGACCATGGAGCTGCAGAAGCCCAGCCTCTATTCCCAGACGGTGTGGGAGGCCCGTAAGGCCCGCGCCATGGCCGGCCAGCGCCAGCCGCTGGACTGGGTGGTGCTGCGCAACCGCCTGGCCACCACCGAGGCCCGTAACCGCAAGCGCCTGGAAGACCGCCTGACGGCCCTGGCCAAGCGGGTCGGCTTCCGCATGGGCCCCGGCCTGCGCGATCGCGTGATCTATCGCGAGCTGTTCCCGTTCGGCCTGACCATCGCCGACCTGTCGACCCAGGTGCGTCCGGTGCCGGTGTCGCTGCAGCACCTGGCCGCGCGTCAGGAACTGCGGGCGCTGATGCACTCGCTTGGCCTGGCGGCGTTCTCGGGCGAAACTCTGCTCGCCGCCCAATAAGTCATTGGGGCGGCGGCGGGACCGCTGATGCTCTTCTATCTGATCCTCGGCGGCGTGGTCGTCGCCTGGCTGCTGTGGGGCAAGCGCAAGCCGCTGCTGGCCGGCGAGGGCTGGCGCGTCGGCGCGGGCGTGGCCTCGGCCGCGGCCTTCGCCGCGGCGGCCTATGCCGGCGTGCGCAGCCAGTGGCCGGCGACCCTGGCGCTGTGCGTGCTGGGCCTGTGGTGCGCCACTTCGGCCCGCCAGCGTCCGGTGATCCGCAAGGTGGCCGAGCCGGGCAAGGCGCAGCTGTCGGCCAGCGAGGCGCGCTCGATCCTGGGCGTCGACGCCCAGGCCGGCGCCGAAGAAATCCAGGCCGCCTACGCCCGGCTGATCCGCCTGGCCCATCCCGACAAGGGCGGCACGGCGGGGCTGGCGGCGCAGCTCAACGCGGCGCGGGATCGGCTGCTCAAGGGGCGGTGAGGGGCTTTGGCGCCAGGACCTCTGCGCACCCATCACCGTTCAATCCCCGCGAAGGCGGGGATCCAAGCTGACTTTCAGGATGAAGCGCGCTCGGCGACAGACCCGCTGACTCTGCTTGGGTCCCCGCCTTCGCGGGGATGCTCGGAGGAGGGGGCGACCCGTTCAAGCGCAATGAAAAAGCCGGCAACCGTGAGGCTGCCGGCTTTTCGAATTGAGCTCAAAGAGCCGGCGATCAGCGCGGAGCGATGACCATGCAGGGCTGGCGCTTGGCGGTGATGGCCGAGCAGGCTGCGCGGGCGGCCTCGGCGGTCATGCCCTGGAACTGGGCGCGGAAGGCCCCGCCGGCGGCGCCGACCACGGCGCCTTCGGCGTCGGCCACGGCCTTGGCGAAGCGGTCGCGCACCAAGCCCAGCTGCTTGTTGGCCAGGCTCTTGGACTGGAAGGCGCCGACCTGGACGCTCCACTCGCCCTTGACCTTCTTCGGCGCCGGCTTGGCGGCGTCCTTGGCGGCCTTGAGGGTGGGGGAGACCTTCACCGGGACGGGCTTGGGGTTGTCGGTCAGGACGATCTTCAGGCCGGCCTGGTCGCCGTCGCCCTCTTCCGAGGAGGGGCGCATGATCGGGCCGGTCGGCTCGTCTTCATAGAGGTTGGCGGCGATGGTGGTGCGCTCGCCGTGCGAGCGGCGCTTGAGCACGTCGAAGCCCGTGGTCAGCAGGTCTTCCATGTTGTTGTCGCGCCAGGCGGTCGAGGAGCCGCCCAGGACCACGGCGATCAGGCGGCGGCCGTCGCGCACGGCCGAGCCGGCGAGATTGTAACCGGACGCATTGGTGTAGCCGGTCTTCAGGCCGTCGAAGCCGTCCATGCTGTTGAGCAGGCGGTTGTGGCCGCGCACATAGTTGCCGCGGAACTCGAAGCCCTTGAGGCTGAAGTAGGAATAGTACTGCGGGAAGTCGCGCATGGTGGCGCGCGACAGGATGGCCAGGTCGCGGGCGGTGCTGATCTGGCGGCTGTCGGGCAAGCCCGAGGCGTTGACGAAGCGGCTGTTGCGCATGCCCAGTTCCTGACCGCGCAGGGTCATCAGGGCGGCGAAGCGGCTTTCGCTGCCGGCCAGCTTCTCGGCCATGGCGGTGGCGATGTCGTTGGCCGACTTCACGGCCATGGCGCGAATCGCCTCGTCGACGCTGAGGCTGTCGCCGGGGCGCAGGCCCATCTTGGTCGGAGCCTGGGCGGCGGCGCGCGGCGAGATCGGCACGCGGTCGGTCAGCTTCAGGCGGCCTTCGCTGAGCGCCTCGAAGGTGAGGTACAGCGTCATCACCTTGGTGACCGACGCCGGATAGCGGGGGCTGTCGGCGCGCTTGTCGTAAAGGACTTCGCCCGAATTGGCGTCGATCACGATGGCCGCGTACTTGGGTTCCGCGGCGTTGAGCTGCAGGTACGGGATCTGGGCCGAAGCGACGGTGGGAGCAGCGACGCCGACCAGCGCGGCCGCGGCGAAGCCGACGGCGACGAGGAGGCTACGGGCGGAGTTAAGCTTGGCGAACATGCGACAAACGTCCGTCATTTGAACTGAGCGGTTCCGCACCGCCACACGCGTGAACCTAGCATGCGCGTTGTCGCCTTACGCCAAAGTAAACAACTGGTGAGCGATTTCGCCGCAGAATGAGATAAAACTTGGGCGTTGCGGCAACGCTTCGCCTCTGTTGGTTCATCGCTGCGTCGCGTTCGCGCCATGCGGGAACTCAGCGCACGGAGCAGCTTCACCCTAGGTTATGGTGCGCTGCACAAAAACGTTTGACTGCTGCACTGCAACATGAGAAAACCATGTCGTCCCAACGCATGGGGCAGGGCTGCGGAACGTCTCATTCCTCCCGTCGCTCGAACCCGTGCCCCGCCACCTGCCCAGGAGCCTTCCCCATGGCCGTCACCGAGACCCTGAAGAGCACCGTCGAGCAATACACCTCCGCCGGCAACCAAGCGTTCAAGGACGGCGTCGACAAGTCGCTCGCCGCCCTGGCCGAGGCCAACACCCATTCGAAGAAGAACCTCGAAGCCGTCGTCGCCTCGGTGACCGCCGCGACCAAGGGCGCCGAAGCCCTGGGCGCCGAAGCCTTCGCCTACTCGAAGAAGGCCGCCGAGGATCAAGTCGCCGCCGCCAAGGCCCTGGCTTCGGCCAAGAGCGTGCAGGAAGCCGTCGAGCTGCAGACCGCCTGGGCCAAGTCGGCCCTGGAAGCCTACATCGCCCAGGTCAGCAAGGCCTCGGAGATCGTCTCGGCCTCGATCAAGGACTCGGTGAAGCCGCTGAACGAGCGCGTCACCGCCACGGTCGAGAAGTTCCAGGCCGCTCGCTAACCAAACCCAATTCGGAACGGCCACGCTTGCGGGCCGTTTCGCAGATCTACCCAGCCTTTCGGCCCGGACCTCGCGTCCGGGCCTTTTTTCTTGCGCCCTTTGGCCCGGACGGTGCGTCCGGGCCTTTTTTCTTGTGCGAAGGCTGCCCCTTGCTAAGCATGCGCACTCGGTAAGGGAGCGTTTGAATGTCGAAGGTGGAAGAGCGTCTGGCGGGTCTCGGGATCACGCTGCCGGAACCGGTGGCGCCGGTGGCCAACTACGTGCCGTTCGTGCGGTCGGGCAATCTCGTCCACATCTCCGGCCAGATCTCGCTCGACGCTTCGGGCGGCATTAAGGGCACGGTCGGGGTCGACGTCGACCTGGAGACCGCCCAGAAGGCCGCCCGCCTTTGCGGGATCAACCTGCTGGCCCAGATCAAGGCCGCGACCGGCGACCTCGACAAGGTGGCCCGCATCGTCAAGCTGGGCGGCTTCGTGCAGGCCGGCCCGGACTTCATCGACATTCCCAAGGTGATCAACGGCGCCTCGGACCTGATGGTCGAGGTGTTCGGCGACGCCGGCCGTCACGCCCGCTCGGCCGTCGGCGTCTACAAGCTGCCGCTGGGCTTCGCCGTCGAGGTCGACGCCGTGGTGGAGGTCTTCTGATGCGCGCCCGTTCGCGTCCCGGGACCGAGGTGTTCGGCGAGGCGTGGGAGCGCCTGTTCGATCCGCCCGTGGCCCATCGCGGACTGTGGACGCCTGGCGGCGCGCCGGAGAACTCCCTGGCCGCCTTCCAGGCCGCCTGCGCCAAGGACTACGCCATCGAGCTGGACGTGCAGTTGACGGCCGACGGACAGGCGGTGGTCTTCCACGACGATCGCCTGGAGCGGCTGACCGGCGCCGAGGGCCGCCTGCGCGACCACACCGCCGCCGAGCTGGGGGCGCTGAAGCTGTCGGGCACCGACGAGACCATCCCGACCCTGGCCGACGCCCTGGCGGTGATCGGCCACCGGGCCATGGTCTATATCGAGCTGAAGACCCCGTTCGGCGAAGTGGGGGAACTGGAAAAGAAGGTCTCCGAGATCCTGATCGATCACAACGGTCCGATCGCGGTGATCGGCTTCAATCCCTATTCGCATGCCTGGTTCGCCGACCATCATCCGCAGATCCTGCGGGGTCTGGATTCCTACGGCTGGAACGACGACAACGCCCGCAAGCTGGCGCCGGAGCTGCGCAAGTCGCTGGCGGCGCTGGAGCAGGTGGAGCTGGCGCGGCCCGATTTCCTGGCCCTGGGCCTCGACATGCTGCCGAGCGCGCGCGCCGACGTGTTCCGGGGCAAGGGCATGCCGATCATCGCCTGGACGGTGCGCTCCCAGGAACAGTGGGACGCCGTCTCCGACCATTGCGACAACCTGATCTTCGAGGGCTTCACGGCGTGAGTTCGCTTAAGGCGGAGGTGCGCATCCACCGCCGCATCGCCGATATCGGCAAGGAAGCCTGGGACGCCTGCGCCGGTCCGTCCGGCGACCCCTTCGTCAGCTTTGACTTCCTCGACATCCTCGAAGAGAGCGGCTGCGCCAGCGACCGCACCGGCTGGGCGCCGCATCACGTCAGCGTCGCCGACGTGGATGGCGCCATCGGCGGGGTGATGCCGCTCTATCTGAAGAACCACAGCCAGGGCGAATACGTCTTCGACCACGTCTGGGCCGACGCCTACGAGCGGGCGGGAGGCGACTACTATCCCAAGCTCCAGTGCTCGGCGCCGTTCTCGCCGGTGACCGGGCCGCGGCTGATCGCGCGGCCCGACGTCGATCCCGACGAGGCGCGCTCGGCCCTGCTGGGCGGGGCGCTGACCCTGTGCGACCGCCTGAAGGCCTCGTCGCTGCACGTGACCTTCCCGACGGCCGACGAGTGGGACTGGATGGGCGATCGCGGCCTGCTGCGCCGGCAGGACCAGCAGTATCATTGGGAAAACGCCGGCTACGCGACCTTTGACGACTTCCTTGCGGCCCTGTCGTCCAATCGCCGCAAGACCATCCGCCGCGAGCGGCGCGACGCCCAGGACGGGCTGGAGATCGTGGCCCTGTCCGGCGACGCGCTGAAGGCGGAGCACTGGGACGCCTTCTTCGGCTTCTACATGGACACCGGCGCCCGCAAGTGGGGGCGGCCCTATCTGAACCGGCGGTTCTTTTCGCTGCTGCACGAGCGGCTGGCCGACAAGGTGCTGCTGATCCTGGCGCGACGGCCGGGCGGGCCGTGGCTCGCCGGGGCCCTGAACCTGATCGGCCGCGACTGCCTCTATGGCCGCCACTGGGGCTGCACCGAGGACGTGCCGTTCCTGCATTTCGAGCTCTGCTACTACCAGGCCATCGAGCACGCGATCCGGCTGGGCCTGCCGCGCGTCGAGGCCGGCGCCCAGGGGCAGCACAAGATCGCCCGCGGCTATCTGCCCAGCGCCGTCTACTCGGCGCACTGGATCGCCGACCCGGCCCTGCGCGAGCCGGTGGCGCGCTATCTGGAGCGCGAGCGCGAGGCGGTGGCGCAGGAGATCGAGGCGCTCACCGAGGAATATTCGCCGTTCCGCGAGGCGCGCTGAAGCGCTCGGCGGATCGGCTTTCAGAAGCTAGAGCCCATTTCCACCGAGCATCCCCGCGAAGGCGGGGATCCAAGCCGAGCCGACGGATGACCTGCTGCCGCGCCTCCTCCGGAACGTCAGTTTGGATCCCCGCCTTCGCGGGGAAAGACGGATGGGGGGCGGGCAATTGACGTCGATCCGGACTAGTGCAGCACGACCTCGGCGACCTTGTCGCGGTAGTCGCGCTTGGGATCGCGGCCGAGCATCAGGCGCATGCCGGCGAACAGGCTGTTCTCGTTCAGCCAAATGCGGGCGTGTTCGGGCTCGAAGCGCAGCAGCCGCAGCTTCGGGTCGTCCATGCCGTCGAACCAGGCGGCGATGAACGGGTTCCAGAGGCGCTCGACGGTGGTGAAGTCGGTGTCGATGCGCAGATGGCCGTCGATCTGGGCGAAGAGATCGTGGCCCTTGGACGAGAAGTGCATCACCGCGTCGCGCTCGTGGGGCAGGGCGGCGACGAGGTCGCTGTCGGCCGAGGTGAAGATCCACATCGGTCCGCTGTGATCGCCGTCCATCAGGACGGTCATCGGCTGGCTGTGGCCGCCCTCGACGTCGGGCAGTCCCAGCATCACGGTGCGGTCGTTCTTGAGGGCTCTCCAGAACTTGGCGGTGAGATCGGCTTCCTTGGACATGGCTCTTGTCCTCCCGCCGTCAAAAACGTGGCTGTGGCCTCCCGCGTTCCCGTTCAGGAGCGGTCCCAGGCCGCTTTCAGCAGGGCCGCGACCTCGTCGTCGACCTCGGCCGGGGAGGCGAGGGCCAGCTTGGCCTTCAGCCGCTCGGACCAGCTCTCGTTCTTCGGCTCGGCCAGGCGAGGGGAGGCGTCTGGCGTCAGGGCCAGGCCCAGGGAGACGGTTCCGCCCTTCACCGGCTTGGCGGCGGCGAACTGCACCTTGGCGGACCAGGCGGTGAAGCTCTTGCGCTGACCGCTGACGAGGCCTGGGAAGTCGGCCACGGCCGCCTCGATCGCCTCCAGGATCGCCGTCGAGGCCGGGTCGGTCCACAGCGCTGCGCGCAGGCCGCTCGCGTCGTCCCAGCCCAGTTCCGACGGGAAGGCCTCGCCCAGGATGTGGGCGCAGCGATTGACGCCCAGGCCGTAATTGGCCTTCAGCCAGTCGACGCGGGCCTTGGGTCTGGTCTCCTTGCAGTCGCGGCGAACGATCTCGACCCACTCTGCGAGGGTCTTGCCGGTGTCGCGCTCAAGGCTGGCCTGCACCGAGGCGAACCACTTCTTCTGGCGGTCGGTCAGGCCCTGGCCTGCCTCGTCGGTCTTGCCCACGCTTGCGCCCCCCTCGTGGTTTGCTAGGACCTGTCCCACGCAATGGAGACGGTCATGAGCCTTCACGGAACCTACGACCCGGACAACATCTTCGCCAAGATCGTTCGCGGCGAGATCCCGAGCGTGAAGGTGTTCGAGGACGACGAGGTCCTGGCCTTCATGGACGCCTTCCCGCAGTCGCCGGGCCACCTGCTGGTGATCTCCAAGACCTCGAAGGCGCGCAACGTGCTGGAGGCCGAGCCCAAGACCCTGGGGCGGCTGATCGGCGCGGTGCAGAAGGCGACCCGGGCGGTGACGCAGGCCCTGGAGCCCGACGGCGTCGTCGTCACCCAGTTCAACGGCGCCCCGGCCGGCCAGACGGTGTTCCACCTGCACTTCCATGTCATCCCCCGCTACGAGGGCCAGGCGCTGGGCCGTCACGGCGAAGGCATGGCCGACGCCGAAGAGCTGAAGGCATTGGCCGCGAAGATCGCCGCGGCGCTCTGAAGCCTGAAGTTGCGAGCCCGCGCGAACGCCTGCATAGGAGGCGCGGGGGCTCTATGAAACTTCATCCGATCACCTGGATCCTGCTGGGGGCGGCCGGTTTGCAACTGGTCGTGCTGGCCGGTTATTTCGTTGGTGTCGCCTACGCGGCCGGCGAGGCGACGCGCATGCCGTCGATCGGTCCGGCCGATATCGGTTTCCTGCAGGCCTGGCTTGCCCGGTGGCTGGGCGATGGATTGCTGCGGCTGGGCGCGATCGTCGCCAGCGTCGCGGGCGCGGCCTGGGTCGAGTTCCTTGCCCGAACCTATCATCAGTTGCGGGCCCTGGGCGCGCAGGGAGAGACGACGTGTCCGACGCTCTGAACGCTCCGGCCGACCGCGTGGCGGGTTTCTTCGGTCGCCTGCATCCGGTGACCCGCATTGTCGCCGCCGCGGCGATCGTCAGCCTGTCCGGCGACATCGTGCAACTGATCGGCGTGATCTCGGCGCTTCAGCAGGGCTCGGCCCTGGCGCCGCTCAGCCAGTCGATCTCGACCTTCCTGAATAGCCTCGGCTACTCGATCGGCTTCATCGGCGGCGCGGCGAGCGTGGAGTACCTGTTCCGCATCTGGCGCGAAGTGAAGGCCATCCGCGAGCGTGGCCAGGGCTGAGCCCCTAAGGCTGACTGGCTAGGGCAGCAGCTTGATCAGGGCGGTGGAGATCGACACCAGCACGGCCATGCCGCCCAGCAGGGCCCAGCCCTGAAGGCGAATCTTCTCGCTGAGGTCGGCGCGGATGCGGGCCTCGGTGAGGGCGATGTCGCTTTTCAGCTCGGCCTTCACGGCCTGCAGCTCCGAGCGCGTCGCCAATTCGGAGATGTCGGGAAGCATCGTCGTCTGCTGGATCAGTTCCACGATCGCCTCGGCCGTACCTTCAGCGACCCCTGCTTCGCGCAGGCGCTTCGAGGCGCTCAGGGTGTCGAAGGGGACGGTGCTCATGTCCTCACGCTACGCGTTTGTTCCCGTTTTGTCTACAGCCGGCGCGTGAGCCGAATGAACCTTTTAACGGTTCCGCGTCTTAACCCTCCGGCCTGAGCTTCAGTAGCGGCCGAGGACCGTGAATGACCGATATCCTGGCCCGGCGCGGCCTCTATCGCCTGGTCTATGCGAGCCGGGCCGCCCATCCCGAACAGTTGGACGAAACCCTGCGCGCCGTGGTCGCCAGGTCGATCCAGAACAACCGCGTCGACGACATCACCGGCTTTCTGGCGGCCGGGGAGGGACGGTTCCTGCAGGTGCTGGAGGGGCCGGGCCAGACCGTCGCCGAGGCCTTCGCGCGCATCGGCCGCGACCCGCGCCACGACGAGATCGTGCTGATCGCCGACGGCCCGGCCGAGCGGCGGTTGTTCCGCGACTGGAACATGGGCCAGCGGCGGCTGGAGGCGGAGGACGCCTCGGCCCTGTCCGAGGTGGGGCTGGAGCACTTCACGCCCGCCGGCCTCGACGAGGAGCGGGCCTTGCGGCTGCTCACCACGCTGGGCGCGCGCCACCTCAGATAAAGAAAAAGGCCCGGATCGCTCCGGGCCTTTTCCGTATTCAAGCGACGCCTGACCTTATTCGGCCAGCGCCGGCTCCTCGGCGTCGTCCGACTTGCCGGACTTGCCTTCCGAGGCGCTTTCGATCTCGAAGCCGATCTTGCCGTTCTCGAGCACCACCTTGACGTGGCCCCCGCGGATCAGGCGGCCGAACAGGATGTCGTCGGCCAGCGGCTTCTTGATGTGCTCCTGGATGACCCGGGCCAGCGGACGAGCGCCGTAGAGCTCGTCGAAGCCGTTCTTGGCCAGCCAGTCGGCGGCGTCGTCGGAGAGCTCGATCGTGATGTTGCGGTCGGCCAGTTGCGCCTCCAGCTGCATCACGAACTTCTGCACGACCTGGCGGATGATCTCCGGCGTCAGCGGCTTGAAGGCCACCGTCGCGTCCAGGCGGTTGCGGAACTCCGGCGTGAACAGGCGCTTGAGGGCGGCCTCTTCCTCGCCTTCGACCTTGGAGCGGCCGAAACCGATCGACTGCCGCTGGGCGTCGGAGGCGCCCGCGTTGGTGGTCATGATCAGGACCACGTTGCGGAAGTCGACCTTCTTGCCGTTGGAGTCGGTCAGGGTGCCGTGGTCCATGACCTGCAGCAGGATGTTGTAGATGTCGCTATGGGCCTTCTCGATCTCGTCGAGCAGGACGACCGCGTGCGGGTGCTGATCGACGGCGTCGGTCAGCTGGCCGCCCTGGTCGTAGCCGACATAGCCGGGAGGGGCGCCGATCAGGCGGCTCACGGTATGGCGCTCCATGTACTCCGACATGTCGAAGCGGATCATCTCGATGCCGAGCGTCAAGGCCAGCTGCTTGGCGGCTTCGGTCTTGCCGACGCCGGTGGGGCCGCTGAACAGATAGGAGCCGATCGGCTTGTTCGGATCGCGCAGGCCCGCTCGCGCCAGCTTCATGGCCGAGGACAGCTGCAGGATAGCCTCGTCCTGGCCGAACACGGCGCGCTTCAGGTCGGCCTCGAGTTCCTTGAGGGCCTCGGTGTCCGACTTGCTGACCGACTTCGGCGGGATGCGGGCGATCTTGGCCACGACGGCCTCGATCTCCTTGACGCCGATCATCTTCTTGCGACGGCTTTCCGGCAGCAGCATCTGGCCCGCGCCCGCCTCGTCGATCACGTCGATCGCCTTGTCGGGCAGCTTGCGGTCGGTGATGTACTTGGCCGACAGCTCCACCGCGACCTTCAGGGCCTCGGCGGTGTACTTCAGCTTGTGGAAGTCCTCGTAGTAGGTCTTCAGGCCCTTGAGGATCTTGATGGTGTCTTCCACCGTCGGCTCGTTGACGTCGATCTTCTGGAAGCGACGGACCAGGGCCCGATCCTTCTCGAAGTGCTGACGGAACTCCTTGTAGGTGGTCGAGCCCATGCAGCGCAGGGTGCCCGAGGCCAGGGCCGGCTTCAGCAGGTTGGAGGCGTCCATGGCCCCGCCGCTGGTGGCGCCGGCGCCGATGACGGTGTGGATCTCGTCGATGAACAGCACCGCGTTGGGGTGGTTCTCGAGTTCCTTGACCACCTGCTTGACGCGTTCCTCGAAGTCGCCGCGATAGCGGGTGCCGGCCAGCAGCGCGCCCATGTCGAGCGAGTAGATGGTGGCTTCCGCCAGGACTTCGGGGACCTGGTGGGTGATGATCTTGCGCGCCAGGCCTTCGGCGATGGCGGTCTTGCCGACCCCGGGGTCGCCGACGAGCAGCGGGTTGTTCTTGGTGCGGCGGCACAGGATCTGGATCGCGCGTTCCACTTCGTTCGCGCGGCCGATCAGCGGGTCGACCTTGCCCTGACGGGCCTTTTCGTTGAGGTCGACGCAATAGGCCTCAAGGGCCTCGCCGCCGGTCTTGGTGTTGGGCTTTTCCTGGTCTTCCTCGACCGCGGTCGCGCCCTTGGCGGCCTTGGGCTCGGAAGCGCCGGCCTTCTTGGCGATGCCGTGGGCGATGAAGTTCACCGCGTCGTACCGCGTCATGTCCTGCTCCTGCAGGAAGTAGGCGGCGTGGCTCTCGCGTTCGGAGAAGATGGCGACCAGGACGTTGGCCCCGGTGACTTCCTCGCGGCCGGACGACTGGACGTGGATGACGGCGCGCTGAATGACGCGCTGGAAGCCCGCCGTGGGCTTGGCGTCTTCTTCGTCGTCGACCACCAGGGACGAGAGCTCGACGTCGAGATAATTGACCAGGCTCTTCTTGAGAGCGGTCAGGTCCACGTCGCAGGCTCGCATGACCCCAGCCGCGTCGTCATCGTCGGTGAGCGACAGCAGCAGGTGTTCGAGCGTGGCGTATTCGTGCTTTCGCTGGTTGGCGTAAGCCACCGCGCGGTGGAGGGATTCTTCGAGAGGACGCGAAAAAGAGGGCAAGGGGAGGCTCCTCAATCCTTTTCCATGGTGCACTGCAGCGGGTGCTGATGTCTGCGGGCTGAGTCGATCACTTGGGCGACCTTGGTCTCGGCGACTTCGTAAGTGAAAACGCCGCAGACCCCGACACCGTTCTGGTGAACGTGCAACATAATCCTAGTCGCGTCTTCGCGCGACTTGTTGAAGAACCGTTCGAGCACGTAAACGACGAACTCCATAGGGGTGTAGTCGTCGTTAAGGATCAGTACGCGATACAGCGAGGGCTTCTGCGTCTTCGGCTTCACTTCCGTGACGACCGAAGAGCCCGCGCCGTTATTTTGTCCGCCTTGCTTTCGCTCGGCCATCGACCGCTTTCTCCCGGCGGGCAAATCACCCGCCTTCATGAATTAGATATGGAAAAGCGGCGGCTTTGGAAGAGGCCGCCGCCCGACTGCGCCGCTTTAACACAGGGGCGCCGTCGAAATCGGCTTCACGTTTGGGAGAGCGGCGAAGGTGGCCCGAGCGTTCCCGCGGCGAGGCGGGGAAATGGTGTGCGGCGTGGTGTCGCGCAAGGGGGAGTGTCCGCTTCGCGGCCCCCTCAGTCGGCTTCGCCGACAGCTCCCCCAGAGGGGGAGCATTTGCGCGGCGTAGATCCTCCCCCTCTGGGGGAGGTGGCCCGGAGGGCCGGAGGGGGCCGCGAAGCGGCTAGCCCGTCACCGTGTAGATCATGATCCCGGTGGCCACCGACAGGTTCAGGCTGTCGGCGCGGCCGCGCATGGGGATCTTGACGTTGACGTCGCAGGCGGCGGCGAGTTCGGGCGGCAGGCCCTGCTGCTCGTTGCCCATCAAGATCAGCGACGGCTTCACGTAGTCGGCGCTCTTGTGGTCGACGGTGGCGGTCAGCAGGGTGCCGACCACGCTGCCGGGCCAGTCCTCGCGCCAGGCCAGGAACTCCTGCACGCTGGCCTTGGCGATCTTGACGGCGAAGACCGAGCCCATGGTCGCCCGCACGCCTTCGACCGAATAGGGGTCGACGCAGTCGCCCACCAGGATCACCCCGCCGGCGCCGGCCGCGTCGGCCGTGCGGATGATGGTGCCGAGGTTGCCCGGATCGCGGACGGCCTGCAGGGCCACCCAGCAGTCGGCGCTTTGCGGCACGATGGCCGACAGCGGCGTGTAGACTTGGCGGAACACCCCGACGACCGCTTGCGGGTTGTCGCGGCGGGAGACCTTCTCGAGGATCTCGCGGTTGACCTCGATGACTTCGCCGCCGGCGGCGGCGCAGGCCTTGGCGGCCTTCTGCAGCATCGGGTGGTCTGCCGCGTCGGGGCCGTACATCAGGATCTTCGGCGCGTGGCCGCAGTCGATCGCCTCGATGACGATCTTCAGGCCCTCGGCCAGGAACAGGCCGCTGTCCTCGCGCTCCTTGCGCATGTGCAGGGCGCGGACGGCCTTGACCGTGGCGTTGGTCAGGGAGGTGACGGTCTTGACGGTGCTCATGTCGCTCAGGCCTCCGACGACCAGCGGGCGAAGAAGGACAGGCCGATCTGGCGGTCGCCCTTGTCTTCCACGAGGGACAGCTCGCCCCAGTCGATGACGCCGGCTCGGCCTTCCAGCGCCTGGGCCAGCAGGCCCGACATCGCCGCGCCCGAGACGCGGGCGGCATAGGCGTTCATCAGCAGGAAGTCGGCGTCTTCGGCCAGCAGCTGGGCGCAGTCGGCGGTCAGGGCCGGCAGGTCCTCGAACAGGCGCCAGACCTCGCCGTCGGGGCCGCGGCCGAACTTCGGCGGGTCCAGGATGATGCCGTCATAGACGTTGCCGCGGCGCACCTCGCGGGCGACGAAGCGGCGGGCGTCCTCGACGATCCAGCGGATCGGCTTTTCGGCGAGGCCGGCGAAGGCGGCGTTCTCGCGCGCGAAGCCGACCGACTTCTTGGAGGCGTCGACGTGGGTGACGTGGGCGCCGGCGGCGGCGCAGACCAGGCTGGCCACGCCGGTATAGCCAAACAGGTTGAGGATCCGGGGCTGGCGGCCGCGGGCCTTGACGAAGGCGCGCACGCGCTCGTCCTGCCAGGCCCAGTTGGCGGCCTGCTCGGGGAAGAAGGCCAGGTGGCGGAACGGCGTGAACTGGCCGTGGAACTTCGCCTCGCCCCAGGCCAGGTCGAACTTCTCGATCGGCTTGCCGTGAAAGCGCCAGCGGCCGGCCTCGTCCTCGTCGGACGGGTCGAACACGGCGTCGGCCTCGTCCCAGGCCTGGGCGGGCAGGCGCGGCTCCCAGAAGCACTGCGGCTCGGGGCGGACGACGGTGTAGCGGCCGTAGCGCTCCAGCTTCTTGCCGCGCCCGCTGTCGAGCAGGGCGTAGTCGGCCCAGCCGGCGGTGCGCATGACGATGGGAGAGGCGGCGATGGTCGGGTGCATGGCCACGCCATACGCGCTCAGCCCAAGCGTCGTCCAGCCCGAGGCGCATGCGGGGTCTTGTCCCAGTGGTGCGGACGCAGGACGAACTGGACCAGCGCGTGGCAGCCGGCCCAGCCTTGGGCCAGCCAGATCAGGGGCAGGCCCAGCAGGTCGAGCCACTTGGCCCGGCCGCCCGCGCGGCGGCGACCGACGACCGCGGCGATGGCCGAAGCGCCCCACGCATAGAAGAAGAGCACCAGGCCCGCGCCGTCGATCGCGGCCTGGCCGTCGGGCAGCAGGTCAAGCGCGAGCATCAGGATCGCGCCGGCGAAGATCGGCGCGTGCAGGTGCGTCGAGGCCAGCGATAAAACGAGCGTGAGGAACAGCGCCAGGGCCACGCGCGGCCGGCGAACGGCGGGACCGCGCAGATGAACCGCCAGGGTCTGGAGGTGTCCCTTGATCCAGCGGGCAGGTTGCGTTCCCCTTTCCGCATTTGCCAGGACCCGTACATCTGCGGTCGGTCCGGCCCGACATGGTGCGCTGGCACGATGGAAGCCCTGGCGCGCTGCTGCGGCGCTGGCGCAAGGCGCAGGGGTTGAGCCAGGCAGCGCTCGGGGCGCGCCTCGGCGTGTCCGGAACGGCCGTCTACGAGTGGGAGACGGGCAGGATCAGCGTTCCGGCTCGCGTGAAGCTCTATTTGGCGGCCCATGTGTAGTGGTTCTGTCACCAAGCTGGGCTGTGTCGCTGGGGTCCCCTAGTCGGTACGAGGTCAATACCTCGAATACGTCGTTGACCGAGTTGATGCCGGTCTGGGCAGCGCGTCCCCGCATAAAGGCTATCGCTCGTTCGAGACGGTCGAGGAGGTCTGTCACAGCTACAGGGCCGCCTCCTTCATGCTCTGAGCGAGCTCTGGAAATCAGGAGGAGAAGTCCAGCAGGGACGTCAAGGGAGCGGCCATAGGCTTCGAGTTGATCGTACTGGATCTTCGCCTTTCCGCTCTCGATTTTCGAGATGCTCCCTCGGCTAAAGCCTTGGGTCTGAAGGCGTCGCGTGGGCCAACATTTCGTGAGAATTTCAGCGAAGACGGTCTGGTTGACGCCCTTTGCGGTCGCCTCCTGCTTCCCGAATGTCCTTCGACAGGCCCCTAGGACGAAGCGGAGAGAATCTGGCGCAACTTTTTCGTCTTCTGGCTTCGGCACGAAAACGTCTTCGTCGGTGCGAACCGCGTGGCGCAGGCCCTTGTCCGATCGGGGAGTAGGCAATTGTCAGTCCGCTTAGGTTGAGTTCGGTAGTACGCAGAATTGCCGCTTGGAGCGCAAGCGTCATCTGGACATGTTAACGAATTTCAGCGATATGTAGCGGAGCCATCAAAAGGGCGAGCTATCTGTGGGCATGAACGCAGATAAGGCCGCCCCAGTTGGGGCGGCCTTCTGTTGGTTGGCTTTACGAGAGCCGACCAACGTAACGCAGGCCTTCTCGCTGTCCGTGGCTTGATTCAGGACAAGGAGAGGCGAAATGACCTACGTCATTACGATCGCCGTGGTTGGATGGTTTGGGGCTATGTTCGCCCCCGCCTTCAACCGCGACTAAACCCATTAGCGCCACCTACAAAGTGGACTGATGCGGGGCGCCCGCTAGGACGGCCGACAAAGCTGCTCCTGGCGGGCGCAACTTTATCGACAAGGGTAAACCTAATCTCCGTTTTTTGAGATGTCTACCCTCTGCAACGCGCCGAGGCATCGTCGATGATTCCTACCATTGCGATCTTATAAACCACATCTAGTGGTTTGTGTGAAGGTACATGCCCTACATTTAGAATATACACCTAAGCGTGTAGCTCATTTGCCTGCTATCCACAGCTTTTCGGTGTGAAAATAAAGTGGCATAATGCCGCGAATCAGACATGGCGGCCGTGGTCGCGTGCTTCGATAAGCCATCCAAAGTTCTGGTCCCGAGCTTTGGGGTGGGTAATCGGTTCTGGTTCAGCCGAGTATCTAGGGCACCCCCGATCATATGTGAGCCGTTGCGTGATAAGCGTTGCTGCGGCACGAGGGCCTCGGTGTCTGAAATGCTAGACGGAACGCAGTCGCGCCGTAAGAGCAGATCAGAACTCCGGAAGCTCGGAGATCGCGGGCAGCACGGCGTCAAGGAGCGCATGCGGATCGATGCCGATCGCGCGGGCCAGCACCACGAACTCCACGATGTCCAGGCGGCGCTCCAGCAGCTCGATCTTGTTCACGAACGACACCGGCTTCCCGAGCCGGCGCGCGACCTCGCGCTGCGACAGTCCGGCGGCTTCGCGGGCGGCCTTGATCTGGCCAATAGCCCGCCGGTAATCGGGTGAACCTACCCATGGCCGCTGCATACAGATAACGCCGCTTTCCAAGCTAAGCGGTCTTTGGTACTGGTGCGCCTGTGATGTCCCCATTATGGGGACGGTTAGCTATGCTCTTCTGAGCTATGGGGTGGGCCAATGCAAAGTCGGAATGCCGCGTATGCGGCGAGTATTCTCTTGTCCTGTGCGACGGCGCTGGCCGGCTGCGCGTCAATCGCGCCGGGCACTGCCGGCGCGCCGCGCCTTGCGGGCTCTCCGCCGCCTGCGGCCGCCGCGCCAGCCTGGACGCCCGTGATCGACCATAAGGGCGTGAACCAGGCGGCGTACGAAAAGGACTACGCGGCCTGCACGGCGATCGCCGAAGCGGACCCGTCCACGCATGGGCGCGCCGAGGCCAAGAAGAAGGCCATGAAGTGGGGGCTCGGCGGCGCGGCGCTCGTGGGCGTCGCCACCGTGATGACGGGCGGCGCGGCGCTTGCGGTGCTGCCGGCGATGGCCGCCCCGGCCGCCATGACGGCCGGCACCGCAGCGGCGGCCGGCGGGTTGAGCGCCAAGGCCGTGGCGGACGCCAAGTACCGGACCATGGTCGGGACCTGCCTCGAAGGGCGCGGGTACCGCGTCCTCAACTGACGGAGACGCTGATGCGCACACATCTCGTTCCGCTCGCGGGCATGGGAATAGCCGTGTTGCTGGCGAGCGCATGCAGCCCGGCACAGCCTGCGGCGCCCGCGCTCGACCGGACGGCGCTCGCGGCGCAGATGCTCCCCCTGCTGCGCCAGAAGCAGTTCGTCGACTACATCGGGGATCGCGGCCTGTGCGCGGCGCACTTCGATCTCCTCCGCGCGACCGTCACCGGCGAGATGCTGGAAGGCCGAACCGGCCGGGTGGAGGCGCAGGTGTTGCTCCAGGCGCGGAAGGCTACCCACGCGGAGGCGTCCGCGAGCACGGGCTGCTATGGCGCGCCTCCGGGAGGCTGGGCGGCGGGCCAGCGCGCAACCGCCGTCGTTGTGGCCGACGTGGAGCAGTGGAACGGGGTGTGGCGGATCGTCTCGATGCCCGTGGCGCGGCCGGTGCAGTAGGGCCGCGCTTGGCGGCAGCGCACAATCTTCAGCCGCCACGCGCCTGCCATCGCTTGCCGCGCGCTGCTTTAGGGGCGCATCGTATGTAGGGA